>NZ_JOBX01000114.1:0-9670 GCF_000720645.1 Streptomyces sp. NRRL S-378
TCGAACACGGAGCCGTTGCTGCGGTTGAACGTCGAGGCCCGCGACCGGGAAACCCTGGTCCGCGTCCGCGACGAGGCCCTGGCCCTCATCCGCGCCTGAGGTCCGGTTCCGACGGGGCTGGGCCTTCCGGCCCCCTCGGCCCGCGCTTCCGGCCACGGGCCCGCGAATCCGGCTGCGCCGGTGTTCGGGGCGCGGGGTGTGGGGCGGAGCCCCACGAAGCCCCGGCGGAGCCGGTTCCCTGAACCGGCTCCCGGCGGTCCCGGCGCCCCGGCGGAGCCGGGTCCCACCCCCGCCCGCCCCGGGCCGCACCGGCGCAGCCCCAGGGGTACGCTGACCACGCCCCACCCGCATCCCCGAAGGGAACCCGCCCCATGCCGCTCGAAGCCGGCCTCCTGCAGATCCTCGCCTGCCCCGCCTGCCACGCGCCCCTCGAGGACAAGTCGGCCGACGAGACCCCCGAGCTGCTCTGCACCGGCGAGGACTGCGGTCTCGCCTACCCGGTCCGCGACGGCATCCCGGTGCTCCTCGTGGACGAGGCCCGCCGCCCCGCCTGACCCCGCTCGCCCGACCCGCCCCGCCTGACCCGCACCGCACCGCACCACGCGCAGACAGGTTCCCGTCACCCAACAGCCGGAGGCCGCCATGCTCGACGAGTCGCTCCTCGACGCACCGGACGATCTCGCCCGCGTCGACCGACGGGGCCTGCTCCGCGGCGCGGCCGAAGCCGGGGCCAGAGTCCGCACCGCGGTCCGGCACGCGAGCGAGGCGGGCATCGCCACCCTGCGCCCCGACGGCCGGCCCCGCGCGGTCCTGATCGCCGGGCCCGGCACCGCCGCCACCGGCGTCGCCGACCTGCTCGGCGCCCTCGCGGGCGCCTCCGCGCCCGTGATCCGGCTCGACCCCACCGGGGTCGCCCACGCCGCCGGGGCGCTGCGCTGGTCCCTGCCCGGCTGGGCCGGCTCGGTCGACCTGCTGCTCGTGACCACCACCGACGGCACCGAGCCCGGGCTCGCCGTGCTCGCCGAGCAGGCCTACCGGCGCGGCTGCACCGTCGTCGCCGTGGCGCCGGAGCGTTCCCCGCTGAGCGAGGCGGTGGACGGCGCGCACGGGCTCCTCGTACCGATGGCGAAGGCCCCGTACCCGGAGTTCGACGAGTCCGCCGCCGCGGGCCCCGGCGCCCTGTGGGCCCTGCTGACGCCGCTGCTGCTGCTCCTCGACAAGGTCGGCCTGATCACCGCGGCCCCCGAGACCCTCCAGCTCGTCGCCGACCGGCTCGACCGGACGGCCGAACGCTGCGGGCCCGCCATCGCCACTTACTCCAACCCGGCCAAGACCCTCGCCGCCGAGCTGGCGGACACGCTGCCGCTCATCTGGAGCGAGGGCACCGGCGCCGGCCCCGCGGGCCGCCGCTTCGCCGCCACCCTCGCCGAACTCGCCGGCCGCCCCGCACTGGCGGCCGCGCTCCCCGAGGCACTGCCCGCCCACGGCGTCCTGCTCGCCGGTGACTTCGCCGCCGGCGCCGACCCCGACGACTTCTTCCGCGACCGGGTCGACGAGCCCCAGGCCCTCCGCGCCCGCGTCGTCCTGCTCCGGGACCGGCCGGCCGGCGGTCTCACCGCCGCCCCCGCCGCGCGCGAACTCGCCCTCAGCCACGACACGGCGATCAGCGAGCTCGAACCGGAGGAGGGCGCCGAGCTGGAGCAGCTCGCCGAACTGCTCGCCGTCACGGATTTCGCCACCGCCTACCTGGCGTTGGCGGCCGGGGGACAGGGCTGAAGCTCGCGCACGCACCCGGATCTATCCAGGAAGACGACGATGGACCGCCTCACCAACACGATCCGCCCCTACGCCTGGGGATCCACCACCGCCCTGCCCGCGCTCCTCGGTGTCGAACCCACCGGTGAGCCCCAGGCCGAGCTGTGGATGGGAGCCCACCCGGGCGCCCCGTCCCGCGTCGACCGCGGCGCCGGCGAGAGGTCGCTCGCGGAGGTCATCGCCGCCGACCCCGAGGGGGAGCTCGGCGCCGCCACCGTGGCCAAGTTCGGTCCCGGGCTGCCCTTCCTCTTCAAGATCCTCGCCGCCGGCGCCCCGCTCTCCCTCCAGGTCCACCCCGACCTGGCCCAGGCGAAGGCGGGGTTCGAGGAAGAGGAGCGGCGCGGGATCCCGATCGACGCGGGTCACCGCAACTACAAGGACCCCAACCACAAGCCCGAGATGATCTGCGCGATCACGACGTTCGAAGGGCTGTGTGGCTTCCGCTCCCCGCAGGCGTCCGCGGACCTCTTCGAAGGGCTGGGCGTGGGCTCCCTGAAGCCGTACGCCGACGTGCTGCGCGCGCACCCCGAGGAGGCCGCGCTCCGCGAGGTGCTGACGGCCGTACTCACCGCGGACCGCGAGCAGATGGCCCGTACGGTCGCCGAGACCGCTGCTGCTGCCGCACACCTGGGCGGCGAGTACGCCACGTACGCGGCCCTGGCCCACGAGTACCCGGGGGACCCCGGCGTGCTCGCGGCCATGCTGCTCAACCACGTCCGACTCCAGCCCGGCGAGGCGCTGTTCCTCGGTGCGGGGGTCCCGCACGCCTACTTCGACGGCCTCGGCGTCGAACTGCTGGCCAACTCGGACAACGTGCTGCGCGCCGGGCTCACCCCCAAGCACGTGGACGTCCCCGAGCTGTTGAAGATCGTGCGGTTCGAGCCGAGCGACCCGGCCGTCATGCGGCCCGAGGGCGACGGTGGCGAGGAGGTCTACGAGGCCCCCATCGACGAGTTCCGGCTCTCCCGCTTCCTCCTCGCGCCCGGCGGCGCCCCCCACGTCCTGCCCGACGGGGCCCCGCAGATCCTGCTCTGCACGGCAGGCTCCGCGCAGGCCGGCGAACTGACGCTCACGCCCGGCGGATCGGCCTTCGTGCCGGCGGGCGAAAAGGTCGAACTATCCGGAAACGGTACGGTCTTCCGGGCCACCGTGGTGGTCTGACACGGCGTCCGGCGCAGGGGCTGCAACAATGTGCGGCCGTAGTCACTGGCCCAGGAAGGACACCCTGCACCCATGAGCGCGTCGGGCGGTACCAAGGCGATCGTGGCGGCACTCGCCGCCAACCTCGCCATCGCTGTAGCCAAATTCGTGGCTTTCCTCTTCAGCGGCTCATCGTCGATGCTCGCGGAAAGCGTCCACTCGGTCGCGGACTCCGGTAACCAGGGCCTGCTCCTCCTCGGCGGGAAGAAGGCCCAGCGCGAGGCGACCCCGCAGCACCCCTTCGGGTACGGCCGCGAGCGCTACATCTACGCCTTCCTCGTCTCCATCGTGCTCTTCACCGTCGGTGGCATGTTCGCCATCTACGAGGGCTACGAGAAGATCCACGACCCGCACCCGATCGAGGCCTGGTACTGGCCCGTCGGCGTCCTGGTCTTCGCGATCATCGCCGAGTCCTTCTCCTTCCGCACCGCGATCAAGGAGTCGAACGAGATCCGCGGCAAGCTGTCGTGGACCCAGTTCGTGAAGCGGGCCAAGGCCCCCGAACTGCCCGTGGTGCTGCTGGAGGACCTCGGCGCGCTCGTCGGCCTGGTCCTGGCGCTCGGCGGTGTCGGCCTCGCCCTGCTGACCGGCGACGGCGTCTGGGACGGCATCGGCACCCTGTGCATCGGCGTCCTGCTCATCGCCATCGCGATCGTCCTGGCCGCGGAGACGAAGTCCCTGCTGCTCGGTGAGTCCGCCGGCGTCGAAGAGGTCGAGAAGATCAAGGCCGCGGCCGTCGACGGGGACGTCGTCACCCGCGTCATCCACATGCGCACCCTGCACCTCGGCCCCGAGGAGCTGCTGGTCGCGGCCAAGATCGCCGTCGAGGGCAACGACACCGCGACCGAGGTGGCCGACGCGATCAACGCCGCCGAGGCCCGCATCCGCGAGGCCGTTCCGATCGCCCGCGTGATCTACCTGGAGCCGGACATCTACCGTCCCGAGGCCGCCAAGTAGTCCCGCACGCCGCGCACGCCGCGCACGCCGCGTGCCGCGCACGCCGCGTACGTACGCGCCGGAGGCCCCCGCGAGCATGAGCCCGCGGGGGCCTCCGGCGTACGTGCAGGGACTACGGCAGGTCCACCTGCGTGGCGCCCCAGACGGGCCCGTGCACCTCGACCGGCCTGCGCCGCCGCGCCACGAGCGAGGCGATCCCCAGCCCGACTGCCACGAGCAGGAGGAGAATCCCGGCGGACGAGAGCAGGCCGAGGACCACCATCAGCGGGGACTCCTCGTGCATACCGGAATCGACCCCGGTCACCGCGGCCAGCGGCAGGGTCCCCTGGTGGTGTTCCGGGTGGAAGCGCGAGTCCTGGGAATTGCCGCGGTTGTCACCCAGCACGAACATCCGGCCCTGCGGCACCGAGACGGCGAAGCTCACCCCGCCCGCCCCGGCATCGCCGTCGCGCAGGTAGGGCTCGTCGAGCGGCTTCCCGTTGAGGGTCAGCGTCCGGTCGCCCATCGCGTAGGCGATGTGGTCGCCGCCCAGCGCCACGACACGTCCGACGAAGGGTCCGTCGTACCCCCACTCGGCCGGGTCGTAGGTGACCACGTCGCCGTGCCGCACCTCACCGTGGTCCTTCTCCACGACGAGCACGCTCCCGACGGGGATCGTGGGCAGCATGTTCTCGCCGAACTGCTTCACCGGGGCGAACCGGGCGATCATGTACGCCAGCGGACCGGCGATCAGCGTGACGCCGAGCACCAGCAGGGCGATCGCCCAGATCCCCCGACGTCGTCCAGGCCTTCGTGCCATGAATCCCAACCCCTCCCACCAGTACGAACGGCTGGAAGATTACGGTCTGGCCGAAAAGGCGCATCGGGTGGGGGGCGTGGGCGGACGGCCCGGTATCCGCGCCCGCCCAGTTCTCCGTTCGACTGGGGCCGCCGCCGCCGATCGGTGTAGATTCGTGGGCAGTGTCAGGCGTCGCTGCTGATGGCGGGTCGGGCGGTCCCTGCGACCGGCCGAGGGGAGAGAGGACCCCCGACGGACTGTGCTCGGTGTCCCGTCCCCAGGACGGCGCACGGACCAGCCGTACCCACCTCTCGAACCATGAGGAGCAGCACCCATGGACTTCAAGGTCGCAGACCTCTCCCTGGCCGCCTTCGGCCGCAAGGAGATCACCCTCGCCGAGCACGAGATGCCGGGCCTGATGTCGATCCGCCGCGAGTACGCGGAGGCCCAGCCCCTCGCCGGCGCCCGCATCACCGGCTCCCTGCACATGACCGTGCAGACGGCCGTGCTCATCGAGACCCTCGTCGCCCTCGGCGCCGACGTCCGCTGGGCCTCCTGCAACATCTTCTCCACCCAGGACCACGCTGCCGCCGCCATCGCCGTGGGCCCGAACGGCACCCCGGAGAACCCGCAGGGCGTCCCGGTCTTCGCCTGGAAGGGCGAGACGCTGGAGGAGTACTGGTGGTGCACCGAGCAGGCGCTGACCTGGCCGAACACCCCCACCGGCGGCCCGAACATGATCCTCGACGACGGTGGTGACGCCACCCTCCTCGTCCACAAGGGCGTCGAGTTCGAGAAGGCCGGCGAGGCCCCGGACCCGTCCACCGCGGACTCCGAGGAATACGCGCACATCCTCACGCTCCTCAACCGCACCCTCGGCGAGAACCCGCAGAAGTGGACCCAGCTCGCGTCCGAGATCCGCGGCGTGACCGAGGAGACCACCACCGGCGTGCACCGTCTCTACGAGATGATGCAGTCCGGCGACCTGCTCTTCCCGGCGATCAACGTGAACGACGCCGTCACCAAGTCGAAGTTCGACAACAAGTACGGCTGCCGCCACTCCCTGATCGACGGCATCAACCGCGCCACCGACGTCCTCATCGGCGGCAAGGTCGCGGTCGTCTTCGGCTACGGCGACGTAGGCAAGGGCTGCGCCGAGTCCCTCCGCGGCCAGGGCGCCCGCGTCATCGTCACCGAGATCGACCCGATCTGCGCCCTGCAGGCGGCGATGGACGGCTACCAGGTCGCCACGCTGGACGACGTGGTCGAGACCGCCGACATCTTCATCACCACGACCGGCAACAAGGACATCATCATGGCCGCCGACATGGCCAAGATGAAGCACCAGGCCATCGTGGGCAACATCGGCCACTTCGACAACGAGATCGACATGGCCGGCCTGGCCAAGGTCGAGGGCATCGTCAAGGACGAGGTCAAGCCGCAGGTCCACACCTGGACCTTCCCCGACGGCAAGGTCCTGATCGTGCTCTCCGAGGGCCGTCTGCTCAACCTCGGCAACGCGACCGGTCACCCGTCCTTCGTCATGTCGAACTCCTTCGCGGACCAGACCCTGGCCCAGATCGAGCTCTTCACCAAGCCGGAGGAGTACCCGACCGACGTCTACGTGCTGCCCAAGCACCTCGACGAGAAGGTCGCCCGCCTCCACCTCGACGCCCTCGGCGTCAAGCTCACCACCCTCCGCCCGGAGCAGGCCGCCTACATCGGCGTCAAGGTCGAGGGCCCGTACAAGCCGGACCACTACCGCTACTGATCACCGGCTGATCAACCGCGGACGGACCTGAAGCAGGCCCCCGGCACACGTGCCGGGGGCCTGCCCCGTATCCCCCGATCCGAAGAAGTGTGCGCACCATGCCCCGCGGCAGATACTCGCTCCACGACCCGCACGACCACACCCCCCTCGCCGAGGAGCACTTCCACTGCGCCCCCGGCCCCTCCGGCTGGCGCTACGTCTCCCAGCTGACCACCCCGGACGGCGAGCACCGGGGCTCCGTCGACCTGGCGATCGACGAACTCGGCCGACCCATCCGCCTGGAGGTCAACGCCGCGAGCTGGCAGGTCCGCGGAGCCGCCCTCGACGGCGTCACCTGGGTCCGCACCGACCCCACCGGCACCGAGGCCACCGAGGGCAACATCGCCGCCCCCGGCTTCACCGGTACCTCCCCGGCCTTCCTGATCGCCACGACCCGCCTGCTGCGCCTCACCCCCGGCGCGCCCGCGACCCGCGTCCGCCTGCTCGCCCTGACCGACCCGGTGCTGGCCCCGCGTACGGTCGACCAGGCCTGGGCCCTGGTGGCCCGCCAGGAACACCCCACGGACAGCGGCCCGCTCCTGGTGGACGAGTACCGGGTCACCGCCCTGGACACGGGCGAGGTACACACGGTCCACGTCGCCGGCGACGTGGTCCTCTCGGCCCCCGGTATCGAACTCGAACACCTGGAGACCCCGCCCTCGGCCTTCGAGGAGCAGTGAGCCCGCGCCCCGCTCAGGCGGGCGGAGCGAACCCACCGGCGCGCGGAGCCTCCACCGGGGCCGTCGGCGCCGCGGGAGCCGCGGGCGCGGGAGCGCTCCGGGGGGCGTACGGGGTGTACGGGGTGTTCGGGGCGTGCTGCGCGGGCGCCGCGGTCGGCACCGGCCCGAAACCGGACGGGACCGCAGGGGCCGGAGTGACCGGAGGGACGGGCGGGGCGGCGGCAGCGGCGCCCGCGTGGAAGGCCCGGGCGGCATCGCGCGACTGACGCTCGTGGACCACGGCCATCAGGAAGGCCGCGGCCGGCACCCCCGCCGGCGGCGGCGCCCCCGTACGCGCCACGAGATCGTCCGCGAGCCGCGCCGCCATCGCCGCACCCACCTGCGGATCCAGCTGGTTCATGCGCGTCAGGTACTGGCGGATCGCCAGCCAGAGCCCGTCCGGTACGGCCGACAGGTCCAGCTGGGTGAACCGTCCGGCCAGCCACGGCGGCGGCGCCGGCACCGGCATCACCCGGGCACCCGGGACCCGCTCCCGGACCACCAGCGTCCCCGCGAAGACGTCCCCGAGCCGCCGCCCGCGCGCCGACACCAACGAGGCGATGGCCGCCACCGTGCCGAACGTCAGCAGCAGTTCCACCACCCCGAGGGCCCCGCGCACCAGCGCGTGCCGGAACCGGATCGGCCCGCCGTCGTCGCGCACCACCCGCAGCCCGCAGGCGAGCTTGCCCAGCGAGCGCCCGTGGGACAGGGTCTCCACCGCGATCGGGATGCCGACCAGCAGCAACAGGAAGCTCGCCACGGCGATGGCGGCCTGGGCCGCCGGATCCAGCGAGGCGGTCGCGAAGGTCAGCCCGACCCCGATGACCCCGTACGCGGTGACGTAGACCGCCAGGTCCAGGAGGATCGCCAGCGCCCGGCTCGGCAGCCTCGCCGGCCGCAGACCCAGGACGACCGCGTCCCCCGTCACCAGATCGCTCACCGCAGCACCTCTCATGTGACCTGCCCCGCCCCTACTGCATCAAGTCTGCCAAGCTGACCACACTAGGAATAGGCAGCGGCCAGGGGACCTGGGCAGGGGAGCGCACCGGATGGATCTCGACGTCTTCGTCACGGCACACCGCGCGGAATGGGACCGCCTGGAGCAGCTCTTGGGCCGCGGCCGCAAGCTGACGGGCGAGGAAGCCGACGAACTCGTCGCGCTCTACCAGCGCACCTCGACCCATCTCTCGCTCATCCAGTCCAGCGCACCGGACCCCATGCTCACCGGGCGGCTGACCCAACTGGTCGCGCGTGCCCGCGCCACGGTCACGGGCACCCGCCGCGCCGGCTGGCGCGACGCCGCCCTCTTCTTCACCGTGGGCTTCCCGGCCGCGGTCTACCGCAGCCGCCGCTGGTGGATACCGACGGCCCTGCTCTCCACGGCGCTCGGCGTGCTCATCGGCTGGTGGATAGCCGCGCACCCGGAGGTCCAGGGCGCCATCGCAGCCCCCGAGCAGCTGAAGGAGCTCACGAAGCCGGGCGGAGAGTACGAGACCTACTACTCCAGCAACCCCGCGGGTTCCTTCGCCGCCCAGGTCTGGACGAACAACGCCCAGGCGGCCGCGATCTGCCTCGTCCTGGGCGTCTTCCTGGGAATCCCGGTGCTGTGGATCCTCTTCCTGAACATGGCCAACCTCGGGGTCGGCCTCGGCCTGATGGCATCCGCCGGCCGGCTCGACGTCTTCCTGGGCCTGATCCTCCCGCACGGCCTGCTCGAACTGACGGCCGTCTTCGTGGCCGCGGGTACCGGGCTGCGCCTCGGCTGGACGGTCATCGACCCCGGACCCCGCACCCGTCGCACGGCCCTCGCCGAACAGGGCCGGTCAGCCCTCGGCATGGCCCTCGGCCTCGCGGTGGTCCTCTTCGTCTCCGGCCTGATCGAAGGCTTCGTCACTCCCTCGGGGCTCCCCACCTGGGCGCGCATCACGATCGGCGTGGTCGCCGAGGCGGCCTTCCTGCTCTACGTCTTCGTCCTGGGCGGCAGGGCCGCGCGTGCCGGCGAACTCGGCGACGTGGAGGCCGCCGACCGGACCGCAACGCTTCCGACCGCGGCCTGATGTGCGTACAAGCCTGCTGAGCTGCTAGTCTCCTCGTCGTCCCGCAAACGCCGTTGACACGGAAGAAGCGGGGAGGTAGATTCGAACGGTTGCCTCGAACTGGACAAGTTCGGCAGCGATGGTTTAAAGTCTCTCTCACCCCACATGGACTTCAAGATCCGATCGGGGTACAACCGACTCCTCATTTCAGGAATTCGAAGCCGGAGAAATCCGGTGGAAAACTTCTGATAGAGTCGGATCCGCCGGAAAGGGAAACGCGAAAGCGAGAACCTGGAAAGCGCCGAGGAAATCGGACACGAAAGAGTCTGATAGAATCGGAAACGCAAGACAGCAG
>NZ_JOBX01000115.1:0-9611 GCF_000720645.1 Streptomyces sp. NRRL S-378
GTCGAGCCATACCCGCACGCGCCGAGCCGAGGAGACACCCCCCGGCGGCCCCGCACCCCCACCCCCCGCTCCCGCTCCGGGCCACCACCCAGCCCCGCCGGCGCTTGAGGCGCGGCCACCGGCCCGCACCCGGAACACGAGCACACCGCCCGGTCAGGGCAAGCGCACCGCCCGGCCAGGGCAAGGGCAACCGCACCGCCCGGCCAGGGCAACGGCGGCCCGCCCGGCCAGGGCAAGCGCAGGCCACCGCAGACGGCGGTGGCGGAAGGGCTACGCGTCCGGGCGGACCACCGCCTTGATCGGCATGGAGCCCGCGCCCGCCATCGTGATGTTGCGGCCGGGGCGCGGGGCGTGGACCATCGCGCCGTCGCCCACGTACATACCGACATGGCTCGCGTCGTCGAAGTAGATGATCAGATCGCCCGGCCGCATGTCCTTGAGCGCGATCTTCGGGAGCAGCCGCAGCTGCTCCTGCGAGGTGCGCGGGATGCCGCGCCCCGCCGCGCGCCAGGCCTGGGAGGTCAGCCCGGAGCAGTCGAAGGAGTCGGGGCCGACGGCGCCCCACTTGTACGGCTTCCCCATCTGCGCGGTGGCGAACTGCACGGCCTGCTTGCCGGCGTCCGTCGCCTTGCCGTTGACGTCCTTCATCGCGCCCGTGGACAGCCATGCCGTCTGCGCCCTGTACTGGGCTTCCTGCTCCAGCTGGATCAGCCGGGCCTTCTCCTCGGCCTCGAGCTTGCTCTCCAGCTCCTCCGCGGCCTTGATCTTCTCCTCGATCTGCTTCTTGGACTCCTCCTGCTTGACCCGGTTGGCCTCCAGCTTCTGCCAGCGCTCGCTCGCCTCCTCCGCGTAGCGCTGCAAGTCCGTCTGGGTGCGGTCCAGTTCGGACAGCAGGTCGGAGGCGGCCTTCTCGCCCTGGCGCAACCGGCCCGCCCCGTCGAGGAAGTGGTTCGGGTCCTCGCTCAACGCCAGCTTCGCGCCCGGCGGCAGGCCGCCCGAGCGGTACTGCGCGCGGGCTGCGGCGCCCGCGCGGCTCTTCAGCGTGGCGATCCGCTCCTTGCCGGCGACGATCAGGTTGGCGATCTCCACGATCTTGTCCGACTGGGCCTTGGTCTCGGCCTCGGCGAGGTTGTAGGCGTCCGTCGCGGTGCCCGCCTGCCGGTAGAGCTCCTCGATGTCCTTGCGGACCTGCTCCAGGGACTTGCCGCCCGGCCCCGGCAGGGGAGCGGCCGGCACCGCCGGAGCCCCGGGTGCGGTCGGAGTCGCCGGCGCCGCGTACGCCGTGCCCGTCGCGAGGCCCGGTGCCGACAGCACCGCCATCGCGCACAGCAGCACGAGAGAGCTTGCGCCTCGTCGTCGCCTTACCGACCCCATGGTCCCCCCAGGCACCCGCGTCAGATCGGTCTTAGATCTGACTATTCATCAGTAACTTTGCACTGCCATCGGGATGGTGCCACGAGTCGATGGATTCCGACACCCTTGTGGATACCGTTTCGATCTTGTCTGCCCCAACGGACCCCCGGCCGTGCCCCTCACGGATCAACGGGGTACCCCCCGCCCCCGGTTCCCCACCGCACCGCATTCACCCCGCCGGGCGCAACGCCTCCCAGCGCAGCGTCAGTTCTCCCTGCCGCCACCTCCCCGGCCCGTCCGCCAGCGGCCAGTCCGCCGACAGCGCCCGCGCCGTGCGGATCCAGCGCTGCCGCGCCCCGTACGAGGCGTACGGAGCCGCCGCCGCCCAGGCCCGGTCGAAGTCCCGCAGGAAGGCGTGCACCGGCTCACCCGGCACGTTCCGGTGGATCAGCGCCTTCGGGAGCCGCTCCGCCAGGTCGGACGGACGCTCCAGCGAGCCCAGCCGGGTCGCGAAGGTCACCGTGTGCGGCCCCTCCGGCCCCAGCGCCACCCACACGTGCCGCCGCCCGATCTCGTCGCAGGTCCCCTCCACCAGCAGCCCGCCCGGGGCCAGCCGCGCACACAGCCGGGCCCAGACCTCCGCGACCTGCTCCTCGTCGTACTGGCGCAGTACGTTCGCCGCTCGGATCAGCACCGGCCGTTCCCCGCCCTCCAGCGGGACCTCGAAGCCGCCGTGCCGGAAGCTCAGCCCCTCCCGCTCGTACGGCTTCGCCCCCGCCACCCGGGCCGGCTCGATCTCGATGCCGACGACCCGCACCCGCGGCGCCGCGTCCCGCAGCCGTGCCAGCAGCTCCACCGCGGTCCAGGGCGCCGCCCCGTACCCGAGGTCCACGGCCACCGGATCCCCCGCACGCCGCAGCGCCGCCCCGTGGGCGAAGGCGATCCAGCGGTCCATCCGGCGCAACCGGTTCGGGTTCGTGGTCCCGCGCGTCACCGAGCCCACAGGACGGCCGGAGGCGCGGCTGGGTGACGGTGACGGGGTACTGCGGGAGGCCATGAGCCGAGGGTAAGCGGAGCGCCCGCACACCGTGAAAATCGCCCGGCGCCCCGAGAAGGCACCAAGAAACACGAGGAAACGCGCAGGAAAACCGGGAACGCCGGAATGCGGGGGACGGCCGTGCGGGTTGCACTCCTTGCAGGGCGCCCTACGCGCCCCCGCAGTCATGCCGTCCGAGCGTCGCGCGCGCACCGTCCGAGCCGAGAGGAACAGCTTCCTTGAGCCAGTACGTGTCCCGCCTCGGCGGCAGCCTCAGCGGGCGCCTCGCCGCCGCCCGTGCCGCCACCCGTCACGAGCCGCCCAGGCTGCGCCTGCCGGCCGTGGGCCACCACCGCAAGCCGCGCCGCGTGGCCATGCTCAGCGTGCACACCTCACCGCTGCACCAGCCCGGCACCGGCGACGCCGGCGGGATGAACGTCTACATCGTGGAGCTGGCCAGGCGGCTCGCCGCGATCAACATCGAGGTCGAGATCTTCACCCGCGCCACCACCGGCGGGCTGCCGCCCGTGGTCGAGCTGGCTCCCGGCGTCCTCGTACGGCACGTGGACGCCGGCCCCTACGAGGGGCTGGCCAAGGAGGAGCTCCCGGCCCAGCTGTGCGCCTTCACCCACGGCGTGATGCAGGCCTGGGCCGGCCACCGCCCCGGCTACTACGACCTCGTCCACTCCCACTACTGGCTCTCCGGGCACGTCGGCTGGCTCGCCGCCCAGCGCTGGGGCGTGCCGCTCGTCCACGCCATGCACACCATGGCCAAGGTCAAGAACGCGGCGCTGGCCGAGGGCGACACCCCCGAGCCGGCCGCCCGCGTCATAGGCGAGACCCAGATCGTCTCCGCCGCCGACCGGCTCATCGCCAACACCGCCGAAGAGGCCGACGAGCTCGTGCGGTACTACGAGGCCGACCCCGCCAAGGTGGCCGTCGTCCACCCCGGCGTGAACCTCCAGCGGTTCACCGTCGGCGACGGCCGGGCCGCCGCCCGCGCCCGCCTCGGCCTGCCGCAGGACGCCGTCATCCCGCTCTTCGCCGGACGGATCCAGCCGCTGAAGGCCCCCGACATCCTGCTGCGCGCCGTTGCCGTCCTCGTCGACCGGGACCCCTCGCTGCGCCGCCGCCTCTTCGTCCCCGTCGTCGGCGGCCCCAGCGGCAGCGGCCTCGCCAAACCCGAGGGCCTGCAGAAGCTCGCCGCGAAGCTCGGCATCGCCGACCTCGTGCACTTCCACCCGCCGGTCGCCCAGGACGGGCTCGCGGACTGGTTCCGCGCGGCGTCCGTGCTCGTCATGCCGTCCTACAGCGAGTCCTTCGGGCTCGTCGCGATAGAGGCCCAGGCCGCCGGCACCCCGGTGCTGGCCGCCGAGGTCGGCGGGCTGCCCGTCGCCGTCGACGACGGCGTCACGGGGATCCTCGTACCCGGGCACGACCCGGCGGACTACGCGCGCCAGCTGCGCCGCTTCGTCGACGATCCCGCGCTCGCGGACCGGATGGGGGCCGAGGCGGCACGGCACGCGCAGTTCTTCGGCTGGGACACCGCGGCGAGCGGCACGGCCGACGTGTACACGGCGGCGATGCACGATCACCGCCGTCGCGTACGCTCCCACCATGGCTGACACCGCCGAGATCATCGAGAGTGCGCTCACCGGCGCCGAGCTGGACTGGGAGAGCCCCGCGCCGGGCTCCTACGTCGTCACGCTCCCCGGCACGCGCAAACTGAGCACCACCTGCTCGATCCGGGTCGGCCGGCATTCGCTGTCGGTCAACGCCTTCGTGATCCGCCACCCCGACGAGAACGAGGCGGCCGTCCACCGCTGGCTGCTGGAGCGCAACCTCAAGCTGTACGGGATGGCCTACGCGGTGGACCGGCTCGGCGACATCTACCTGACGGCACGCCTGCCGCTGTCGGTCGTCACCCCGGAGGAGCTGGACCGGCTGCTCGGCACGGTGCTGGAGGCCGCGGACGGCTCGTTCAACACGCTGCTGGAGCTGGGCTTCGCGAGCGCCATCCGGCGCGAGTACGAGTGGCGGGTCTCGCGCGGCGAGCCGACCTTCAACCTCGACGCCTTCAAGCACCTGACGCGGCCGCAGGGCGAGCCGGCCGGCCCCGGCGGCCCGACCGGCTGACGCGATCGCCGAGGCGCGACCCGTTCGCCGTGGCCCTCCTGTCCGTCGGCTACGTCGCCCCCGACGCGTTCACCGCGAACCCGGTCCCGGCCCGTCCCGGCCCGCCATGGCCATGGCGGAGACCGGGGTCACGGGGGAACAGAAGGCCGCCATGGCGGTGCTGACGTTCCTCTTCCGCGCGGCGGTTGTCCTGTCGGCGGCCCTCTTCGGCCACCTGACCTCACCCCGGCCGCACCGCCCAGCACCACGCGCCCCGGCCGGCCGGGGCGCGGCCCGAGCGGTCAGTTCGGTGCGGCGGGCAGGGGTTCCGGCGTTCGGGGGGTGGTGGTCGTCGGGCCGCCGGTCGCCGCCGGGGCGGTGTCCGTGGC
Organism: Streptomyces sp. NRRL S-378; assembly: GCF_000720645.1. Taxonomy (NCBI): domain Bacteria; kingdom Bacillati; phylum Actinomycetota; class Actinomycetes; order Kitasatosporales; family Streptomycetaceae; genus Streptomyces; species Streptomyces sp. NRRL S-378. Next base: position 4,894 of record NZ_JOBX01000115.1, read on the forward strand.
GTCCGTGGGGAGGTTCCGCATCAGGAGCCAGTAGCCGGCCGCCGCCCCGGTGCCGAGGACGCCCGTGGTCGCCCAGAGCCAGTTCGCCCCCCACCGGTCGATCATGAAGCCGGCCATCAGCGGCGCCACCAGCGCGGCCACCGACCAGGACATCGTGTAGACGCCCTGGTAGCGCCCGCGCCCGTGCACCGGCGAGAGCCGCACGACCAGGCCCATCTGGGTCGGCGAGTTGACGATCTCGGCGAGCGTCCACACGCACACCGTCAGCGCGTACGCCCACACCGGTCCGGCGAATGCCGTCAGCGCGAAGCCGTAGCCGGCCAGCAGCGCCGAGACCACCAGCAGCTTCTGCGGGTCCCGGTGCTCGATGAGGCGGGTGACGGGGATCTGCAGGGCGACGATGAGCAGGCCGTTCACCGCGATGACGAGCCCGTAGTCCCCCGGGGAGAAGCCGGCGGTGCCCATCGCCACGGGCAGGCCGACCGACCCCTGCGTGAAGATCAGCGAGATCAGGAACGACAGCCCGACCACGCCCATGAACCGCCCGTCGCGCAGCACGGTCCCGAGGCGGATCTCCGTCTCCGCGCCCGCTCCCGCCCCGCTCTTGTCCGGGGAGGCGCCGGACCCGGCGGACGTGCCGCGTTCCGGCCGGGACTCGGGCAGCTTGACGTAGACGAGCACCGCGCAGACGAGCGTCAGCGCCGCCTCGCCCAGGAAACCGGCCAGGTAGCTGTACTCGGCGATCAGGCCGGCCGCGGTCGCGCTGATGGCGAAGCCGAGGTTGATGGCCCAGTAGTTGAGCGCGAAGGCCCGTACGCGGTCCTCGGGGCGGACGATGTCCGCCATCATCGCCGCGACCGCCGGGCGGGAGGCGTTCGAGGTCATCCCCACCAGGAGGGCCACCGCCGCGATCGCCGCGGGATGCTCCATGAAGCCCAGCAGCGCGACCGAGAAGGCCGTCGAGGCCTGGGCCGCCAGCAGGGTGGGGCGCCGCCCGAGCCGGTCGGTCATCACGCCCGCGACGAGGGAGGACACCACACCGCCCAAGCCGTGGAGGGCGACCACGAGTCCCGCGAAGGAGGCGGAGTAGCCCCGGTCCAGGGTCAGGTACAAGGTCATGAAGGTCGCGACGAAGGCCCCGAGCCGGTTGACGAGGGTGCTCGTCCACAGCCACCAGAACGCCCGGGGCAGACCCGAGACGCTCTCCCGGGCGGCCCGTCTCAGACTGTCAGCGGACATACGGAATCCCCCCGAGGGTGTAAGTGTCGCTCTACCGGGGTGCACATTACGAGTGGGTGGGCTCCGGGCGCCAGTCAATTGACGCCCGCCGTCAATCGACGGGATCCGGCACCGCGCGCGGGCGCGCCCGGGCGTCCATTAGGCTCGTACGCATGGCCGACGCACCGTACAAGCTGATCCTCCTCCGCCACGGCGAGAGCGAATGGAACGCGAAGAACCTGTTCACCGGCTGGGTGGACGTCAACCTCACCGAGAAGGGCGAGAAGGAGGCGGTCCGGGGCGGTGAGCTGCTCAAGGACGCCGGCCTGCTGCCCGACGTTCTGCACACCTCGCTCCAGAAGCGCGCCATCCGCACCGCGCAGCTCGCGCTGGAGGCCGCGGACCGCCACTGGATCCCGGTGCACCGCTCCTGGCGCCTGAACGAGCGCCACTACGGCGCGCTGCAGGGCAAGGACAAGGCGCAGACCCTCGCGGAGTTCGGCGAGGAGCAGTTCATGCTGTGGCGCCGTTCCTACGACACCCCGCCGCCGGTGCTCGAGGACGGTACGGAGTTCTCTCAGTCCGAGGACCCTCGTTACGCGTCGATCCCGAACGAGCTGCGTCCGCGCACCGAGTGCCTCAAGGACGTCGTCGAGCGCATGCTGCCGTACTGGTACGACGGCATCGTCCCGGACCTGCTGGCGGGCCGCACGGTCCTGGTGGCCGCGCACGGCAACTCCCTGCGCGGTCTGGTCAAGCACCTCGACGGCATCTCGGACGCCGACATCACGGGCCTGAACATCCCGACCGGCATCCCGCTCGTCTACGAACTGGACGCGGACTTCAAGCCCCTCAACCCGGGCGGCACCTACCTCGACCCGGCCGCCGCCGCGGCCGCCATCGAGGCCGTCAAGAACCAGGGCAAGAAGTAACCTCGAAGCACGAAACAGCCCCCCGCCTGCCGTTTCCCGGCGGGGTGGGGGGCTTCTCGTTGCGCTGGGGCCGTCTGCGGGCCGTCAGGCGCGTCGGACGAGCCGGCGCACGCGGATGTGTACAGCGATCAGAATGGCCAGAGGCACAGCGGCGGCCGGCGGGACCTCAGTCCAGGCGGGGAGTGCTGCGGCTCCGGCGCTGATTGCCAAGAACGGAAGTTCGCGAAGTGAGATGTCGATGGTCAAACCCGGGCGTGGCACCATAGAGGCTCCATGTGTGCTCGTAGGTCCAGACAAGAGGTCATGCAAGCGCGTATGGACGTGAGAGCCGCCCCTGCCAGGGCGGCTCTCTTTTTGCGCACCAGCGACTTTACCGACTGCTCTCTCTTCGACACAAACGCCCAGGTGGGGGTGTCTGGTTCGGAGATGGTAATTCTCTATTTGTTGGCTCTCGGGTGGACTGTGAGTCCCTGACCTGCTTCTACATTTCTACTGTAGCTGTCGAGGACTTGCCGCTCCCGTAATGGTTAACGTTGATATTAGCGAACCCGATAACGGTGCGATTAGTGGTCAGGATAACGCCCAGATTTACCATGCGGATTAGCGAGCCACCTTAGTCGAGCCGCCTGTGATGGATCCGGGACTGTAGATCGCTTCGGCGGCCTCTCGTGTCCGCTGTTGACTGGTCGGCATCAGGTGGGCGTAGACCCGCAGCGTGAGACCTGAGTGCCCCAGGTGCTCCGCCAGAGCTTTGACGTTCTCTCCTGCGTCCAGCAACACCGAGGCGTAGAAGTGCCTCAGGGCGTGTATCCCGTGGGCGGAGGCGTAGGCCCGTTCGGCGATGACACCTGCAGCTGCACGTGTGGGCTTCCACTGCTCGGTGTTGAACATGTTCCGCCACACGTGCCCGCCCATCGGGGCGGTGAATACGAGCCGCTTTGTCACCTGCGCTCCGTCGGCGGTGCCCCACGGCAGTGTGATGTCCACTGGTGGGCACTGGGTCATGGGGGTGCGCACGGCGTCGGCCACCGGACCCGGCAACGGGACGTCGCGGAGCTTGCCGCCCGTCGGGGGAGCGAACACGGGCTTGCTCCGGCTCAGCTCGAGCTGCTGGACCACGTGCACCGTGCCCGCGGCGAAGTCGACGCGTCCACGCCGATGCCCGGGATCTCGCCCTGCCGCAGCCCGCACCCGGCACCCAGGTCCACGAGCGCGCGGTACCGCTCCGGCTGCTCGGCCTGCACCGCTAAGACCCGCTTGGCGGTCCACGGGATCACCCGTTTGGCCTCAACCGTCGGGGCCTTTACCGACCGGGCAGCGCACGGGTTCTTGGCTTGTCATCGACCGCCGCGTTCAACACGCTCCGCACATTCGAGTAGATGACTCGCGCGTGCGACCCGGACAGGCCGGCCGCCTTGAGCTTGGCCACCCAGTCGCGGAGGTGGGCGGGCTGGAAGGATGCCAGCGGGCGCGAGCCGATGTACGGAAAGGGTGCAGCTGCAACTGCGACTCCATGGAGAAGCCCTTGTTCGGGTCGGCGCCGTGGTTGCCGAGCCACCGCTCGGCGTACTGCTGTCACTCTCGACCACCGCGAATACGCCGACTGACCACCCGCGAGCGCCGGCGCAAGTCGGGGCTCGAAGGGGTGGTTCGTGGGTGTCTGTGGGCCGTGGGGTGGTGGCCGAGGGCGGCTGAGGGTGACAACCGTTGACCGGTCGGCCCCAGGTTTGAGGAAGTATCCGGGGTGAAGTCGCAGGTCGGAGCAAAAACCATTGGCAAGAAGTAACACGAAGCAGCAAGTATCGCGATCAAGCCCCTGACCTGCGCGTACGGCGCGGGTCAGGGGCTTTCGTCTGCTCCGGTTGCACTGTGGGCCCGGTGTCCTCTGATCGGTCGGATCTGACGGTGGGTCGCGCCGGGAGGCCCGGGGCGGGGGCGGGGGCGGGGTTATGAAGGACATCGCATGACGGTTTCGTCGTCCGATCATTCATGAGCACCCATCTCAGGAGCCGCACGATGCGTTCCCTCAGAGCCGCCCGTCTCGGTACGGCCACCGCGCTGGTCACCCTCCTCGCCTGCGCCCCCGCGGCGGCCGCCGCGGGGGCGGACACGGATTCCGCCCGCGACAAGGGCAAGAGCCGGGTCATCACGCTCATCGGCCGGCTCGCGGAGCAGACGCGCTTCCCGGTCAACCCGGGCGGCGCTCCCGCCCAGGGCGACCGGACCGTCTTCCGCTCGATCCTCTTCGACAAGGACGACAAGCAGGTCGGCGAGACCGGCGGGACCTGCACCACCACCCGGGTCGACAACGGCGGAGCGGAGCAGTGCGTCGTGACCTACACCCTCCCGGGCGGCCAGCTGTCGGTGCAGGGGATGGTCTACGGTCACCTCGTCCCGGGTCCTCCGCCGTCGTTCGACAACGGGATCACCGGCGGTACCGGGGAGTTCGACCGCGCCCGCGGCTCGGTCCACGCCGACACGATCGGCACCGGCACGAGGCGCTTCACGATCGACCTGGAACGCTGACGGCCCCCGCCCCCCGGGTCCACGGCCCCCGCCCCCCGGGTC
>NZ_JOBX01000116.1:0-9460 GCF_000720645.1 Streptomyces sp. NRRL S-378
CATCCTCGTCGTCGGCATCGCCATCGACCTCCTCATCTTCAGCCCCCTCGAACGCTCCGTCCTGCGCAGCCGCGGCCTCCTGGTCAAGAGCTGACCGGCATGTCGCCCGTACTGCTCGTCATCGCCCACGGCAGCCGCGATCCGCGGCACGCCGCGACCGTGCACGCCCTGACCCGGCGTGTGCGCGCGCTGCGGCCCGGACTGCGGGTGGAGACGGCCTTCCTGGACTTCAACGCCCCGCGGGTCGAGCAGGTGCTGGCGGCGCTGCACGCCGACGGCGTCCGCGACGTGGTGGCCCTGCCGCTGCTGCTGACCCGCGCCTTCCACGCGAAGGCCGACATCCCGGCGGCACTGTCGGAGGCGCTGACCCGTCTGCCGGGCCTGGCGGTCTCGGTGGCGGACGTCCTCGGCCCGTCCCCGCTGCTCGTCGAGGCGCTCGAACGCCGGCTGTCCGAAGCCGGCATCACCCCGGCGGACCGCGCCACCACCGCGGTGGTGCTCGCGTCCGCCGGTTCCACGGACCCGGAGGCGATCGCAGTGATCGCTGAAATCGCGCGGGAGTGGCGGCACACCGGTTGGTGCGCCGTGCGGCCTGCGTTCGCCTCCGCCGCTCTGCCCCGTACGGAGGACGCCGTACGGGCCCTGCGCGCCGAGGGCTTCGCCCGGGTGGCGGTGGCCCCGTACGTCATCGCGCCCGGCCGGCTCCCGGACCGCATCGTGGCCGGCGCCGGGGCGGCGGGCGCCGATGTGGTGGCCGACGTCCTGGGCGCCGCCCCGGAGCTGGCCCTCCTCCTGCTGCACCGCTACGACGCGGCCGCGGCGGCCCCCGCCCGGCTCCCGGCCCTCACGGCGTGACGGCCTGACACGCTCCGACGCCGGTCACGGGCGGGCGGTCACGCGCGGGCGGCTGCCTCGTCGGCCAGGGCCGTCAGGTCCGCGATGGACATGGCGCCCGGCGGCAGGCCTTCGCGGGCGAAGATGTTCGCCGCGTGCCGCAGGACGTCGTTGACCGGGGTGGGCACCCCGTGCAGCCGGCCCAGCAGCGAGATCTCCCCGTTGAGGTAGTCCGCCTCCACCGAGCCCGTGCCGCGGGCCAGGCTCTGCCAGGAGGAGCCGCCCCGTAGGCCCGGCGGCTGCTCGACCTTCCCGTCGCGGGCCTGCGACTGCTCCGCGTCGGAGGCGTACGCGATGCCGGCCGCCCCGAAGGCGGCCTTCGCCTCGCGGACGGCGCGCAGCAGCAGTGCCGCCTTCGCCGGGTCGGGTTCCGGGCCGGTGGTCGCCTGGATCGCGTTGCCCAGGTTGCCCAGCAGCTTCGCGTACTTCCACCGCATGACGTCCTCGACCAGCGGGGCCTCGAAGCCCGCCTTCGTCAGGTCCGCCGCGACGGTCCGGGCGAGGGCGTCCGTGCCGCCCGCGGCCCGGCCCAGGTGCAGGATGCCGGTCAGGGGGGTGCACAGCGCCGAGACCACGCCGGGCTCAAGGAAAGTGGCGGGCAGCCAGACGCACACCCCGTACACGCGCGCGAAGCGCCGTAGCGCCAGTCGCTCGCTCTCCACGCCGTTCTGCGCGCACAGCACCGGGAGCCGCTGCGCGGCCGTGCCGCCGCCCGCGACCTCCGCGTCGCCCCAGGTGTCGAGCGCGGCGATGGCGTCCTGGGTCTTCACGGCCAGCAACAGCACGTCGTCCGGGCGCAGTTCGCCCAGCTCGTCCGGTCCGGTGACCACGTCGAGCCGGTGCACCCGGCTCCCGTCGGCCGTCGTGAGGCGCAGTCCCCCGGTCCGCAGGGCTTCCGCGTGCGCGCCGCGTGCGACGAGGACGACGTCGCCGCCCGCCTCCGCGAGCCGTCCTCCGATGGTGGCGCCCACGGCGCCCGCGCCGATGATGATGTACCGCATGCCGATGAGCCTGGCACACCGCACCGCCGGCGTCGCCCCCGGGGCCGGTCACCGGCGCCGCATCCGCCCGGGGCAGGATGATCACATGGGTGGGGACGGAGGGGCCGTGGCCGAGGCGGTCGCGCGCGAGATGCAGTTGATGAGTCCGGGCGTGCGGACGTCGAGGGTCCTGACGGACCGGCTCCTCGATCCGGAGTTCGTCGAGGTCGGTGCCTCGGGCCGCAGGTGGGACCGGCGGTCGATGCTGGCGGCGCTGCCCGAGATGGAGGGCGGCGCCGAGGACGGACCGTGGTACGAGCCCTCCGGCATGACGGGGGTCGAGCTGGCGCCCGGGGTGGTGCACCTCACCTACGAGACCGTGATCGACGGGCGGCGGGCGCGCCGGAGTTCGATCTGGCGGAGGTCGGACGACGGGGCCGGCTGGCGGATGTACTACCACCAGGCCACCCCGGCGCCGGACGCGTAGGCACCGGGTCAGGGAGCGGTCAGTTCGACGAGCTTGGCGACGGTGTTCCAGTTGCGGGTGGTCACGTCGATGCCCTTGACGACGGCGGGCCGGGCGAGCGCTTCGGCCAGCTTGGAGCGTCCGAGGCCGGCGGGGGCGTAGAGGTAGAGGACGCGGTCGCCGAGCCGGTACTCCTCGGGGAGGAACGCGGCGCCGTCGAGCGCGGCGAAGCGCTCCGGGCCGGGCTGTTCGGAGAAGAAGGTGGCGTGGAGCTGCTTGCCCTCCAGTTCCGCGGCCGGGAAGGGGCAGGCGTCCGCGACGGCGCGCAGGTAGGTGCCGTCCACCACCAGGCACGGGACCCGGAAGCCGAAGTGGGCCTCGATGGCCGCCTCCAGCTCCCGGGCGAGTGCCACCGGGTCGGTCTGCGCACTGCTGAACACGGCGTTCCCGCTCTGCAGGTACGTCTGTACGTCGCCGTGCCCGAGCCCTTCCAGGACCGTGCGCAGTTCCGCCATCGGGACCTTCCTGCTGCCGCCGACATTGATCCCGCGCAGCAGTGCCGCGTACTTGGTCGTCACCGTGGCCTTGTTCGTCATGGGGGCACCATAGGGGGTGTTGTGTCCGGCGGCTCAGGGCCGGGGCCCTGGCCGCTCGGCACAGCACTAGGACAGTTCGGCCTCGATGAGGTCGGCCGCCTGGTGCGTGCCGCCCTCGGCGGCCATCCCGGCCCGGATCTCCTCGGCGCGGGCGGCGACGGCGGGGTCGGCGACGAGGGCGAGGACCGCCTCGCGGAGGGTGGCCGCGTCCGCGTCGGCCATGGGGACGTGCCGGGCGACGCCCAGGGCGGCCAGCATGTCGGCGTTGCCGAACTGGTCGACGGCCTGGGGGACGGCGACCATCGGGGTGGCGGTGGCGAGCCCCTCCTGGCTGCCGCCGGCGCCCGCGTGGGTGATGAAGGCGTCGGCCTGGCGCAGGATGTCCAGTTGGGGGACCCAGCGGTGGACCTCGACGTTGGCGGGGATCTCGCCCAGGTCGGCCTCGTCGGTGAACTTGCCGATCTGCAGGACGACGTGCCAGTCGGGCAGGTCCGCGAAGGCGTCCATGCAGGCGCGGTAGAAGGCGGGCTGCTTGGTGAAGGCCGAGCCGAGCGAGACCAGGACGACCTTCTTGCCGTGGGCGGCCTCGGGCCGGCTCCAGGTGCCCTGGGTGGCGCTGCGGTCGCCCTGGCAGGCGCCGACGAAGGTGTGGACGGCCTCGTCGACGCGGTCGGCGTGGGGCTGCAGGGCCTTGGGGATCAGGACGAGGCTGCGACGGGGCCGGCTCTGGAAGCGGTCGACCTGGTCGCCGAGGCCGTTCTCGCTGAGCCATGCCGCGAACTTGGCGTAGTACGCCTGCCCGCGCTCGGAGGCCTTCAGCCCGGCGAACATCGGCTCGGCCACCTCCTGTTCGTACCCCTCCCAGGCGACGAGGTTCGGGGAGAGCGAGACGGCGGGGACACCCCAGCGGTGGGCGAGCACGGGCGCCGGGTAGGAGGTGATGTCGTGGAGGACGAGGTCCGGTTCGTCGCCCTCGAAGGCGGCGGCGAGTTGCGGGAGGACCTGGACGGCGTCGTTCAGGAAGGGCTCCAGGTTGTCGATGAGTTCGGTGCCCCAGGCCTCCGGGTCGTCGTCGGTGGGGAGGGTGGAGGTGTAGATCACGGGCGCGGCGCCGGTCTCGGCGACCTTGTCGGCGAAGGCGGCGGGGATGGCGTAGCTGACGCGGTGGCCGCGGGCGACGAGCTCCCGGATCACCTCGATGCTCGGGTTCACGTGCCCGTGGGCGGCGATGGAGAACATGGCGATGTGGGCGGGCTTCGCTGAGGTCATGCACCGACCATAACGAGACGAGACGTCTCGTGCAACTATTTTCGAGATTCCTCGACCTCGCCGGACGGGGCGCGGCACGGCTGCAGGACGCGCTCGACGTCGACGGCGAGCGATTCGAGCCAGGCGAGCGCCCCGAAATACCGCGACGGCGCCACGCTGTCGGGTGTATCGGGATACGGCCGCTCGCCGCCTGCCCCGGCCGCCGGCGGCATGCCGGCATCCGGGGACGGCTGTCCGGGGGGAGCCGGGGCCGGGGCGTCGGCGGCGCGTGTGGGGAGCCATTCGGCGGTGGCCGCGGGTGGCTCGGCCCGGGCGCGGCGGGCTGCGGCGTACATCGCGGCGACGAGTTCGGACGTCCGGCCGCCGAGCCGGTCCCGGTGCACCGGGTCGAGGACGGGCCCGGAGCGGGCGAGCAGCCGGCGCGAGCCCCACAGCACGTGATGACCCGTCATCATGGCCGCCTGCCAGTCCGGCGCCCCCTGCGCCGGCGCCCTCGGCTCGCCCTGGCGCTGCGCGTACGCACTCTCCGCCAGGGACAGCGCACGCTGGAGCGCCCGGTCGTCGGTCGTGGTGCCCGGGACACCCGCCACCACGGCGGCCGTGGTGCGCTCGACCGTCTCGGCCTCCCGCTCCAGCAGCTCGGCGACGGCCCGGTGCAGCTCCGCCCGGGCTCCCCGCGGCCAGGCGAGCAGTCCGAAGACGACGCCGATCATGCTGCCGATGATCACGTCCATGATCCGCACCTCGGCCAGCCGCCAGGTCACCGGCGCCAGCTGCGCGAAGACGAAGGACACGACGAGGGTGAACATCCCCTGGGCCCAGCCCACGCCCCGCACCGGCCCGACCCGGAACGCGACGACCATGACGACCGGCAGGACGACGGCGTAGATGGTGGTCCTGCCGCCGACCAGGGCCAGTACGCCCGCGGCCAGGAGCGCGCCGAGCAGCGTGCCGGCGAGTGCCTGGCGCACCGTCGCCCGGGTCTGCGCGGCCGTGGTCCTGGTCAGGCTGAGGACGGCCAGCATCGCCCAGAAGCCGTGCGGCAGCGATTCCACGCCCGCGACGGTCCGGGCGGCACCGAGGGCGAGGGCGATCCGGACGGCGTTCTGGAAGTACACGGACCGCGGCCCGGCATGGGCCCACAGCCGGTGCCACCACAGCAGCGGCGCCCCCCGGCCCGCGTACCAGAAGCGGACGGAGTCGACCCCGCCGGGGATCCGGGCGCGCCGCCCCCGTACCGCCAGTTCCGATGCCTCGGTGAACGCCACCGCGGCGTCCGCGACCTCCAGCAGCGCGGCGCGGCGCCGGCCGCGGGCGGCCGTCAGGCCCTGCTGCTCGTGTTCGGCGCGGTCCCCGGCCTCCTCGCGCAGCCGCCGCAGTATGAGGGCCTCGTCGTTCGCGCGGCCGGTGCCGGACAGGAGGGCTGCCGTCTCGGCGGCGGCCCGGCCGACCGCGTCCAGCAGGTCCGCCCCGGGTTTCAACGGGGCCTTGCCCGGGGGTGGTGGCGGCAGGTGCAGCATGCGGCCGAGGAGCGTACGGACGGCCAGACCCGCGTGGGCGAGGGCCCGGTCGCGCAGGCCCGGCCCGGCGGGGCGGTCTGCCTCGTCGATCCTCAGGGGGCGCAGCGACTCGCCGGCCGCCTCGACGGCTGCCACGGTGGCGGCGGACAGGGCGTACGGCGCCCGCCCCAGCTCGTCCGCGCAGCGCACGGCGACCATGCCCGCCTCGGCGGCCCGTTGCCGGTAGGTGGGTCCGCGCGGTTCGGGCAGTACGAAGAGTTCGGCGAGGACCAGCAGGACGAGCCCGAAGGTCACGCCCAGGAGTCTCTGGCCGAGGGTGTCCGGGGCGTAGGGCGGGAAGCTGGGCATGATGTAGAGCAGTTGCAGCCCGGGGGTCGCGCCGGCGGCGCGCGGGCCGGCCGCCGCCACGAAGGCGAGGACGAAGCCGATCAGCAGCATGCCGGCCACCGCGGTCCAGGTCCGTACCGCGAGGAAGGTGCCGGCCGTCACCAGCAGCCAGACCGCGGGCGTCGTCCGGACCATGACGGCCGCCCGCTGCCGCCCGGTCCCGGGGATGTGGGAGAGGGCCGCCATCGACACGACGCCGAAGAGGGCGTACGTGGCCGCGACGGGCTGGTCCAGCCCGTAGAGGAACAGGTAGAAGCTGCCGCATGCGGCGAGGGTGGTGCGGATCGCGCGCCGCGCCACCGTACCCGGGCCGCGGCCTGCGCGTCCGTCGCGTTCGGCGCCCACCACTCCAGCATCGGGCCGTCTGCGGGAAGCCACCACCCGCCCGCTGTCGGGCGGCGGCACTTGCCCCTGGGGGAAGGGTCCCGGTTGCAATGAATGAACAGTCATTTATCAAGTGCTGACCGAGGGAGGTGGTGGCCGTGGGACGCCCCCGGGGGGTCGAGGACGAGGTGATCCTGCGCGCGACCGCGCCGGTCAGGGGCCGGGTGGGGCCGACGGGGCTCACAGCACCAGGTCGGTCTGGTGCCCGGCACCCTCGTGCAGAGGCCTTCCTGTGTGCGGACCTCACCGATCCGCAGCTGTACGAACGCGCCCCGGCCGTTCACCGGGCCCGGCGGCGGGCGATCGGTGAGCTGTCGGCGGAGGCCGTCGACGCGGGCGAACTCCGCGCCGGAACGGACGTCGCGGCCCTGGCCGGCGCCGTGCAGGCGATCACCGCCCGCGCGGGCCTGACCTGGGCCGTCGACCGCAGCGGCCTCGCCCAGCGGCTGCGGCGGGAACTCGACGCCGTACTGCACCCCCACCTCCCGCCACGGCACGGCCACGAACCGGCGAAATCATGACCACCGACGCACGCCCGCTCTCCGGAGAGGGGGCCGTGGTCGCCGGCGGCACCCGCGGCGGCCGGGGCATCGCCGTCGAGCTGGGCTCCGCCGGCGCGACCGCTGGCGCCTGGGGCCTGTACGAGGAGTACGGGTTCACCGACGCCGACGGTACCCAGCCCGACTTCGCCGCCCACTGGGCGGAGAACCTGGAGGCCGAGTACGGCCCGCTCGGCGACCCCCTCCGACCGGAGCGGCCCGCCGCATCCCGGCGCGTCCGGGCGGTGGTAGAACGGCGGCATGGACGAAGCGCGGGCGAGGGACGTACTGGCGGCGGCGGGCCTCACCGACGGTGGGCGCCGGGAGCCCGCGCTGCTCGCGCTCGGCGAGAACGCGGTGTTCGCGGTCGGCGACCTCGTGGTCAAGGTGGGCCGGGAGGCCTCGCTGCTGGAACGGGCCGAACGCGAACTCGTGGTGGCCGGATGGTTCGCCGCGGCCGGCGTCCCGGCGGTCCGCGCGGCGGAGCCGGAGCCGCGGCTGGTGGGCGGGTATCCGCTGACCCTGTGGCACCGTCTCCCGGACGCGGTGCGGCCCGCGGGGCCCGAGGACCTGGCGGTGCTGCTGCGGGCCGTCCACGCGCTGCCGGAGCCGCCGTTCGCCCTGCCGGCGCGCGACCTGCTGGGCGGGGTCGAGCGCTGGCTGCGGCTGGCGGGGGACGCGATCGACCCGGCCGACGCCGCGTACCTGCGCGCCCGCCGGGACGCCCACGCGGACCAGGTGGCGGCGCTCATCCCGCACCTGACGCCGGGCCCGGTCCACGGCGACGCCCTGCCCCGCAACGTCCACGTGGGCCCGGACGGCCCGGTCCTGGTCGATCTGGAGACCGTATCGGCCGACCTGCGCGAACACGACCTGGTGGTGATGGCCCTGTCCCACGACCGGTACGGCATGCCCGCCGGGGAGTACGAGGCCTTCGTGGCGACGTACGGATGGGACGTCCGCGACTGGGCGGGCTGCGCGGTCCTGCGCGGCGCCCGCGAGACGGCCGGCTGCGCCTGGGTCGCCCAGCACGCACCCGGCAACGCGGCCGCCGGCGCCGAGTTCCGCCGCCGCGTGGCCTCGCTCAGGGAGGGCGACCCGCGGACGCGGTGGCGTTCGTTCTAGTCGATGGCGGGTACGGCGCCGACCTGCGAACATCTGCAGATGATCACACTTTCCGATGACCTCGGACATCTTTCCTACGTCGTCACCGGCGACGGGCCGCCCGTCGTGCTCGTGCACGCCGGCATCGCCGACCACCGCATGTGGGACGCGGTCGTCCCCGCCCTCGCGGAACGGCACACCGTCATCCGCTACGACCTGCGCGGCTTCGGCGAGTCCGCTCCGCCGAGCGGCCCGTTCCGGGAGACCGACGACCTGCGCCGGCTCCTGGACCATCTCGGCCACGAGCGTGTCCGGCTCGTCGGCGCGTCCTGGGGCGGCCGCGTGGCCGTCGACTTCACCCTCACCCACCCGGACCGGGTCCACTCCCTCGCGGTGCTGGCCGCGCCGTGGCCGGGATACGACTGGTCCGCGGAGATGATCGCGTACGACGCGGCCGAGACGCAGGCGCTGGCCGCCGGCGACCTGGACGCGGCCGTCGCCACGAACCTGGACATGTGGGTGCGCGGGCCGGCCCGCGCCTGGGAGGACGTCGCCACCGGACTGGCCGACCGGCTCCGCGAGCCGATCCGTACGTCGCTGGTGAACCAGGACCTCGTGGGGGAGCACTCGCAGGGCGTCGTGCGGGGCGACCTGTCCGGCATCTCCGTCCCCACCCTGGTCGGGATCGGCACGCTCGACGTCGCCGACTTCCAGGACATCGGCCGCCGCTACGCCTCCGGGATCCCCGGCGCCGTCCTGATCGAGTTCCCCACCGCCGCCCACCTCATCGCGATGGACGCCCCCGCCGAACTCGTCTCGGCGCTGCTCCCGTTCCTGGCCCGTTAGCTGCCCGCACCGTCCTTGCGCCGGCCCGATCGGCCGGCGCAAGGACGGGGGGTGCAGGCGCTACTTCGTGTAGTAGCCGGCCACGTCGGCGATCAGATCGACCGATCCGGCGTTGTTGTAGAAGCTGACCTTCCCGTTCACCACGGGGACGATCACGAGGTTCGGAATCGTCTGCCCGGTGGTGAAGTTGAGGTTCGACGCGCTGGTGCGGGTCGTGCCGTCCGGGAAGACCGACACGTAGCTGTCCGTCGTCGGGTCGGTCGCCGTCACGTTCAGGACGACAGCCGTGACACCCGACGCCGGAATGCCCGCCGTACCCGCGACCTGCAAGGTCACGGTCCCGCCCTGGGGATACACGGAGACGTGGCTGGCCGTGGTCGGGTCGGTCGCCGTCACGTTCAGGACGACAGCCGTGACACCCGACGCCGGAATGCCCGCCGTACCCGCGACCTGCAAGGTCACGGTCCCGCCCTGG
>NZ_JOBX01000117.1:0-10252 GCF_000720645.1 Streptomyces sp. NRRL S-378
CAACCGCAAACGCCCGTCCAAACGGGCCGGCAGCACCTCCCCCGCACCCGCATCAACCCGCGCACCCTCGACAACCGACATCGCCAGACTTCCTTTCGATCACGCAACGGTGTGTTGCGTCATCGACTCTGGACCGGTCCGAAGGGGTTACCCAGCCCTCTGGTTGTGCTGGCGCCGCGCAAGCTAGCACTCCCAGGGCCACCTTCCGGGGCAGCGTCCGGCGCCCTCCCCCGGCACACTGGAACGCATGGACACACCGACCGCTCTGGGCGAGTTCCTCCGTACCCGTCGCGCGCAGCTCCGGCCCGAGGACGTAGGGCTCCCGTCGCACGGCACCCGTCGGCGCGTGCCCGGGCTGCGGCGCGAGGAGCTCGCCCTGCTGGCCGGCGTGAGCATCACGTACTACACGCACCTGGAGCAGGGGCAGAGCACGAACGCCTCGGACAGCGTCCTCGACGCCCTCGCGCGTGCGCTGCGCCTGACCCCGGACGAGCACGCCCACCTGCACAACCTGGCCCGTCCGCCGCGCGCCAAGCGGGCCCCGTCCCCCCGCCCCGAGTACGCCCGCGCCACCACGCGCCGGCTGATCGGCGCGATGCCACAGGTCCCCGCCGTGGTCCTGGACGGCCGCAACAACGTGCTCGCCTGGAACCCGCTGGGCCATGCCCTGCTCGCCGGGCACCTGGACTTCGCGAGCCCCGACGATCCCGCCGTACGTCCGAACCTCACGCGGATGCTGTTCCTGGACCCGCACACGCGGGAGCTGTACACGGACTGGAAGAGCGAGGCCCGGGTCGCCCTGGCGGCGCTGCGCCTGGTCGCGGGACGCAATCCCGAGGACCGTGCGCTGGCCGAACTCATCGGCTCGCTCATGCTGCAGAGCCCGGACTTCGCCTCGCTGTGGTCCAAGCACCCGGTGCGGGACTGCACGGTCGGTACGAAGACCCTGCACCACCCGGTGGTGGGCCCGCTGACCCTGGACTTCGAGAACCTGCACCTGACCGACGGCACCAACCACCGGATGCTGCTCTACAGCGCCCCCGCGTCCTCCCCCTCCGACGCGGCGCTGCGCATGCTGTCGAGCCTGACCGCCGGAACGGCGGGTGCGGGCCGGGGTACGCCGGAGCCCGCGCCGGCGGAGGCCGACGCGGGCGGTGAGCGGTAGGACGGTGGGCTGCGGGGCGGTGGGACGGGGCGGGTCAGGGGACGGGCGGGTCAGGGGACGGGCGGGTCAGTCGCGGGGGGGCGCGCTGACCGGGGGCCGGTCCCCGGACGGGTCGCCGGCCGAAGCCGGTACGGAGGGCGTACGGGGCTTGGCGCGGCCGAAGCGGCGCATGGCGGGCATCTCCACGAAGCGGTAGAGGAGCCAGCCGCCGAGCAGGGAGGCGGTGAAGAAACCGGCGATCACCAGCAGGGCGCCCGGGACGCCGTAGGTGTTCTCACCGAGCAGCGAGCGCAGGTAGAAGATGGTGACGCCCTGGACGAGGTAGAAGCCGAAGGAGACCTCGCCGAGCCACACCATGGGCCGGCTGCGCAGGAAGGTGGTGCGGCCCTGGACGTCGGCGTGGGCGGTGGCACCGATGAGCGCGGCGACCGGGATGATCGTCGCGACGACGAAGCCGTACTGGAAAGGCGCGACGAGGGCGGCGGCGTAACCGAGAACCGTGAGGACGAGCGAGAGGCCGAAGCCGACGCGGCGCGGCCACAGTCCCGCGAGGACGATGCGGGCCAGCAGGATGCCGAGGACGAATTCGAAGAGGCGGCCGGCCGGCAGCAGGTAGCCGAACCAGAACTGCATCCCGGAGATGGGCGTGATGGTGGACTTCGGGGTGTCGGGGACGAAGTGGGTGGCGATCAGCTGGACGGCGACCATGCCGGCGATCATCGCGGCGCTCCAGCCCCACAGGGCGGTCCGGCCGCGGAGCGCCCGGATCGGGGCGATGAGCGCCGGGAAGAGCATGTAGAAGAGCAGCTCGCTGCCGAGGGACCAGCTGGGCGGGTTGACGCTGAGGTTGACGGTGGGCTGCGGCCACCAGGTGTGGATGAGGAAGAGGTTCGGGAGCCAGTCGGCGACGCCGGTGACGGCCGAGCCGGCGAAGAGGAGCATCGCGGCGGCGAAGACCACGATGTGGTTGGGGAAGATCTTCAGCAGACGGCGGCGGAGGAAGGCGGTGACGCGCTCGCCGGGCTTGGCCGCCCAGGCGAGGACGAAGCCGGAGAGGACGAAGAAGAAGGAGACGCCCAGGTAGCCGGCCTTGCCGAAGGCGGTGGAGAACCCGTCCGCGATGGTGGCGTCGGCGAAGGGGTTGATGGGGGCGTTGGGCGGGATCGGGGAGTCGGTCAGGGACGAGTGGAAGAAGAAGACGGAGAGGGCGGCGAAGAACCGCAGGCCGGTCAGTGAGGGCAGCTTCGCCCGCTTCGCGGCGTCGGAGGACGTCGTGGAGGCCACAGGGAATCGCTCTTTCGGAAGAGTGCGGAAGAGGTTTCGTGAGGGACGGCCCGCCCGGGCCGTGGTCCGCCGTGCGGCGGGACCGGGCCCGGGCGGTGCGCCGGACCCTCTCGGGGGGCGTCGCGGGGGCGGGACTGCCCGTCGGGGTTCGGGGGGTACGGGGCCGGGCGCGGGGCCGGTGAGGGCGCCGGACCCGGCGCGGCCGCCCCTACTGCTCGATCTGGTTGCGGTAGAGCATGAGCTTGGCGTCCTTGGCCACGTAGTAGTTCTGTACGGAGTACGCGATGGTGGCGAAGTCCAGGCGGCCGTCGCCGTTGAAGTCGGCGGTGGCGATGCGGGCGACGGACTCGTCGGAGACGCGCCACTTGGCCCAGATGCCGTTGGCGGCGTCGATCGCCTTGTAGTACATGACCCCCTGCCACGGCCACGGGCCGCGCAGCGCCACGAGGAACTCGTCGTCGCCGTCGCCGTCGAAGTCGGCGCAGACGATCTGGTGGCCGGGGCCCTCGCCGTTCTCGTTGGGGTCGCCGTACACGTCGAGCAGGACACGGTTCCAGCCCTGGCCGTCGCCGGCCTTGGTGTAGACGGCCACCGTGTTGCCGTGGAAGGGCTCGATGGCGGCGACGTAGGCCATCGGGTCGTCGCCGAGACGGCCTGCGTTGAGGTCGCCGCTGCCGCGGAACCCGGTCTGCTCGAACTGGGTGAGTTCGCCCGTGCCGATGAGCTCGCGGACCCACTCCTGGCGGTCCTCGTCGTAGTGGAGCCAGGTGACGCCCTCGTCGGAGGCCAGCAGCAGCGACTCCAGGTCGGAACCGGGGATCAGGCCCCGCTTCTTCTCGGCGCCGTGGATCATCCGGAAGTGACTGTCGTCGATGACGGTCATCTCCCATTCCTCCGCCGTGTGCACGTCGTCGGGCTGGGTGAACAGCACGACGGGCAGCACGGCGTGGACGTCCTCCTTGGCGACGATCGGAAGGCCGATGATCTGGAGCCGGTCGGTGCGGGTGAAGTGGCCGGCGCGCAGGCGGTGCATGCCGGTGGCGCGTCCGACGTAGTGGCGCTTCCAGCGGGACTCGTCCTTGTCGGGGGTGCCCGGATTCTCCAGCCAGTCGATCTTGCCGCCTTCGGTGTTGGCGTCGTGGATCGTGCCGATCGGGCCGTAGAGGTCGTAGCAGACGATGACGTCGGGGTGGCCGTTGCCGGTGACGTCGGCGTAGTCGGCGCCGACGGGCATCTTGATCCGGTCGGCTATCAGGCGGCGGGTCCAGTCGCCGTCGTTGGCGTACCAGTAGATCTCGCCCAGGCGGAGCCCGTAGCCGAAGAGGTCGGGCTTGCCGTCGCCGTCGATGTCCGGGGCCTCCAGCCAGTAGCCGTCGCGGAGCTGGTCGGCGACGACCTCGGCGGTGAACTTCGGTGCGCGCAGGGCGGTTTCGTTGGTGTTGCCGGTGGCGGTCACGAGTGGTTCTCCAGAGGGTTCGGGGTGGTCACGGGGAAGAGGGTGCGCAGCGCGCGGGGTACGGGGTGGTACTCGATGGCGAGCCAGATGCAGTCGGTGTCCGCCCGGTACTGGTGCCAGGGGTAGTGGTAGGTGCACTGGGGGCCGGTGGCGCAGAACGGGTCCGGGGTGGTGTAGCCGGGACTCATCAGGACGTCCTGGTAGAGCGAGGCGTGGTCCCGGTCGCGGAAGCGCTGCATCCGGCCGAGGCCGTGGACCTGGGTGTGGACCTCGATGAAGTCGTGCTGGTTGTGGACGGCGCAGTCGGTGCCGGCGGGCGAGAACCAGAGGTTGGCGCGGACGTTGAACTCGCGCAGGTCCGTGGGGTTCTCGCGCTCCCCCAGCACGTGGGCCGGGTCGAACAGGACGGTGTTGATGTCGTCCTGGGGGCTGCGGTGGAGGGCGGTCTCGCGGGGGAACTCGCCGGGGCCGAGGAGGTCGGCGAGGTGGGACCAGCCGGGTTCCTCGGTGATGCCGGTGATGTCGGTGCCGTCGGGGGCCGAGCGCAGCAACAGGAGCGCGTCGGCCTTCTCGATGCGGGTGTCGGCCAGGACGGTGGAGGAGAGCGGGGGGATGGTCTTGCGGGGCTCCTCCGCGATGGTCACGGGCGTCACACCGGGGTTGACGACGATGGTGCGGCCCTCGACGGTGTAGTCCACCGCGTCGCGCACGAGGTGGGCCCTGAGGTACGGGGTGCTGAAGTTCAGCGGGCGTTCGAGGGCGGACGGGGTGGCGCTCATGCGTGCTCCTCTCGGTCGGTCCGGGCGCGGGGTGCGGGCCCGGGTACGGGCTTCAGGTACGGGCGAAGTCGGCCGTGCGGGCGAGCTCGACGCTGAGCTCGTCGACGGCGTCGTCGGGGACGAAGGGTTCGGGCGCGGGGCCCATGCCGAAGAAGTGGGCGAGGGCGGCGACGGTGCGCTCGGTGGCCCGTCCGTCGCCGTACGGGTTGGCGGCGTTGGCCATCCGGTCGTAGGCGGCCCGGTCGCGCAGCAGCTCCAGGGTGTGGGCGACGATGCCCTCGGTGGCCGTGCCGACGAGGCATGCGGTGCCGGCGACGATGGCCTCGGAGCGCTCGGTGACGTCGCCGAGGACGAGCGTGGGCTTGCCGAGGGCGGGGCCCTCCTCCTGGCTGCCGCTGCTGTCCGAGACGATGAGGTCGGCGCGGCCCATGAGCTTGCAGAAGCTGAGGTAGGGCAGCGGGTCGGTGACGGTGATGCCCGGGTGGCTGCCGATGTGCGGCAGGAGTGCCTCGCGGACGACGGGGTTGCGGTGGAGCGGTACGACGACGCGTACGCCGGGCTCGTCGGCGATGCGGGCGAGGGCCCGGCCGATCTGCGGCAGGTGCGGCCAGGCCTCGCGGCGGTGCGCGGAGGCGAGGACGATCTGGCGCGGGTCGTCGTCGAGGTCGGCCAGGGCGGGGGCGCCGTAGCTCTCGGCGCGGCCGCTGGCCCAGCGCAGGGCGTCGATGACGGTGTTGCCGGTGACGGTGACGGTGTCGGCGGCGATGCCCTCGCGGAGCAGGTTCGCCAGGTTGCCGGGGGTGGGGGCGAGGTGGAGGGCGGCGACCTGTGCGACGAGCCGTCTGTTGCCCTCCTCGGGGAAGGGCGAGCCGAGGCGGCCGCTGCGCAGCCCGGCCTCGACGTGGACGACGGGGATCCGCAGGTGGAATCCGGCCAGGGCACCGGTGAGGGTGGTGGCGGTGTCCCCGTGGACCAGGACCGCGTCGGCGGGCGAGGCGGCGAAGTAGTCCTCCAGTCCCCGCAGCGATCGGTAGGTGACCTGGGAGAGGGTCTGCTTGGGCGCCATCACGTTCAGGTCGACGTCGGCGGTGAGGCCGAAGGCGTCGAGGGTGTCGTCCAGCATCTGGCGGTGCTGCCCGGTGGAGATCACGACGGGCTGGAAGCGCGGGTCGTCCTGGAGGGCGCGGATGACCGGCGCGAACTTGATGGCTTCCGGCCGGGTACCGAGGACTAAGGCGACGGAACGCATGGCTTCCTCTTCTTTCTGGCGTGTTGGGAATCGAGCCGTGGCATGACGGGGCAAGGAGGCGGCAAGGCGGTGCCGCGGGGAAGGGCGAGGGAGTGGCCAGGGGATCGGATCGCTCTGCGAGGGGGACCTTTTCGGCTGCCCTCTTTCCGGCCGATCACCAGCTTTCCCGGAGCCGCCCGGACAGTCAACGAACTCCCGCGGCCACTCGAACAGTTGGGCGGGAACGCAAGAAGCCCCGCACTCCGGGGGAGGGAGCGCGGGGCTTCTGAGCAGGGATGACGGTCGTGGGACCGCGGGCAGGGCCGCGTGGGGGACGCCGGACCGCCGGCGGTGACCCGCCGGCCGTCATCCGTCCGGGATCAGCCTCGAGCAGGCTTGATCGACATGGAGTGGCGGAAGAAGTCGGACGGGTCGTAGCGCTTCTTGACCTGCTGGAGGCGCGGGTAGTTGTCCTTGTAGTAGAGCGTCTGCCACGGCACCCCGGAGCGGTTGCGGCGGGGGTCGGTGATGTCGCGGTCGGGGTAGTTGATGTAGCAGCCGTCGGTGCTGTCGTCGATCAGGGGCACGCCACCGGTCGCCGAGAAGAAGTCCTCGTACAGGTCGCGCAGCCAGCCCAGGTAGAAGGCGTCCTCGCTCTCCTCCTGCCAGAAGGTCTGGAAGCACATCTTGAAGATGGACGAGCGCTGCGCGTTGGCCGTCGCGTCGGGGGCGACGGCGTTGACCTGGCCGCCGAAGGAGAACAGCACGAGCATGGTGTCGGGGTTCTTGAAGTCCGGCCGGCTCATGTACCGGTAGAGCGACGAGATCTGATGGTCGGTGAAGTTCTTGCGCATGTACGCGGACTTGTGCGCTCCGCGCGAGGTGGGGTTGGTGATGGTGGGGTTGTTGGTCCCGACGAGCCGGGTCGCCTGGAGCCAGGGCAGTGTCCTGGGCTCGGCGAACTGCGGCATGGCGGGCAGCTCGCCGGTGGCGCGGGTCAGCGCCCGGGGGGTGACGCCCGTACCGGCGGTGATGGCCGCCACGTAGTCGTCGAGCAGCCGGCGGGCGTTCGGGACGGTCGCGTCGACCTGCGTGAACATGCCCAGGCTGCCGTGGGCCTTGGAGCTGACGTTGAACAGGCTGGAGAGGTTGCGGTAGGGGCTGTCGGGGGCGCTGTGGGCGGCGTGCCAGGCCCCGAAGTTCTTCAGGAGCCGGGTGAACGTGGCCTCCGTCAGCTGTTCCCAGGGGAAGTCGAGGGCGCTCACGAGGACCTTCGACGGCGGCGATATCAGCTGCTCGGAGGGTTCGGAGCCCTTCGCGCCCGGGGAGCGGAACCAGTAGCGGGTCACCAGCCCGAAGTTGCCGCCGCCCCCGCCGGTGTGCGCCCACCACAGGTCGCGGTGGGGGTCGTTCTTCTCGCGGGTGGCGACGACGGTGCGGACTCCGCCCCTGCCGTCCGTGACGACGACCTCCACGGCGTAGAGGTGGTCGACGACCAGGCCGTGGGCCCGGGAGAGCAGCCCGTATCCGCCGCCGACGATGTGGCCGCCGGCTCCGACGCTGTAGCAGATGCCGCCGGGTACGGTGACGCCCCAGCCCTTGTAGAGGGCCTCGTACACGTTGATCAGACGGGCGCCCGCCTCGACGACGAAGGCGCGGCGTGCGGGGTCGTAGCCGACGTGGGTCATCTCCGAGAAGTCGATGATGACCTCGGTCTCGGGATGGGCGGCGAAGTCGGCGAAGCAGTGGCCGCCGCTGCGCACGGAGACCCGCTTGCCGGCCCGGACGGCGTCTCTCAGGGCCCGTTCGGCGTCCGCGGTCGAGCGGACCATCTTGACGTAGTCGGGGCGCGCGACGAAGCGCTGATTGTTGCCGGTGGTGAGCATCTCGTAGCGCGGGTCGCCCGGGCGTACGACGGCTCCGGTCCCGGCGGACGCGCCGGGCGCCGCGGAGGCGGCGGGGTTCGTGGCCGCCGCGGCGGGGCCGGCGAGCGCGCCTGCCACGGCCGCACCGCCGACGACGGCCGCGCTGCGGGTGAGCATGGTCCGGCGATCGACACCGTTCATGGGACTACCTCGACTTCTGTTCGACGATGGGGTGGGTGACGTGCCCGGCAAGGGAGTCGGTGGGCAGAGGGGATGCGGGGAGCGGGCGGGGTCCTCGGCCGGCCCCGCGGTCGAGCCGGCCGGAGAGGGCCGCGGTGCCCAGACCGGCGGCGGCCAGCCCGGCTCCGATCCAGGTCGGCGAGGTCCAGCCCAGGCCGTGGGCGACGGCGAGGCCGCCGAGCCAGGCGCCGAGGGCGTTGCCGAGGTTGAAGGCCGCGATGTTCGCGGCGGAGGCGAGGGCCGGGGCCCCGGCCGCCTGCTGCATCACGCGTGCCTGGAGCGGCGGCACCGTGGCGAAGCCGATCGCCCCGAAGGCGGCCAGGGTGACCGCGGCGGGCAGGGCGGCCCGCGAGGTGAAGGTGAAGACCACCAGCACCAGGCAGAGGCCGCCGAGGATGAGGTACAGGCTGGGCATGAGCGCCCGGTCGGCGGCCCGGCCGCCGAGCACGTTGCCCACGCAGAGCCCGGCACCGAAGAGGACGAGGAGCCAGGCGACCGCGCTGTCGGAGAAGCCGGCCAGTTCCGTCATCATCGGCGCGAGATAGGTGAAGGAGGCGAAGACGCCGCCGAAGCCGAGGACCGTGGTGGTCAGCGCCAGCCACACCTGGGGCCGGCGGAAGACGGCGAGTTCACCGCGCAGGGCCCCGCTCTGCGGCGCCGGCTGGGCGGGGACCAGGGTGATCAGGGAGAGCAGCCCGACGATCCCGATCCCGGTCACCGCCCAGAAGGTCGAGCGCCAGCCGAACTGCTGACCGAGGAAGGTCCCCAGGGGCACACCGAGCACGTTGGCGAGGGTGAGTCCGGTGAACATCAGGGCGATGGCGCTGGCCCTCCGGTCGGGGGCCACGAGGTCGGCGGCGACGACGGAGCCGATCCCGAAGAACGCGCCGTGCGTCAGGGCCGCGATCAGCCGCCCGCCCATGAGGGAGGCGTAGTCGCCGGCGAGCGCGCAGAGCAGGTTGCCGGCGATGAATATAGCCATGAGCACGACAAGCATGGTCTTGCGGGGAAGCCGGGCACCGGCCGCGGTCATCAGCGGGGCGCCGACGACCACACCCAGGGCGTAGCCGGTGACCAGCATGCCGGCGGAGGGGATGGACACGGACAGGTCGTCGGCCACCTCGGGGAGCAGGCCGACGATGACGAACTCGGTCGTCCCGATTCCGAAGGCACCGACCGCGAGGGCGAGGAGGGAAGCACGCATCGGCCGGGTCAGATCTGCCGCAGGGCGCCGCCGTCGACGCTCCATTCGGCGCCGGTGACCTGGCCCGCGAGGGGCGAGAGCAGGTACGCGATGACGCCGGCGACGTCCTCGGGAGTACCGATGCGGCCGCTGGGCAGTCGGCGCTCCTCGCGGATGAAGTGCTGCACGGCCTCGTCGGCGGGCAGGCCGAACCGCTCGCCGAGCTGGTCGGCGAAGCCGCCGGGGGCGTCGAAGAGCGCGGTGCGGGTGGGCCCCGGGGAGACCACGTTCGAACGTACCGCCCGTGCACCGAACTCCGCGGCGAGGGACTTGGAGAGGGAGAGCAGCGCCGTCTTGGAGCTCGCGTAGTCGACGATGCCGGGGTCGGGGTAGCGGGCGGCCTCGCTCGCCACGTGGACGACGGATCCGGCTCCCGACTCCAGGAGCGCCGGCAGGGCCGCGCGGGTCATGCGGACGGCGGAGTGGAAGTTGACCTCGAAGGTGTTCCACCACTGTTCGTCGGTCACGTCGAGGAAGCCGGTACGGGATTCCAGCGCGCCGACGTTGTTGACGAGGCCGTCGAGCCGGCCGTGGCGCTCGGCCACGGCGTCGGCGATGTGCCGGGCCGCGGCGGGGTCGGTGAGGTCGGCGGTGAGGGTGCTGACCCGGTCGCCGAGGGCTTCGGTGCTCCACGGCTTGCGGGCGACGCCGACGACGGTGGCTCCTTCGGCGGCGAGCAGGCGGACGGTCGCCTCGCCGATGCCGGACGACGCGCCGGTGACGAGGTACACGCGGTTTTCGATTCGGAGGTCCATCACGTTCCTTGAGAAGGAGGGAGGCGGCCCGGCACGGTCGACGGGAGCGGGTCGGACGACCGTGCCGGGGACGCTTCCCGGAGGGAGGGGATCTCTTCGGCCGGCGGTTCAGCCGGCTGCCGCGACGTCCTTGGCGGCCTTGGTGCGGAGGAAGAGGACGGTGGTGAGGATCCCGACCACCACGATCGCGGTGTTCACGATCACCGCGGTGGTGATGCCCGCGTGGATGTCGGTGTT
>NZ_JOBX01000118.1:0-8726 GCF_000720645.1 Streptomyces sp. NRRL S-378
GCCGGGGGCCGGGGGCCGGGGGGCTAGAAGGCGGACACCCCGGTGTGGGCGCGGCCGATGAGGAGCTTCTGGATCTGGCTGGTCCCCTCGTACAGGGTCGTCACGCGGGCGTCGCGCAGCAGCTTCCCCGTCGGGTACTCGTCGATGTATCCGTAACCGCCGTGCACCTGCAGGGCGTTGCTCGCGGCGCGCACGGCGGCTTCGGAGGCGAACAGCTTGGCGGTGGAGGACTCGGTGGCGAAGGGCTGCCCGCGGTCGATGAGGTCCGCGACGCGCCAGGTCAGCAGCCGGGCCGCGTCCACGTCGACCGAGATGTCCGCGATCAGTTCCTGGACCAGCTGGTGCTGGGCGATCGACTTGCCGAACTGCTCGCGGTGGGCGGCGTACGAGACGGCCGCATCCAGGGCGGCCTGCGCGATGCCGACACAGCCGGCGGCGACCGACATGCGGCCCTTGGCGAGGGCGGACATGGCCACCGAGAAGCCCTTGCCCGGCGGGCCGAGCAGCGCGGAGGCGGGCACGCGGACGCCGTCGAGGACGAGTTCGGCGGTGGGCTGCGCGCGCAGGCCGAGCTTGCCGTGGATCTCGCGGCGCGTCAGGCCGGGGGTGTCGGTGGGGACGAGGAAGGCGGAGATCCCGCGGTGGCCCGGCTCCTCGCCGGTGCGGGCGAAGAGCAGCGCGACATCGGCCCAGGTGCCGTTGCTGATGAACGTCTTGGTCCCGTGGAGGACGTACGCGTCCCCCTCGCGCACGGCGCGGGTGGTGAGGTTCGCGGCGTCGGAGCCGGTCCCGGGCTCGGTCAGCCCGAAGCAGCCGAGCGCGTCGCCGGAGCACAGGCGGGGCAGCCAGGCGCGCTTCTGCTCCTCGTTCCCCCAGGCGGCGACGGTCTTGCCGACCAGGCCGAGGGAGACGGAGACGATCCCGCGCACGGCGGAGTCGCCGCGGCCGAGCTCCTCGGTGACCAGTGCGTAGGAGAGGTGGTCGCCGCCGGAGCCGCCGTACTCCTCGGGGACGGTCAGACCGAGGAAGCCGAGCGCGGCCAGCTTCTTCACGACGGCCCGGTCCACGCTCTCGGCGCGGTCCCACTCTGCGGCGTACGGGACGATCTCGCGCTCGGCGAACTCGCGGGCGAGCCGGCGTACGGCGCTCTGCTCCTCGCTCAGCTCCAGATTCACCGGGACCTCCTCCAGGCGGGTGGCGGGTGGACGGCGCCCGTTTAACTAGCACCGGTAGTTTTTGAGGGGCAGGCTTTACTATGTGGCGCATGGCCAGACCGCGCAAGCCCCTTCTCAGCCGGGACCGCATCGTCGAGGCGGCCGGGGCGCTGGTCGACGCGGAGGGGCTGGAGGCGGTGTCGACCCGGCGGCTGGCGGCCGCGCTCGGGGTCAGCGGGCCCTCGCTCTACAACCACTTCCGCACCAAGGACGAGATCCTGGACGCCGTGGCGGACGCGGTGAGTTCGCGGGTCGACCTGTCGATGTTCGAAAGCGTGGGGGCCGGCGGCGGGACCGGGGGCGAGGACGGGCAGGACTGGCGGGGCGCCCTGCAGGCGTGGGCGCACTCGTACCGGGACGCCCTGGCCGACCACCCCAACATCGTGCCGGTGCTGGCGCGCGGGCCCGGGCGCCGCCCGGCGGGCCTGCGGGTGGCCGACGCGGTGTTCGGCGCGATGACCGCGGCCGGGTGGCCGGCCGCCCATGCGACACGGATCGGCGCGCTGATGCGGTACTTCATCCTGGGCTCGGCGGTCGGTTCCTTCGCCCGGGGGTTCGTCGACGACCGCACGGCGTACGACCCGGCGGACTACCCGCACCTGGGCCAGGCCCACCTGCTGGCCGAGCGGCAGCGCGAGGTGGACGAGGGCGCGTTCGAGACCGGGCTGGAGGCGCTGCTCGACGGCCTGGCCCTCCAGTACGAGGCGCTGCGGCGCGGGGAGCGGCCCGCCTGACACGGCGCGGCCGCCGCACGGTGACGACGGTGCGGCCGCCGCAGGGTGGCGACGGTGCGGCGGCCGTGCTGCTGCTGCGAATCCGGCCGTGTGTGGGGGGCCGGGGCCGGGGCCGGGGGCTACCCGAAGACGACGAGGGAGCGGCCGCCCTTGCCGGCCAGCATCGCGTCGAAGGCGGCCGGGATGTCGTCGAGGGTGATCCGGTCGGTCACCAGGGCGCCCAGGTCGAGACGGCCGGCGCGGACGTGCTCGGCGATCACGGGGAGGTCGCGGGCGGGGTCGCTGTTGCCGTAGACACAACCGGAGAGGGTGCGGGCGAAGTGGAAGATCTCCAGGGCGTGGAAGGTGACCTGCTGTTCCTTGCCGCCGATGCCGACGACCGTGGTGCGGCCGCCGCGGCGGGTCGACTCCCACGCCCCACGGATGGTCTCGGCCCGGCCGACGCACTCGACGGCGACGTCCGCGCCCCGTCCACCGGTGAGCGCACGGACCTCCCGGGCGGTGGTGTCCGAGGCGAGCACGAACTCGGTGGCTCCGGCCGCACGCGCCAGTTCCTCCTTGGCCGGTGACACGTCGACGGCGATGACCGGGCCGGCCTGTGCGATCCGGGCCGCCTGGAGTGCGGCCAGGCCGACCCCGCCGACGCCGAAGACGGCCACCGACTCACCCGGGCGGACCTGGGCATGGTGGTGGACGGCCCCGTAGCCGGTGAGGACGGCGCAGCCGAGCAGCGCGGCCTCGGCGAGCGGGATCCCCGCGGGTGCGGGCAGCACGCAGTTGGCCGCGACGACGGTCTCCTCGGCGAACGCGGCCACGTTCAGCCCGGGGTGCAGTGCGGTGCCACGGACGTCGTGTGCGTGGATGTTCCCGACCCCGGCGAGCGCGGTCGCGCACAGCCAGACCTCGCCGATGCTGCAGTGGTGGCACGTCCCGCAGGACGGGGCCCAGTTGAGCACGACGCCGTCGCCGGGGGCGACGTGCGTGACGCCCTCGCCGACGGCGAGGACCGTGCCCGCGCCCTCATGGCCGAGGACGGCGGGCACGGGAACCCGCATGGTGCCGTTGGTGAGGGAGAGGTCGGAGTGGCAGACGCCGGCCGCGGCGAGCCGGACGCGGACCTGCCCGGGCCCGGGATCGGGCAGCACGATCTCCCTTATCTCCAGCGGTGCTCCGACGGCGGGCAGGATGGCGGCGCGGACCATGGGCGTCGTCTCGACTTTCCGGTACGGGGGCGGGAGCGTGCGGATGCAGCGGGTGCGAGTGGTACAGCAGCGGGGGCTGTGGCTGCTACTGGTTCAGAACTGCAGGGACTTGGTCTGGAGGTACTCCGCCAGGCCGTGGGGGCCCAGCTCACGGCCGACGCCCGACTGCTTGTGGCCGCCGAAGGGCGCGAGGATGTTGTAGCGGCCGCCGTTGATGTCCACCTGCCCGGTGTCCATGCGGCGCGCGAAGGCGGCGGCCGTCTCCTCGTCCGCGGCCCAGACGGCGCCGCCCAGGCCGTAGACGGTGCCGTTGGCGATGCGCAGGGCATCCTCCTCGTCCTCGTACGCGAGGATCGACAGCACCGGGCCGAAGATCTCCTCCTGGGCGATGGCCATGTCGGGGGTCACGTCGGCGAACACGGTCGGGGCGATGAAGTACCCCTGTTCGTGCGGCGCGTCCGGCCCGCCCGCGACCAGGCGGGCGCCCTCCTCCAGGCCCTTGGCGATGAACCCGCGGACGCGCTCGTGCTGCTTGGCGTTGACGACGGGGCCGACGCGGGTGCCCTCCGTACGGGGGTCGCCGGTGGGGTGGTCGGCGACGGCGGCGACCGCGAGCGAGACGGCCTCCTCGTACTGGTCCCGGTGGACGAGCATCCGGGTGAGCGCGTTGCAGCTCTGGCCGGTGTTGTTCATGACGTGGCCGACGCCGGCCGCGACGGCCCTGGGCAGGTCGGCCCCGGGCAGGATGACGTTCGCCGACTTGCCGCCCAGTTCGAGGGCGACGCGCTTGACCGCGGCGCCGGCCGTGGCGCCGACCTGCTTGCCGACGGCGGTCGAGCCGGTGAAGGAGACGAAGTCGACTCCCTCGTGGGCGGCCAGGGCCTGGCCCGCGACCGGGCCCGTACCGGTCACCAGGTTGAAGACTCCGGCCGGGATCCCCGCCTCGTGCACGGCCTCGGCGAAGAGCTGCGCGGTCAGCGGGGTGTCCTCCGCCGGCTTGAGGACGAGGGTGCAGCCGGCGGCGAGAGCGGGTGCCACCTTGGCAACGACTTGGTACAGCGGGTAGTTCCAGGGCGTGATGGCCCCGACCACGCCGACCGGTTCCAGCAGGACCGTGGAGTTCCCGATGCGCTCCTCGAAGGCGTACGAGGCGGCGAGGTCGACGTAGGTGGAGACCACGGCGATCGACGCTCCGACGTGGACGGCCTTGGCGAAGGGGAGCGGGGCACCGAGTTCGGCGGTGACCGTCTCGGTCAGCTCCCCCTTGCGGTCCTGCAGGGCGTCGCGGAGTGCGCCGATCAGGGCGGCCCGCTCGGCCGGGGGCGTCGCAGCCCAGCCGGGCAGGGCCGCGCGGGCCGCGCGTACGGCCGCGTCCACGTCCTCCTCGGTGCCTGCCGGGACCTGGGCGATGACCTGGCCGTCGGCCGGGTTGACGACGTCGATCCGGCCGGTTCCGACGGCGGGCCGCCACGCGCCGTCGATGTACATCCCGTCCTGGGCCTTCATGGCATTCCTCCCGAGTACGCAGGTGCGCGTGTTCCGACCTCTCCGTCACCCTACAAACTAGCGTCGGTAGTTTTTGTCGGCCAGGGTGCGGCCGGGGTCAGATGATGCCGAAAAGCATCCCTGCCCCGAGGACGACGAGTGAGGTGAGGGCCGCCCACTTCACGGTGAATCGGGTGTGGTCGCCGAACTCGACCTTGGCCATGCCGACCAGGACGTAGACGGCCGGAACCAGCGGGCTCGACATGTGCAGCGCCTGGCCGACGAGGGAGGCGCGGGCGATCTCGAGCGGGGACACGCCGTGGGCGGCGCCGGCCTCCGCCAGGACGGGCAGGACACCGAAGTAGAAGCCGTCGTTGGACATGAAGTAGGTGAGCGGCAGGCTGAGCAGGCCGGTGACCAGTGCCATGTGCGGGCCCATGCCGTCGGGGATGGCTCCGACCAGCCAGTCGGCCATGTGCTTGACCATGCCGGTGCCGGTGAGGACTCCGGTGAAGACGGCGGCGGCGAAGACCATGCCGGCGACGTTGAGAACGTTGTCGGCGTGGGCGGCGAGCCTGGCCTTCTGGTCGGGCATGTGCGGGAAGTTGACGGTGAGCGCGAGGGCGGCGCCGAGCAGGAACAGCACCGGGATGGGCAGCAACTCCGTGATCATCGCGGCGAGGAGGGCAACGGTGAGACCGGCGTTGAACCAGTAGAGGCGGGGGCGCAGGGTGGCCCGGTCGGGGTCGAGGCCCTGGAACCCGTCCTCGGGGGCGTTCCCCCGGGCGTCCCCGGCTGCGGATCCGGGGATGGCGGTGGGGGTGGAGGCAGATGTCGCGGCGGGCGTCGGCCCGGCGGACGCGCCCGACGCCGCCGAACCGGCGGAACCGCTCCCGCCGACGCTCCCGGCGGCGGCCGTGACCAGGTCCCCCTCGACGCCCTCGACCTTCTCGACCTTCTCGGCATCCTCGGCCTCCGCGACCTCCCCGGGCGTCTTCTGGCCGGGGAGCGCCAGCACTCCGACGCGACGGCGCTCCCGCAGGCCGAGGACGTACGCCAGGGCGAACACGAAGAGCAGGCCCACCGCGAGGGCCGGGATCATCGGGACGAAGATGTCGGCGGCGTCGAGCTTCAGGGCGGTCGCGGCGCGGGCCGTGGGACCGCCCCAGGGCAGGGTGTTCATGACGCCGTTGGCCGTGGCCGCGACACCCGTCATGACCACCAGGCTGAGGCCGAGCCGCTTGTAGAGCGGGTACATGGCCGAGACCGTGATCATGAAGGTGGTCGATCCGTCACCGTCGAGCGAGACGATCGCGGCGAGGACGGCCGTACCGACGACGACGCGCATCGGGTCGGCCTTGCAGAAGCGCAGGATGCCCCGGACGATCGGATCGAAGAGGCCGACGTCGATCATCAGGCCGAAGTAGACGATGGCGAACATCAGCATGGCGGCGGTCGGTGCGAGCTTGCCGACGCCTTCGATGACGTAGTCGCCGAGGTGTGCGCCCTTGCCTGCGAACACGCAGAACAGCGCGGGGATGAGGACGAGCGCCGCGATGGGCGACATTTTCTTCATCATGATCAGGACCAGGAAGGTCGCGATCATGGCGAAGCCGAGGAAGGTCAGCATGGGGGGAAGGTAGGCGCCGTCTCCTGGGGCCAACAAGACGTGGACGCGTGAGCAATACGAGCAAAACCCCAGCTCAGGGCAGGGGTGTCAGCTCGACGGGGAAGGCGTTGAGCACGGCGGTGCCGGAGAGCCGGTCGATCCGGGTGCCGTCGAGGAGCTGGTTGACGTTGGCTCCGGGCGCGGCGGACGCCACACCCAGGCGGGTGCCGGCGCGGTCGTGGCCCCAGCCGTGCGGGAGGCTCACCACTCCCGCGCGGACGGCGTCGGTGACCTCGACGGGGACCTCCACGCTGCCGCCGTCGGCGGCGACCCTGGCCCGCCCGCCGTCGGTGAGCCCCAGCCGGGCTGCGTCCTGCGGGTGGACGTGCAGGGTGCAGCGGTTGGAACCTCCGGTGAGGGCCGGGACGTTGTGCAACCAGCTGTTGTTGGACCGCAGGTGGCGGCGGCCCACGAGCACCAGGGCGGCGGGACGGTCGGCGAGCGCCGCGCGCAGTCCGGGGAGTTCGGCCGCGATCGGGTCCGGGAGCAGCTCGATCCTGCCGCTGCGCGTCCTCAGCACTTCCGGGAGCCGGGGCCGCAGCGGGCCCAGGTCGATGCCGTGCGGCGTCTTCAGCAGGTCCTCCAGGCCCAGCTCGTACGGCCCGAGGCGCAGCATCATGTCCAGTCGCCGCTCCGGGCCCGTGCGACCGGCCAGCCGACGGGCCTGCGCGGCCGGGTCGGCGCCGTGCAGCGGTGAGTGCGCGTCGGTGACGGCCCGGGCGAGCGTGTCGTCGATGACGCGTTCGTCGACGGCTCCCGGCGGGGCTCCGTGCAGTCCTGACACGGCGAGGATCAGGCGCGCGTGGATCTCGCACTCGTCCATCCGCCCCTCCTCCAGGGGGATGGCGGGCCGCGAGTAGCGGGCCTGGTTGCGCATGGCGAAGGCGTTGAAGGCGAAGTCGAAGTGCGCGCTCTGCGCGGGCGGGGGCGGGGGCAGCACGACGTGGGCGTGGCGGGAGGTCTCGTTCAGGTACGGGTCGACCGAGACCATGAAGTCCAGTCCGGCCAGGGCCCGGTCGAGGCGGTCGCCGTCGGGTGCGGAGAGGACGGGGTTGGCGGCGATGGCGATGAGGGTACGGATGCGCCCCTCCCCCGGCGTCTCGATCTCCTCGGCCAGGGCCGTGATGGGCAGTTCGCTCTTCGCTTCGGGGTGGCCGCTGACCCGGCTGTGCCAGCGGCCGACCGCGAAGCCCTTGCCGGGACCGGCCGGCCGGGGGGCGCGGTCGGTGGCGGAGAGCGGGAAGAGGGCTCCGCCGGGCCGGTCGAGGTTGCCGGTGAGGATGTTCAGTACGTCGACGAGCCAGCTGGCGAGCGTGCCGTGCTCGACGGTGCAGCTGCCGATCCGTCCGTAGACGGCGGCGGTGGGTGCGGCGGCGAGCTCGCGGGCGAGGCCACGTATCTCGTCGGCCGTGAGGTCGCAGGCGGGGGCGACGGCCTCAGGAGTGAAACTCCCGAGGGCGGCGCCGAGTTCCCGGAGCCCCTCGACATGTTCCTCCAGCGTCCCGGGAGCGGCGCGCTTCTCGGCGATCAGGGTGTGCGCGAGGGCGGCGAGCAGGAACACGTCGCTGCCGGGACGCGGCGCGAGGTGCCGGTCGGCGAGGGCCGCGGTCCGGGTGCGGCGCGGGTCGACGACGACGAGGGTGCCGCCGCGGGCGCGCAGGGCCTTGAGCCGGCCGGGGAAGTCCGGGGCGGTGCAGAGGGAACCGTTGGACTCCACCGGGTTGGCGCCGAGGAGCAGCAGGAAATCGGTGCGGTCGAGGTCGGGGACCGGGATGGCCAGGGGGTCCCCGAAGAGGAGTCCGCTGGAGACGTGCTTGGGCATCTGGTCGAGCGTGCTGGCGGTGAAGAGGTTGCGGGTGCCGAGGGACTTGACGAGCAGCGGCGGGTAGAGCGC
Organism: Streptomyces sp. NRRL S-378; assembly: GCF_000720645.1. Lineage (NCBI taxonomy): Bacteria > Bacillati > Actinomycetota > Actinomycetes > Kitasatosporales > Streptomycetaceae > Streptomyces > Streptomyces sp. NRRL S-378. Next base: position 8,199 of record NZ_JOBX01000118.1, read on the forward strand.
ACCGGCCATGGTGTGCACGTTCGGGTTGCCGAGGACCACGCCGACGGACCGGGGTCCGTACTCCCGTACGAGGTCGGGCACGGCGGCGGCGACGGTGTCGAAGGCCTCCTCCCATGTGGCTTCCCGCAGGCGGCCGGCCCGGCGGACGAGGGGGTTGCGCAGGCGGTCGGGGTCGGCGTCGATCTGCCCGAAGGCGGCGCCCTTGGGGCAGATGAAACCGCGGCTGAAGACGTCGTCCCGGTCCCCGCGGGCGCCGGTGACCGTGACGCCTTCGATGGTGAGGGTGAGGCCGCAGGTGGCTTCGCAGAGGGGGCAGATGCGCAGGGCGGTGCGGGGCATGGGCCCTCCAGGGTGGCAGGCTGCGGCGTGGACACGCGGGGAGCCCGAGCATACCGACCGGTAGGCACGGTGGCGAGGGAGTGGAACGAGGTCGCAGCCCGCGAGAGGCGCCCGGACAGGGCTCGCGGGGCCGGCGACGGGCGCGGGCGGAGCCCCGGACGGGTGGTGGCGCCGGGCAGGGGGTGGCGG
>NZ_JOBX01000119.1:0-8480 GCF_000720645.1 Streptomyces sp. NRRL S-378
GACCACCAAAATCTACACCTCTCTATTCGTCGGCAGCGTCAGATGTGTATAAGAGACAGGGCCCGGAGCGTCCTGCGCCTGGATCGCCGTGATGGCCACGGTGGTGACGATGTCCTGGACGAGGGCGCCGCGCGAGAGGTCGTTGACGGGCTTGCGCAGCCCCTGGAGCACCGGACCGACCGCGACCGCACCCGCCGAACGCTGCACGGCCTTGTACGTGTTGTTGCCGGTGTTGAGGTCGGGGAAGATCAGCACCGTCGCGCGGCCGGCCACCTCGGAGCCGGGCAGCTTCGTCGCGGCGACCGAGGGCTCCACGGCCGCGTCGTACTGGATCGGGCCCTCGACGGCCAGGTCGGGGCGCTGCTCACGGACGGTCTCGGTGGCCTTGCGCACCTTGTCGACGTCCGCGCCCGAGCCGGAGGTGCCGGTCGAGTACGAGAGCATGGCGATCCGCGGTTCGACGCCGAAGGCGGCGGCGGTCGCCGCCGACTGGACGGCGATGTCAGCGAGTTGCTCGGCGTCCGGGTCGGGGTTGACGGCGCAGTCGCCGTAGACGAGGACCCGGTCGGCCAGGCACATGAAGAAGACCGAGGAGACGATGGACGCCTCGGGCTTCGTCTTGATGATCTCGAAGGCCGGGCGGATGGTGGCGGCGGTGGAGTGCACCGAGCCGGACACCATGCCGTCGGCCAGGCCCCGCTGGACCATCAGGGTGCCGAAGTAGTTGACGTCGGTGACCACGTCGTGGGCCAGCTCGACGGTCATGCCCTTGTGCGCGCGGACCTCGGCGTAGTACTCGGAGAAGCCGTCCCGCAGCGGGGAGGTCGCCGGGTCGATGATCTGGGCGCCCGAGATGTCGACGCCGAGGTCGGCGGCCTTCTTCAGGATCGTCTGCTCGTCGCCCAGCAGGGTCAGGTCGCAGACGCCCCGGCGCAGCACCACGTCCGCGGCGCGCAGCACGCGCTCCTCGGTGCCCTCGGGCAGCACGACGCGTCGGCGGTCGGAGCGGGCCCGCTCCAGCAGCTCGTGCTCGAACATCATCGGGGTGACGCGTTCCGAGCGGGCCACCGACAGCAGCCCGCGCAGTTCGGCGGTGTCCACGTGCCGCTCGAAGAGGCCGAGCGCCGTCTCCAGCTTGCGCGGGGTCGCGGAATTCAAACGGCTCTGCAGCGAGAAGAGTTCGGCGGCGGTCGGAAAGCTGTTGCCGGCCACCGACACCACGGGCGTGCCCGGCGCCAGCTTCGAGGCCAGCGTCAGGATGTCCTTGCCCGGCCGCTCGTTCAGGGTGAGCAGCACACCGGCGATCGGCGGGGTGCCCGAGGTGTGCGCGGCCAGTGCGCCGATGACGAGGTCGGAACGGTCGCCGGGGGTCACGACCAGGCAGCCCGGCGTCAGGGCGTTCAGGAAGTTCGGCAGCATGGCGCCGCCGAAGACGAAGTCCAGGGCGTCGCGGGCCAGGCCCGCCTCGTCGCCGAGGAGCACCTCGCCGCCCAGCGCCCGGGTGATCTGGGCGACGGTCGGGGCGGACAGCGACTTGTCGTCGGGCAGCACGTAGCAGGGCACGGGGAGGCGGGCGGCGAGCCGCTCGGCTATGAGGTCGCGGTCCTCCGCGGCCACCCGGTTGACGACCATCGCGACGACGTGGCAGCCCAGGCTCTCGTACGCGCGGTAGGCGTTGCGGGCCTCGGCGCGGACGGCCTCGGCGGGGTGCTTGGTGCCGCCCACGACGGGCACGACGACCGCGCCCAGCTCGTTGGCGAGGCGGGCGTTGAGCGCCAGCTCGTCGGGGAGGTTGGTCTCCGCGTAGTCGGTGCCGAGGACGAGGACGACCTCGTAGTCGCGGGCCAGCCGGTGGTAGCGGTCGACCAGCTGCGAGACCAGCTCGTCGGTGCCCTTCTCGGCCAGGATCGCCGAAGCCTCGCGGTACTCCATCCCGTAGGCCGTCGAAGCGTCCTGGTCGATCCGGTAGCGGGCCTTGAGCAGGTCGAAGAGGCGGTCGGGTGCGTCGTGGAGCAACGGGCGGTAGACGCCGACCCGTCCCGTCTGCCGGGTCAGGAGCTCCATGATCCCGAGTTCGACGACCTGCCGGCCGTCCCCCCGCTCGATGCCGGTCACGTACACGCTGCGCGTCACGCGTGCTCTCCGTCTCTTCGTGTGGTCGGTCGACCCGGTTGGGATGGCTTGCCCCCTTGACAATACCTCCGCCAATGGATAGGGCGCCCGCCGGAACAAAGGCCCGGTCCGGGGGTCGAAGGTCCTCCGGACCGGGTGGTGCGCAGCGCGCACCACCCCGGGACCATGGAACAATCGGACAGGCGGCACCAATACGCCCTTCGTAGGTGCGGCCGGCGGGCCGCAGGTGTCCTCGCGCACGGCCATGTACGACCAGGAGCAGGAGACACAGCACGATGCGTATCGGAGTTCTCACCGCAGGCGGCGACTGTCCGGGTCTCAACGCTGTCATCCGCTCGGTCGTACACCGGGCCGTGGTCGGTCACGGGGACGAGGTCATCGGCTTCGAGGACGGCTTCAAGGGGCTCCTCGACGGTCACTTCCGCCCTCTCGACATCAACGCCGTCAGCGGCATCCTGGCCCGCGGCGGCACGATCCTCGGTTCGGCCCGCATGGAACGGGCCCGCCTCCACGAGGCCGCCGAGAACGCGCAGGAGCTGGCCACCCGCTACGGCATCGACGCCCTCATCCCGATCGGCGGCGAAGGCACCCTGACCGCCTCCCGCATGCTGTCCGACGCCGGGATGCCGGTCGTCGGCGTGCCGAAGACCATCGACAACGACATCTCCTCCACCGACCGCACCTTCGGCTTCGACACCGCCGTCACGGTCGCCACCGAGGCCATCGACCGCCTCAAGACCACCGCCGAGTCGCACCAGCGCGTGATGGTCGTCGAGGTGATGGGCCGCCACGCGGGCTGGATCGCCCTGGAGTCCGGCATGGCCGGCGGAGCCCACGGGATCTGTCTTCCGGAGCGCCCCTTCGAGGTGGAGGCCCTGGTCAAGATGGTCGAGGAACGCTTCTCCCGAGGCAAGAAGTTCGCCGTCGTCTGCGTCGCCGAGGGCGCACACCCGGCCGAGGGCTCCATGCCCTACGAGAAGGGCGCGATCGACGCCTACGGCCACGAGCGCTTCGCCGGCATCGGCAACCGCCTCGCCGGCGAACTGGAGCACCGCCTGGGCAAGGAGGCCCGGCCGGTCATCCTCGGCCACGTCCAGCGCGGCGGCACCCCCACCGCCTACGACCGCGTCCTCGCGACCCGCTTCGGCTGGCACGCGGTGGAGGCCGTCCACCGCGGAGACTTCGGCAACATGACCGCCCTGCGCGGCACCGACATCGTGATGGCCCCGCTCGCCCACGCGGTCACCGAGCTGAAGACCGTCCCCGAGAACCGCATGTACGAGGCCGAGTCGGTCTTCTGACCCGGCGGCCCGGCCCCGCGCGGCAGCCGCCGGAACGGGCCCTCCGCCCTGCCCGGCCGGACACCGCGTCCCGCTCGCGCCAGGTCCTCCGCCCCTGCCCGGGGGGAACCTAGGTGTTCTGTCCCGGGAGGTTGTGGACGGGTGAGCCAGGTCTCGGCTGAGGGATCTTGAGTGGGTGTGACCGGATGCGCCAGAACCCCGCCAGAACGTGATCCTGGCCTGCTGAGTGCCTGACGCTGTCGGGGATCTTGGCGATGACGGTCGGCCATGCCCCCGACATCTCAGTCTCCAAGATCCCCGACCTCGTCACCCGCGATCAGCTCTGCGTCTCCTCGCGGCGTCCAATAGCGGCCGCATCGGGTACGACGAGCAGCTTGCCGGTGGTACGCCGAGCCTCCAGATCGCTGTGGGCCCGGGCGGCCTCGGACAATGCGTAGCGGCCCGTCACGGTGACCTCGAGCGCCTTGGAGCGCACCCACTCGAACACCTCGGCGGCCCGTCGGAGCAGTTCGGACCGATCGGCGATGAAGTCCCCGAGGCTGGGCCGGATCAGGGTCAGCGAACCGCCGTGGGCGAGCCGAATCGGATCAAACGGCGGCACGGCACCACTTGCCGCGCCGAAGAGCACGAGATGGCCGCGGGTTCGCAGGCTGGCGAGGCTCGCATCGAAGGTGTGCGCGCCGACGCCGTCGAAGACGACCGGCAGTCCCTGACCGCCGTTGAGCCGCCTCACCTCGGCTGCGAGATCGTCCACTGCGGAGGAAAGGATCACCTCAGCGGCCCCGGCACGCTTCGCCAGCTCGGCCTTCGCCGTGGTCGACGTCGTGCCGATCACCCTGCCGCCGAGATGGGTGATGAGCTGGGTCAAAAGCAGCCCCATGCCACCAGCAGCCGCATGCACGAGCACCGTGTCGCCCCCCTGAACCGGGTAGGCGTCCTTGACGAGATAGTGCGCGGTCATGCCTTGCAGGAGCACGGCGGCGGCTGTCTCGAAGCCGAGATCGTCGGGCAGCGGCACCAGCCGGGAGGAGTCCACGACGGCCCGCTCGGCATACGTGCCGGGAATCTCCACCCAACCGACCCGGTCCCCGACTGCGACGTCAGCGACGCCGGGTCCAACTTCGACGACCGTGCCGGCGCCCTCAGCGCCCGGGGTGAAGGGCAGCGGGAGGCTGTACCGGCCTTCGCGGTGGTAGACGTCGAGGAAGTTGACCCCGGATGCGGCGACCTCCACGACCGCCTCGCCCGGACCCGGCCGCGGCTGGTCCACATCGACCTCCTGCAGCACCTCGGGACCGCCCACTTCGTACACCTGAATCGCTCGCATGGCCCTCCAATATCGGCTCATCCCCCACCAACCCCGTTGATGGCGATCCGATTCCCGGCAAGCAGACCAGCCCGCCGCCCCGGCCTGACGAGGCAATACACCTAGGCCGCGCCGCCCGCGAGCTGCCAGAAGTGGTCGACGATCCCGGTGAGGAACTCCCGGCCCGCGTCCCCGTTGCCGGCGTCGCCCTGGCCGCCGCCCCAGCTGAGCGTCGCCACCATCCGCGACTGGTACTCCCCGTGCAGCTGATCCAGCACCCGCTCCAGGTGGTGCTTGGGGATCGGCAGCAGCTTGCCGAGCGGCTTCACGTACGCCTGCCAGCGCGTGGTGACCGCGCTGCGCAACAGCTCTGCCAGTTCCTCGTGCTTCCCGGTCGCCGTCACGAACTGGGCCAGGGTCAGGCCGAGCACCGTGGCCAGGGCGGCGGACTGCCGCTCGTTGCCCTTCCAGCGTCCGGTGTCCTCCATCCTCTGGTAGGAGGCCGTCTCCAGGCCGATCCGTCGGGCCAGTTCGTCCGCGGCCAGCCCCCGGGCCATCCGGTGCTCGCGCAACGTGACGGGTTCGGCGAGCAGTTCCCCCGGCGAACACCACAGGACGCCCGCGAGCGCCGTGAGCTCGGCGGATGACGGCGATATCTCTCCACGCTCCCAGGCCATCACCGTCTCGGGCGCGACGACGAGTCCGTACTGGGCACGCAGGCCGTAGGCGACATGTCCGGGAGCCATGCCCAGGGCCGCGCGCAGGCGTCGCGCGGCGGGGGCATTGAATGGTGGGCTGGAGTGCACACCGCACACCGTAGAAGTGGCCGGGCTTCGCCGCCTACAGACCAAACAAACAAGCCCATACCTCGTAGGAACGTCCTATGAAGTGGGGGTCTTTTGGCGGGTTTTCCGGCGACTGTCCGGTAATCGGTGCACTCGAAGATCCAGTAATGCATAAGGTTCCAGCCAACTCCCCGCAGCGCAATAGCCCTCACACGGCCTCCACGGAATGTGAACCGGAAGCCCTTCCCGTACGTGGTTCCTGTGGGGCCCTCGCATACGGGGGTGGCGAGGGCCCCGCCCCGCCGCACCCCTTGCCCTGACGTCGGTGTCAACGCATACGGTCGGCCCATGCGCATCGGCGAACTGGCGGAACGGGCCGGGACCAGCACCCGGACGCCGCCGGCTCGCCCCGGTGCTGTCCGCGATCGCCGCCGAGGAGGCCGACCGCCTGAAGGTCGTGCAGATCGACGCGGACCGCAACCCCGGGACCCTGACCCGGTACGGGGTGCTGTCCACGCCGACCCTGCTCGTCTTCCGCGACGGCGAACCCGTCCGCCAGATGGTCGGAGCCCGGCCCAAGCGCCGCCTGCTCCGGGAACTGGAGGACCAGCTCGCCCCGGCCCCTACGGCCTGAGCCAGATCGTCGCCAGCGGCGGCAGCGTCAGCCGCAGGCTCGCCGGGCGGCCCTGGGCCGGCACCGGCTCGGGCCGCAGCGGCCGTGCGTGGTGCACTCCGCTGCCGCCGTACCCCTCCAGGTCGGTGTTGAGGACCTCACGCCACAGCGGGACCTCCTCCGGCACCCCGATCCGGTAGCCGTGCCGGACCACCGGCGAGAAGTTGCACACCGCCAGCAGCTGCGAACCGTCCTGGGCGTACCGCAGGAAGGCGAAGACGTTGTCCTCCGCCGCGTCGGCCTCCACCCAGGCGAAGCCCTCCGGCACGGTGTCGCGCTCCCACAGCGCCGGCGTGGCGGTGTACGCGCGGTTCAGGTCCCGGACGAGCTCGCGCACGCCCCGGTGGTCGCCGGCCGCCGCATAGGAGGAGTCCAGCAGCCACCAGTCCGGCCCGTAGCTCTCCGACCACTCCGAGCCCTGGGCGAACTCCTGTCCCATGAAGAGCAGTTGCTTGCCCGGGTGGGCCCACATGAAGCCCAGGTACGCCCGGTGTGCGGCCCGCTGCTGCCACCAGTCGCCCCCGGGCATCTTCGACACCAGCGAGCGCTTGCCGTGCACCACCTCGTCGTGCGAGATCGGCAGCACGTAGTTCTCGCTGAAGGCGTAGATCATCCCGAAGGTCATGTCGTGGTGGTGGTACTTGCGGTGCACCGACTCCTTCGACATGTAGCGCAGGGTGTCGTGCATCCAGCCCATGTTCCACTTCAGGCCGAAGCCCAGCCCGCCGCCGTCCGTCGGCCGGGTCACGCCGTTCCAGGCGGTGGACTCCTCCGCGATGGTCACCACGCCCGGGCAGCGCCGGTACACGGTGGCGTTCATCTCCTGAAGGAACGCCACCGCGTCCAGGTTCTCCCGGCCGCCGTGCTCGTTCGGCGTCCACTCGCCCTCGCTGCGCGAGTAGTCCAGGTAGAGCATCGAGGCCACCGCGTCCACGCGCAGCCCGTCCACGTGGAACTCCTCACACCAGTACACGGCGTTGGCGACGAGGAAGTTGCGGACCTCCTTGCGCCCGTAGTCGAACTCCAGCGTCCCCCAGTCCGGGTGCGCGGCCCGCCGCGGGTCCTGGTGCTCGTACAGGGGCCGCCCGTCGAACTCCGCGAGCGCCCAGTCGTCCCGCGGGAAGTGCGCCGGCACCCAGTCGACGATCACGCCGATCCCCGCCCGGTGCAGCGAGTCCACGAGGAAACGGAAGTCGTCCGGGGTGCCCATCCGCGAGGTCGGCGCGTAGAAACCGGTGACCTGGTACCCCCACGAGCCGCCGAAGGGGTGCTCGGCGACCGGCATCATCTCCACGTGCGTGAAGCCCAGCTCCTTGACGTACGCGGGGAGCTGCTCGGCGAGCTGCCGGTAGGACAGGCCGGGCCGCCAGGACGCCAGGTGCAGTTCGTACACCGAGAAGGGGGCCTGGTGCGGGGCCCGTGCGCCGCGCCGCGCCATCCAGTCCGCGTCCTGCCACTCGTACTCCGAGGCCGTGACCACCGAGGCGTTCGCCGGGGGGACCTCGGCGGACCGGGCCATCGGGTCGGCCCGCAGCGTGTGGCTGCCGTCCGGGCGCGTGATGTCGTACTTGTAGAGCGTCCCGGCGCCCACCCCGGGCAGGAAGAGCTCCCAGACGCCGCTCGCGCCGAGGGAGCGCATCGGATGGGCGACGGAGTCCCAGTACGAGAAGTCCCCGGCGACCCGGACCCCCTGCGCGTTCGGCGCCCACACCGTGAACCGGGTCCCGGCCACCCCCTGGTGCTCCATGGGCTGCGCGCCCAGCGCCGTCCACAGCTGTTCGTGGCGGCCCTCGCCGATCAGGTGCAGGTCCAGCTCGCCGAGGGCGGGCAGGAACCGGTAGGGGTCGTGGACCTCGATCTCGTCGTTCTCGTACGCCACCAGCAGCCGGTAGTCGGGCACCGCGGTGAGCGGCAGCAGCCCGGAGAACAGCCCGTCGCCGTCGTCGTGGAGCTCGGCCCGCAGCCCCTTGGCGACGACCGTGACCGCCTTGGCGTACGGGCGGAGCATCCGGAAGGCCACCCCGCCGCGCTGCGTGCGCGCGCCCAGTACCGCGTGCGGGTCGTGGTGACGGCCCTCCAGCAGCCGGGCCCGTTCCTCGGCGCCGAGCGCCGGCGCCGGCCGGACCCCGCGCGGAGGGGCGGCGCGGCGGGCCCGGGGAGTGCGGGGCTTCTTGGCCGCCGGGGCGGCGGCGGGTACGGCTTCGTCGCGGACGGTCGGTGACGGCTGTCGTGCGGCGCTCACGCGAGCGGCCTCCTCGGGGGCTTCGGGTGGGGGTGCGGGT
>NZ_JOBX01000120.1:0-8415 GCF_000720645.1 Streptomyces sp. NRRL S-378
GCTCGGCATGTTCGAGCTGACCGGCCTGCCGCCGGCCCCGCGTGGCGTCCCGCAGATCGAGGTCTCCTTCGACATCGACGCGAACGGCATCATGCACGTCACGGCCAAGGACCTCGGCACGGGCAAGGAACAGAAGATGACCGTCACCGGCGGCTCCTCCCTGCCCAAGGACGATATCCAGCGGATGGTGCGCGAGGCCGAGCAGCACGCCGAGGAAGACCGCCGCCGCAAGGAGGAGGCCGAGACCCGCAACCGCGCCGAACAGATCGTCTACCAGACCGAGAAGCTGCTGCGCGACAACGGGGCCAAGATCCCGGCCGACCTCAAGACCGAGACCGAAACCGCGATCGCCGACCTCAAGGACAAGCTCAAGGGCCAGGACACGGCGGCCATCCGCACGGCGACCGAGCACGCCGGCACCGTCGCGCAGAAGATCGGAACCGCCCTCTACGACGCCCAAAGGGCCCCAGCAGACGACGGCGGATCGGCATCAGACGCGGGGTCGTCCGGAACGGATGAGGAAGTCGTCGACGCGGAGATCGTCGACGACGAGAGCCAGAAGGGAGACGCCCGATGAGCCCACCGAAGTCTCCCCACGGACCGCGAAGGCAGCCGCCCCCCATCGTGATCAGGGACAGACGACGCATCGACCCCGTCACCCTCGAGCTCAGGGCATGCGACCATCCTCCCCAGCGCACCGAGCCCGGGGACGGTGAATTCGGAACGCCCGGCGGCGCCCCTGCCGCCGGGAGCACCACTGTGCAGGCACAGCTCGCCGAACGGACCGCCGACCTGCAGCGCGTGAAAGCGGAGTATGACAACTACCGCAAGCGGGTGCAGCGTGACCGCCTCGCGATACGGGAAATCGCGGTCGCCAACGTCCTGGGCGGGCTGCTGCCCGTCCTGGACGCCATCGACCACGCCCGCGAGTACGGCAACGTCGATCCGGGCCTGCGAGCGGTCGCCGATCTACTGGAAACCCAGCTCGCCACCCTCGGCCTTCAGGAAGTCGGGACCCCAGGAGAACCCTTCGACCCCACCCACCACGAAGCGATCTCCTACCAGCGGTCCGACGAAGTCGACCAGCCAACCTGCACCACCGTGCACCGGCCCGGCTACCGCGTCGGACAACACCTCCTGCGCCCGGCCCAGGTCACGGTGAGCGAACCGCCCGGACAGGAAGAGCCCAGCTGAGCCGGGCAGAACACCCTCAGCCGGCCGGCGGAGACACCCCCACCAGCGGCGGTGCGGACGGGCAGAACGCCCCCTCCGGCGCCAGTCCTCCGCCGCACCGGCCGACGGCGGCAATGACGCGAAGGGACGCATCCCCGCGCACACAACGTTCAGCTGACCCCAGCGGCAGAGGCTCGCTCACGGAGCTGGTCGGGCGCTCCGAGCTGCTCCGGCTGGAGGTGCGCTGTGGAGCCGAGCAGGGGCGCGCCCAGCCGTTCGGCCGGTGACTGGCCGTATCGGTGACCTTCTCTCGCGGGGTGCCGGCTGCTCCGTGGGCCGCCTGCAGGCGGCCAACCCAGTGGCGGCTGCACACCGCGCACGGTGAGGCGCCGACAGGCGTGTACGGGGAGCGAACAGCGATACCGTCGAGGGAGAAGTACTCCAGATACCGCCCTCTTCGTCACGACTGCTGGACGTCGTAGGGGGTACTCCAGTCATGCCGGCGCCGACCGCACGTAAATTCCACCCCCTCCAATACCATCTCGGTACTCGCATCCCCTCGCCTCCCTTCGGCTGCACCTTCTTATCGATATACTCGTGCCGGATTTCCTTGACAACATCACAGGCAGGTCTTATGACGGATGGAAGGAGAGGGATCGCTCCGGCTATTTCCGGAGGTGAGAGAAATGAGCGGCTCGCGGCCGTCGCGCGACCACTACACCGTCCTCGGACTCCGGGCTGGGGCATCACCGGAGCAGATCACCAGCGCCTACCGCACACTGATCCGCGCCCTGCACCCTGACGCGCGCCCGAGCGGCCCGCAGGCGGATGCAGAGCTCGCCGAAGTCATCGACGCCTACCAGACCCTGCACGATCCACTGCGCCGGTCCGTCTACGACGCCGAACGCGATCAGAAACGGCAGCCAGCCGGCCATCCAGTACGGATACCCGTACGAGTGAGGTCCGCGACAGGCACTGCGGCACGCCCGTACCCACAACCCGCGGCGCACCCTCGTAAGACTGCATACCCAGCCGCCTCACAGTCGCACGAAGACCCATTCGATCGACTCATGGCCTGGCTGCTTTACAGCATATAGCCCTCGCAATAACTAATGGATACGCATAGTCGTCGCCGGAATTCAGGGGCGTTGACACACCCCGCGTCGGCCTGAAGAGGCACCGGAGTGACGGCCGTCCGGCAATCCATTAGCTCTCCGGTATGGCAGCCGCCTGTCAGCGGGAGCATGAGGCGGACGGAGTGGATAGGCCGCCACTCTGCCTTGGCGCCGAAGCAAGCGCCGGCTATTGGCCTTCTGTGGGGTGGCGTAGGTCGGTTTCGGGCCGGAGCTCATGAGGGGTCTCGTGTCCGTCCTCGAACCGGACCCGGTGCGGCGGGCCGCCGTTGTCTCCAGATCACTCAACTCCATCCCCGAGGCCAGCCGGGCCGCGCCCCGCCGCGCGGCGGCGCGGGCGCAGGCTGCGGACGTCGCTACGGGCCGGGCGGTGCTGGGCTGCCCACCCGACTGCCCCAACCCCAGCGCAACAGGTACCTGATCTACGTGGCCCGCCGTTCACGGCGTGCCGGTGTGTATCACCCTGACTGACACGGTCGCCGCCGCCCTTCGAGATCCTGGACGCCGCGCAGCAGCGCTTCGGCCACGGCCGACACGAGCGCGGCACCGCGCAGACACCAAACGGCACCTGAGGGATCGTCGACCGGGCCCTGCCCGAGGACAAGAGCCCCGGACCTCGCATCTGGGGCTCTGCTGTGGCCGGCTGTTCACGGCCTTCGAGGAGTCAGTCCGTCTCGACGTAGGCGACCAGGACCAGGGTGCCGAGGGCGGTCGGCACGTACAGGATCCGGACACCTCCCTCGCGATGTTTCCGGATCGCACCGTGCTTCGACAGCACGCCGACTCGGGATTCCTGGAGATGGCCACCAGTACGGGGTCGAGCCGGAGGCGTTCGGCCTCCGTCATCCTCTCGACCTGGTCCTGCGCCACGTCGTAGAAGACGATGCGGACGCGCCGGGGCGCGTGGCGCCCCCTCAGGCGACGGGCGACATGGGAGCGGCGTCGTCGAGCGGAGGCTGCCCGAGGTTCTCGCGCAGGTCCTCCCAGGAGGTGACGGCGTCCAGGTCGACGCCCTCACCGGCCAGGCGCTCCAGGACGTAGGCGATCTGCGGATCGCCGTCAGCCATCTCCCGCGCGTCGGCCCGCAGGGCCTCCTGCTCGGCCGGGTCGAAGACGATCCGCCTCGCGGCCTCCAAGTCGTACGGTGGTGGCGCTTATGGCCGGTGACGAGCCGGTAGAGACCGTGCCGCTCGGCATGCGGCCCGTCGGTGGCACCTTCGCCGTGTCATTCAGGCAGGCCGCGGCAGGGGGTGGACAGGGGAGACGTCCGCTCCGTCGCTTACCAGACGAAGGCGGGGGAAAGTGCGTGATATGGAAGCGCGGACTCTGTCTTCCCGGATTCTCCCGGACCCTTTCGGAGCGGACCTCAGCTGCGCGGAGGCCCGGGCGTCCGCCCGCGACATCCTGGCCGGTCTGAATCCGTCCCCGGCCAAGATGAACGACGTGCTGACTGTGGTGACCGAGATGATCTCCAACGCCGATCGTCACGCCGGCGGCGCCACCGCACTCCGGATCACCGCCCGGTCTGGCACTGTCACCGTCGAGGTCTCCGACCGCTCAACCTCCCCGCCCCGGATCCAGCCCTGGGCACCGGATGAACCCGGCGGTTTTGGGTGGCGGCTGGTCAACCAGCTCGCCGCCACCGAAATTCATATCCACCATGACGGCAAGACCGTCACAGCTGTGCTCACTGCCGCCCAGACCGCCAGACCTGACCCTACCGGCGCTCAGCCGACCTGCTCGTCGCACATCTCGAACCGGTGACGCGCTCCGGTCAGATCGAGCAGGCGGTGTAGCTGGTCCGGCAGCGGACCCGCCACAGCCAGCGGATGGGCGTTGCGCAGACGGATCAGGGTGTTGAGGAACGACGAGTCGGCGAAGGTCACGTTCTTGACGTCGATCACCAGCAGCTTCGCGCTGGTCGCCTCGCGGTCACAGGTGGCCTGCAGCAGGCCCACCGTGTCCTGATCGAACTCTCCTGCGCAGGCCACCACGCGCACGCTGTCCGCCTCGGCACGAACCGTCACCCTTGGCCACTCCCTACGGACCTCCGGCCCTGCTGTCCGGCGCACGCACACCGCCTACCACCTGCACCGTAGGGGGTACTCGATCGGAACGACAGCACGCCTGAAACCACGACAGCCAGCCGCGGGCCCAAGATCGGGCGCACGCCCGGCGGGCAGGCCCTCTGCGGAACTCGCCTGCGCGAAGGCTGGGGAGCGGATAGCGACAGCGGCAGGTACGCGTGCCCGGCAGGCTCTCCACCTGGCGTGCTGCCACGCGGGAGGCCTCAGGGCGCCGCGCCTGGCCAGCCAGGGGCTCGGCATCGTGGCCCGGCTCAACTCGTGGGGTGCCGCCCCGAAGCCAGAGCGTCGGCAAGCCACGCCGCCGGATCGCCGGTGACCTGCTGCACGGAGCGTCCGGCCGGCCAGGTCGAGATCCCGTCGTCCAGCCACCGCGGGACGACGTGAAAGTGCAGATGGGGAACAGACTGCTCCGATCCCGGGCCGCTGGCGCTGAGGATGTTCACGCCTGAGGCGCCCAAGGCGGTCCGCGCCGCCTCGGCCACCCGCTGGACCAGCACTGTCACCAGGGTAAGGACCTCGGGCGGGGTCTCGAAGACGTCCGCGTAATGGCGCGTCGGGACCACCAGGGTGTGACCCGGCGCCAGCGGGTTCAGAGGGGTGAAGGCGCAGGCCGTCGGACCACGCTCCACCCAGCTCGCGGTGCCTTCACGGATGAGTCCACAGAAAATGCAATCCATGCGACCGACCCTGCCAGACGCGGAGGGCCACTCTGCAACCAGTTCGAGGACGGCCCAAGGCTTCACGGATGACGGGTGCTCGGCATGCAGGCGTCCACCTCGCGGACCCGCTCCTGGCGAGGTGTGACAAGCCCGGCGAGCTGCGCCCGCTTGGCCCCGGGCCTGACCCATGAGGACGGCGGCCATGCGCTTGGCGTGGCACCCTTCGGCAGTCCACGGCGGTCAGAGCGGGGCAGCAGCGGAGGCAGGGTGGCAAGGTCCGCCCCGACGTGGCCGTCGTCCCCGGCGCTCGAAGTCGACACGGCCCGCCCGAGGGGGAGCTGGTCGGCGCGGTGACCGACGCCGCCGAGCGCGCGCCCTGCCCGGCGTCAGCGCGGCGCTCGAGGGGTGGGTCACTGCGGGCGGACGAGCGGTTCACTCGTTCGGGGGTCGGACCAGTCCGCCGGCCGGGGGCTGCCGAATGACGGGTGTGAGCAGCTTCCGCAGCCCCCTCTCCCGCGCCGCGACGGGCGCACTGGCCGGACTTCTGGCCGCGTTCACGGCTCTGGCCGTTGCCGAGCTGGTCGCCGGTCTGGTGCGGTCGGCGGCCGGGCCGGTGACCGTCGTCGGTGGCGCCGTGATCGACCGGACGCCCGCCGCGGTGAAGGACTTCGCGATCCGCACATTCGGAGAGGACGACAAGGCCGTCCTGCAGCTCGGGATCCTCGTTCTTCTCGCTGTGCTCGCCGTCGGCCTGGGGATCCTCGCTCTGTCTCATCGACGTGCCGGGGCTGCGGGGGTGCTGTTCTTCGGGATCCTCGGCGCCGTAGCCGCCCTGAGCCGCCCCGACTCCAACGGCATCGGTGCCGCACTGCCTTCGATCGCCGGAACGGTTGCAGGCGCCCTCACCCTGTATGTGCTGGCGTCCAAAGCCGTTCCCGCGGCGACCCCGGCTGGCGCAGACGGCGAGGGCGGCACCCGCGGGTGGAGCAGGCGCGGGTTCCTCGCCGCGGCCAGCGTGACTGCCGCCGCGGCAACCTCGGCAGGCGCACTGGGCCGGTTCTTCAGCGGGCGGGAAGGCCAGGGAGCTGTAGCCTCCCGCGAGAGCCTGGTCCTGCCGGCTCCGGCCTCCCCGGCGCCTGCTGTCCCGGCCGGAGTCCAGCTGAAGGTTCCCGGCATCAGCTCCTTCACCACCCCCCATTCCGACTTCTACCGCGTCGACACCGCCCTGACGGTTCCAAAGGTCGACGCCGCAACTTGGCGGCTGCGCCTCCACGGAAAGGGCGTCGCCCGTCCCCGTACCTACACCCTCGGGCAGCTCCTGGCCCGGCCGCTGATCGAACGCGACATCACGTTGACCTGTGTCTCCAACGAGGTCGGCGGCCCCTACATCGGCACCGCCCGCTGGCTCGGCGTGCCCCTCGCAGACCTCCTCGAGGAGGCCGGCGTGCGGCCACCGTCCAAGGGCGGCACAGCGGACCAGCTGGTGGCCCGCTCGGTGGACGGGATGACGCTCGGCTCACCGCTCGAGGACGTCATGGACGGCCGGGACGCGGTCCTCGCCGTCGGCATGAACGGCGAACCCCTGCCGTTCGACCACGGTTTCCCCGTCCGCATGCTCGTCCCGGGTCTGTACGGATACGTGTCGGCCTGCAAGTGGATCACCGACATCGAGCTCACCACCTTCGACGCCTACGACCCGTACTGGGTCAAGCGCAAGTGGTCCCGCCGGGCGCCGATCAAGACGCAGTCACGCATCGACACGCCCAAGCCCTTCGCCCGACCGGCCGCCGGCACCGTCACCATCGGCGGCGTCGCCTGGGCCCAGCACCGCGGCATCAGCCGCGTCGAGATCCGTGTCGACGACGGGCCCTGGCAGGACGCCGACCTCGCCACCCAGGCAGGCGTCGACACCTGGCGCCAGTGGTCCTACCGCTGGAACGCCACACCCGGCGGACACACCCTCACCGTCCGCGCCACCGACGGCACCGGAGCTGTGCAGACCGAACAGCGCGCTCGCACCATCCCCGACGGAGCGAGCGGCTGGCACAGCGTCTTCGTCACCGTCCCGTAGACCCCCGGGCCGGCTCGTGTCAGAGCCGGCCCGGCAGCACCATCCCTCAACCCTCAACCAGACAGACGCTCAAGGGGAGCAACCCATCATGAACAGCATGAAGATCCGCCGTACCGCGATCGCCGTCGCCGCAGCCTCCCTGCTGCCCTTCTCCCTGGCCGCGTGCTCCGACTCCGGCAGCGACACCAAGGCCGCCCCCACCGCGGCCGCCGGCGACGAGGGCAAGACCGGCGCCAGCACCCCGATGGACGACACGACGGGCGGCGACAAGCCGTTCGGCCCGGCCTGTGCCGGCGTGCCGCAGGAGGGCGCCGGTTCCTTCGACGGCATGGCCAAGGACCCGGTCGCCACTGCAGCCTCCAACAACCCGGCCCTGTCCACGCTGGTCGCCGCGGTCAAGCAGGCCGGCCTCGTCGACACGCTCAACAACGCCAAGGACGTCACCGTCTTCGCGCCCACCAACGACGCCTTCGCGAAGATCCCGAAGGCCGACCTGGACAAGGTGCTCGCCGACAAGGAGCAGCTGACCAAGATCCTCACTTACCACGTCGTCGGCCAGAGGCTCACCCCCAAGCAGTTGGAGAACGGCAGCTTCGAGACCCTGCAGATGGGCATGGTCACCACGAAGGGCTCCGGCGAGGCGTACAAGGTCAACGACACCTCCCATGTGGTCTGCGGCAACGTCAAGACCGCCAACGCCAACGTCTACATCGTCGACACCGTCCTGATGCCCAAGTAACCGCATCGATCCCGCAACGGCCGGTGGCCCCGCATCCCCCCAAGGACGCGGGGCCACCGGCGTGGCCGGCCCCTGTGCGTGGATCCTCCGGCTGACCCGGCCCAGCACAGTGGTCTCCCGTCAAGACCACGGTGCGCGGGCCGGGCGCCCAGGTGCGCTGCTACTTCTGGTTGATGGGCAACGCCAGGGCGGTGACCTGGGACTTGGCCGGGAAGGCACCCTTGCTCGTAGCTTTGCCGGTCAGCACGTCGACCGCATAGAGACGGTGGGAGCCGCCGGTGCCGATGGCGGCGAAGCCGTGGTTCGTGCCAGCCGTCGGGTTGTAGTAGATGTCGAATCCGGCATCGAGGGCGGCGTCCACACCGAGGCTGCCGGTGGGGGCGAGAGTGCCGGCGTTCGCCGGGGACTAAGGGGAAATCCGGTCGGCCACGTGTCGAGATCGAACAGGGTCGCCGCGGTCGCGGCCCTGGTGGGGCGGGCGGGCCCTGGTGGGACGCGACGGCCTGATGGGGCGGGCGGGCCCTGGTGGGACGCGACGGTCCCGGTGGGGCGG
>NZ_JOBX01000121.1:0-8357 GCF_000720645.1 Streptomyces sp. NRRL S-378
CCCGCCGGCGGCACCCCCGGCCGCCCCGGCCCCGGCGGTACTCCCGGCAGCCCCGGCCGCACCGGCGCCGGCACCGCCTCCGGCCGTCGACCCGCCCGCGGCGGCGGCCGCGGCACCTGCCCCGCCCGCGGCGAGCGCCCCACCGGCCACCACCCCGGCGGCCTTGGCCGCGTACGAGGCGGCGAACCAGCCGATGACCGCCACCGGAAGCAGCGCGGGAATGCCCGCGTTGACGTCCTTGAGCTCCCCGGCGGCCAGCCGGCACTTGACGCACTCCGCCAGGTGCCCCCGCAGGCCCCGCTCCGCCCGCATCCGCAGGCCGCCGCGCGCGTAGGCGCCCAGCCGGTCCGCGTACCGGGCGCAGTCGCCGCCCTCACTCAGCGCCGAGCTCACATGGGCCTGCAGATAGGCCTGCTTGAGACCCTCGCGGGCCCGACTGGCCAGCACGGCGGTCGCGTTGGCGCTCAGCCCGAACAGCGGCGCGATCGCACTCGGCGACTCGTCTTCGACGGTGGTGTGCCACAGCACGGCCTGCCACCGCTCGGGCAGGCTCCGGAAGGCCTGCATGGCCAGCGATTGCTCCGCCACCCGCATCGCCCGTACGTCCGCGCCGAGTTCGAGGGTGTCGTCCCCCGACAGCCCCGACATTCCGCCGCCGCTCTCGGTGCGCGTGGCCGCCTGCTCGGCGAAGACGGCGAAGTCCTCGACGAGATGCTCCCGCTTCGCCGTCTTGGCCCAGGCCGCAGCGACCCTGCGCACGGTGGTCAGCAGATAGGCCCGTACCGACTGGTCCGGCCCGGCACCGCCCCGTACCGCCTGAAGGGTCCGCGCGAACACCTCGGCGGTCAGGTCGTCGGCGGTGTGCCCGTCCCGGCAGCAGGACCGCGCGTAGCGCCGTACGGCGTCGGCGTGACGACGGAACAGCTCCGCGTACGCACCGTCGTCGCCGCCCCGCATCCGGGCGATCAAGTCCCCGTCGGACGGCGGCAGCTCGCCCCCGGTGCCGCCCGGGGCAGAGAACCCCGACGAACGTGCGTGCCGCCCGCCCGGTTCGCGCTGTGCCGGCACCTGCGGGGCGGGTGGGCTGCCCACCTCGGTATCGCCCCCGGCGCCACCGGGTGACTCCTCACGCCCGTCAATGTTCATAGCGGAAGCTCCCGCACGACACCCTCAACCGGTACACCGAGCAAGCGTGTCACATGGCGGACATGCCTCGGGCCCCTCCGCGCACCATCCACCCGTCCGAGCAGGTTGCGACGCATGCCCGAACAGGCCCCGGCCGCGCGAACGGCACGCCGCCGCCCCGGTGTCACAGCCGAACCCCTGCCGGCCGGCCACCGGACCCCGTGTCGGTCCGCCACCGGACCCGCTGCCGGCTCCCGCGTCGGCCTGCCACCGGACCTCGCGTCGGTCCGCTACCGGCTCCCGCGTCGGTCCGGTGCCGGCCCGTCACCGGGCCGGCACCGAACCGCCGGGATCACACCGTCCGCGAACGCAGGCCCTCCAGCAGGATGTCGAGCAGCCGGGTCGAAGCCGCCGCCTGCTGGGCCGGGTCGGGCAGCGCGGGCGCCGCCGTCGCTATCACCAGCAGCACATCGGCCACCGTGACATCGGCGCGCAGCTCGCCCGCCTCCCGCGCCCGGTGCACCAGCCGGCCGACGACCTCCAGCAGCGCACCCGCACCCGCGTCGTCCGAAGGCTCGTCATCGGCCGCGCCCCGCGCCCCGCCCACGACCCGCAGGCCGGGAGCCCCGGCGGCCTCGGCCGCCTGGCGCTGGTACGGAACCCGTGCCTCCTCCGCCTCCTCGGCCGCCTCCTCAGCGGTCGAGCCGACGCGCAGCACCTGCGGCGGCAGCAGCCGCCCGGCGCCCGACGCCACGGAGGTGCGCAGGAAGCGCGACAGCGCCTGCCACGGCTCCTCCTCCTGCCCCAGCGCGGTCCTGGCCTGCTCGGTCAGCCGGGTGGTCTCCTCCTCGGCTATCCGCCGGACCAGGACGTCCTTGCTCGGGAAGCGCCGGTACACGGTGCCGACACCGACCCGGGCGCGGCGCGCCACGTCCTCCATCGGAGCCCCGTAGCCCAGCTCGCCGAAGACCTCGCGGGCAGCACGCAGCACGTGCTCGAGGTTGCGCTGGGCGTCGACGCGCAGCGGCGTGGACCGGCCCACACCGTGCGTGGTCGCGCCGGTCATGGCGCGACCGTTGCTCTCGACCGAGAGCGCGGTCGCAGAACCATGGAAATCGGAAATGTTCATATGTATCCCCCGGTAATCATTTGTCTCCCCCCGGAGACACTCCCCGCCTTCACGCCGAGGGGGGCCACGGTCTCAGGCCCGGTCCTCGACGAGATACGAACATAGTTGAGCCAGAGTCAATTCAGAAGAGGCAGCCCCGGACGGACCACCGCCCGATCGGAGCATTCACTCCCACTTTTCCCTCCCACACCCTCGGAACCTCCCTCTCCGCCCGTCCTGACCTGCGAACTTCCGCCGCTTCCGAGGGTCCTCTTCCGCCCCGTCCCAGGGCCACCACCGGTCACACAATGTGCCGGGCCTGTGGACAAACTCCCGGCCACGTTGCGTCATGGGATGGTGAAGGCTGCTAACCCCCGGGGCACGGCCCCCGGTACCCCGCCCCGCACGCGCATCCTGATCGTCGGCGGCGGCTACGTCGGCATGTATACGGCGCTCCGGCTCCAGCGAAAGCTGAGAGCGGGAGAAGCCGAGGTCACGGTGGTCACGCCCGAGCCGTACATGACGTACCAGCCCTTCCTCCCGGAAGCGGCCGCGGGCGCGATCTCCCCGCGCCACGTCGTGGTCCCCCTGCGCCGCGTCCTCGGCAAGTGCCGCATCGTCATCGGCCAGGCCACGAGCATCGACCACGCCAAACGGACCGCGACCGTCAACACGCTCGCCACCGCCGACGAGGGCGCCGGCCCCGTCGAGATGGAGTACGACGAACTCGTCCTCGCCCCCGGCTCCGTCTCCCGCACCCTTCCCGTGCCCGGCCTCGCCGACTACGGCATCGGCTTCAAGACCGTCGAAGAGGCCATCGGCCTGCGCAACCACGTCATCGAGCAGATGGACATCGCGTCCTCCACCCGCGATCCCGCCCTCCGCGACGCCGCCCTCACCTTCGTCTTCGTGGGCGGCGGCTTCGCGGGCGTCGAAGCCCTCGGCGAGCTGGAGGACATGGCCCGTTACGCGGCGCGGTACTACCACAACATCAAGCCCGAGGACATGAAGTGGGTCCTCGTCGAGGCCAGCGACCGCATCCTCCCCGAGGTCGGCCTCGAGATGGGCGTCTACACGGTCCGCGAACTGCGCAGCCGCAACATCGACGTCCGTCTGGAGACCCGGCTCGAATCCTGCGAGGACCGCGTCGTCGTCCTCAGTGACGGCGCGCGCTTCCCCACCCGCACCATCGTCTGGACGGCCGGCGTCAAGCCCCACCCCGTCCTCGCCGCGACCGACCTCCCCAGGAACGAGCGCGGCCGCCTCGTCTGCACCTCGTTCCTCACCGTCGAGGGCGTCGAGCACGCCTGGGCCGCGGGTGACGCCGCCGCCGTTCCCGACATCACCGCCCCGCCGGACGCCGAGGGCCCCCGCCGCGAGTGCGCCCCCAACGCCCAGCACGCCGTCCGCCAGGCGAAGGTCCTCGCCGACAACCTCCTCGCCGCTCTGCGGGGCGAGGTCCTGACCGAGTACGCCCACAAATACGCCGGTTCGGTCGCCTCGCTCGGCCTCCACAAGGGCGTCGCCCACGTGTACGGGCGCAAGCTCAAGCGCTACCCGGCCTGGTTCATGCACCGCGCATACCACCTCAGCCGCGTCCCCAGTTTCAATCGGAAAATGCGCGTACTTGCCGAATGGACACTCTCCGGCCTCTTCAAGCGTGAGATCGTCTCTCTTGGCTCACTCGAACACCCCAGAGCAGAATTCGAACTGGCCGCCGGCGGCGGCCCCAAGACACCTCCCCCGCCCCTCGCTCCCAACCCCCCGCAGAACGGCCAGGGCTGACGTTGTCAGTGCGGTCGGCCACACTGGACGTGTGACCATAGGTGTGCTCACACCTGCACAGAGTGACATCGTCCCGTCAGCGACCGCCCACGAGCGACACAGCGACCACTCGCGACACCACGAGGCTTGAACGCAGTGAACTTCACGCGCTGGAGCGCCCGGTTTCCCGGAACGCAGCGCCGCGCCGCCGCCAGGACCGAACATGCCGCCGCCCAGGCCAAGCGGGGCGAAGGCGCGGTCCCGGCAGCCCGCGGCGGCCGCCCCGACCCCGGAGCGGAGCGGTCCGCGCCCGCCGACGGCCACCCCGCCGACCCCACGGTCTCCGGCACCGGTTCCGGCAGCGGACCGGGCACCGGGACCGGACCGGGCACCGGCACGGCCCCCGCCCAGCGCACCGGCCTCCTCACCGCCGTCCCCTCCCTCGACGAACTCCCCGTGCGCGAGGTCCTCGGCCGGCTCCCCGCCCTGGTCGCCCTCGTCCACGGCCCCGAGCACCGCGTCGCCTACGTCAACGACGCCTACACCGCGGGCTTCGGCGCCCGCACCCCCGGCGCCCCCGCCCACGAGGCCCTCCCCGAACTCGGCGAGCTCGGCCTCCTCCAGCTCCTCGACCAGGTCCAGCGCAGCGGCAAGTCCCGTACCGCCAAGAACCGCACCGCACCGGGCGGCGGCAGCTCGTACACCGTCACCTGCACGCCCGTCGAGTTCCCCCGCCCCACCACCGCGCACGCGGCGGACGCCCACCACACCGGCGTCCTCATCCACCTCGCCGACGTCACCGACCACGCCGAGGCCGTCGAGCGCCTCCGCGCCAGCGAACGCCGCCAGCGCGAGGCCGCCGTCACCCTCCAGCGCTCCCTGCTCCCGCAGGAACTGGAACAGCCCGACGACCTGCGCATCGCCGCCACCTACCAGCCCGGCGGCACCGAGGCCGCCGTCGGCGGCGACTGGTACGACGTCATCACCCTCGGCGCCGGCCGCACCGCCCTCGTCATCGGCGACGTCATGGGCCGCGGCGTCCGCGCCGCCGCCGTCATGGGCCAGCTGCGCACCGCCGTCCGCGCCTACGCCCGCCTCGACCTGCCCCCGCACGAGGTGCTGCAGCTCCTCGACGGACTCGCCGCCGAGATCGACGCCAGCCAGATCGCCACCTGCGTGTACGCCGTCCACGACCCCAACGAGGGCCTGCTCGCCTACGCCTCCGCCGGCCACCTGCCGATCCTGGTCCGCGACGAGAAAGGCACCGTACGCAGAGCCGCCGACCCCACCGGCCCGCCGCTCGGCACCGGCGGCTGGCTGCACACCTCCGGCACCATCGCGCTCGGCCCCGGCTCCACCGCCGTCCTCTACACCGACGGCCTGGTCGAACGCCGGGGGGAGGACATCGACGAGGGCGTCGCCGCGCTCGAACGCGCCCTCGCCGGCGCCCAGGGCACCCCGAGCGTCATCTGCGACCGCCTCATGCGCGCCCTCGGAGTGGACGCCGACCACGACGACGACGTCGCCGTGATGGTGCTCCAGCAGCCCGCCCGCAGCGGCGCCGACGCCGAGCTCTTCCACAACGCCGCCCTGGAACTCCTCGGCGGCACCGAGGCGGCCCCGCGCGCCCGGGCCTTCGCCCAGGGCGTCCTCGCTTCCTGGCGCTTCCCCGTCGAGCTCTGCGACCTCGGGGTCCTCGCGGCGAGCGAGCTCGTCGCGAACTCTCTCCAGCACGGCACCCCGCCCATGCGCCTGCGACTGCGCCGCACCGACCGCCGGCTGATCATCGAGGTCACCGACGGCGACGACCACCTGCCGCGCCGCCGCCGCGCCGAACCGGCCGACGAGACCGGCCGCGGCATCTCCATCGTCGCCACCATCGCCTCCTCCTGGGGCTCCCGCCGCACCCCGGGCGGCGGCAAGGCCGTCTGGTGCGAGTTCGCCCTGCCGGACAAGTAGCCGGAGCAGCGGGAGCAGCCGCAGCAGCCGGACACGCGTCAGGCCCCGGTCCACGAGGACCGGGGCCTGACCTGTACGTACACCGACGTACCGAGGCGGCTACGCGTGCACGGACTCCTTCACCCCGACGGCCGGACCGCCCTGCGCGACGATCCTGCTCGCCAGCACCGGGTTGTCCTGCATCGGCGTGAGGCCCTTGCCGAGCCGCAGCGCCAGACCGGCGATCCCGAGCGACACCAGCACGAAGACCGCGACGTACAGCATCGGCGCGCCCGCACCCAGCGGTACCCCGAGCGGTCCCAACGCCAGCGCCATCTGCTTGACCAGCGCGAAGGCCGAGTTGTACTGGCCCACTGAGCCCTCGGGAGCCAGATCGGCGACCAGCGGGGCCAGGGTCGGCGACAGCATGGCCTCGCCGATGCCGAAGAGCGCGTACGTGGTGATGAACGCCGCGGCGGCCATCATCGCGCTGCCGTGGCCCAGGCTCGAGAACCCGGCGATCAGCCACGCCCCGGTCCAGATCAGCCCGACGAGCGCGATCACCCGCGAGCGGCGGCGCTTCTCGACCAGCTTGAGCACGACGAACTGCGCGAGGACGATCGCACCGGTGTTGGCGGCGAGGGCGAAACCGAGCGTGGAGGGGGAGATCCCGGCGGCCTCGGTACCGAAGGCGGCCAGACCCGACTCGAACTGCCCGTAGCAGGCGAAGAACACCACGAAGCCCAGCACGCACAACTGCACCATGACCTTGTGCTGCAGCAGACGCTTCCAGCCGCCGGCACCGGCCTGCGCCGGGTCCTTCGGCACGGCGTCCTTGATGCTCGGCACGTGCGGCAGCCGCACGGTCGCGACGACACCCGCCAGCACCAGGAACATCACGGCCTCGATGCCGAACAGCAGGGTGAAGCTCCCGGGCCGGCTCTCGTCGACGATCTGACCGCCGAGGAGACCGCCGATGCCCAGACCCAGGTTCTGCATGAAGAACTGGAGGGCGAAGGCGCGGGTCCGGGTGGACGGCGTGGAACACCACACGATCATCGTGGCCAGGGCCGGCTGCATCACGGCCTGACCGGCGCCCAGCGCCAGCGCGGACAGCAGGATGGGCACGACCCCCGTGGAGAGCCCGAGCGCGAGCGCGCCCGCCGAGGCGGCGACGGCCGCACCCATGACCACGGGCACCGGACCACGTCGGTCGATGACCCGACCGGTGAAGGGCAGCGCGACGAGAGCGCCCAGGGCGAAGGCCACGAACGCGCTCGTGGCGGCCATGGAGCCCAGACCTCGCACCTGCGCCACATAGATGTAGAGGAACGGAACCGTGAAGCCGATGCCGAACGCCGTCAGCGCGTTCCCGGCCTGGATCCGCCGCATCGCAGCGCCCATCACCTTGGTCACTTCTCACCTGCCTTGATAACTGAAGACTGAAGACTTCATACCTAAAGTTCGATCGTTAACAGTACACATCGAAGGAGTTAGACGCCAACGCGCTCGTGCCATACTTCGAGGCATGGGTGACACCCCCGACGGCGCCACGTCCGTCCCCGAGCCGAGCCTCGATGAGCAGATCGCCGTCTACCAGCGCGAATTCCAGGACCTCGACCCCCAGGTCGAGAAGGTCGTGTCGGCACTGAGCCGCCTGAACCGCCGGATGAACGTCGCGTACGGACGCCAGACCGCGGCCCTGGGCAT
Source organism: Streptomyces sp. NRRL S-378 (assembly GCF_000720645.1). Classification (NCBI taxonomy): domain Bacteria; kingdom Bacillati; phylum Actinomycetota; class Actinomycetes; order Kitasatosporales; family Streptomycetaceae; genus Streptomyces; species Streptomyces sp. NRRL S-378. The sequence continues at coordinate 7,646 of NZ_JOBX01000121.1, forward strand.
CAGCAACGCGGAGTGGGAGGTCCTCAAGGCCCTCGTCATCTCCGGAGCCCCCTACCGGATGGGCCCGAGCGAGCTCGCGAAGCAGCTGGGCCTCACGCCGGCGGCGATGACCCACCGGATCGACCGCATGACGGCGGAGGGCCTGGTGACCCGTGAGCGGGACGAGTCCAACCGGGTCCGCGTGATCGTGGAGCTCACCGACGAGGGCCGCAGCAAGTGGCTGGACGCGATGCGGGCGGCGACGATCTTCGAGGAGGACCTCCTCCAGGACCTCTCGACGGCGGAGCGCGGGGTGCTCGGCGACATGCTCACGCGCCTGCTCGACCGGGTGGAAGACCTCCAGTCCCCCAGCTGACCACCGGGGTTGACACAGCCTCCGCGGCTCCGTAAGGTTCTTCGAGTTGCCCCGGAGCCGGAAGGTTTCGGAGGCAACGAATCCGCCGCCTCGTTGCGGCACCCAACTCAGCATGATCTCCCACTGGGAACGATTTCGGCGTGCCCGAATTCATTTCCGAAGGCCGATTATGGATCGCCGGGGAAATCCACTAGAGTTTGGGGAGTCGGAAGGGCCCAACAGCCCGGAAGGCAAACCCCGCTGACTGGGGGTCAGGCCCGAAAGAGTCTGATAGAGTCGGAAACGCAAGACAGCAGAACGAAAGCCCGGAGGAAAGCCCGAGAGGGTGAGTACGAAGGAAGCGTCCGTTCCTTGAGA
>NZ_JOBX01000122.1:0-8161 GCF_000720645.1 Streptomyces sp. NRRL S-378
TGTCTCGTGGGCTCGGAGATGTGTATAAGAGACAGCGCCCGTACCCGCCGCCCCTGCAGGCACCCGCCGTCCCGGCACCCGCCCGTATCCGCCTCCCCGCTGCACCCCGTGCCCGCCGGCGGCCGTCCCGGCACCCGCCCGTATCCGCCGCCCCGCTGCACCCCGTGCCCGCAGGCACCCGCCGCCCCCGCAGGCACCCGCCGTCACCACACCCGCCCGTACCCGCCGCCCCGCTGCACCCAGTGGCCGCCGGCCGTCGCCGCCCCGCTGCACCCCGTGCCCGCAGGCACCCGCCGTCCCGGCACCCGCCCGTACCCGCCGCCCCCGCCGGGCACCCCGCCGTCACCGCACCTCCCGGTACCGCCCGTGGCTGACGTACCGTCAGCGTTGTCGGTGTCCGCCCCTACCTTTGCGCCCATGAGCCGATCCATCCAGGCACTCGCCTACGCGCGCCCGTCCGCCCTCACCACCGCAGGCGGAGCCGGCCTCCTCGGGCTGGAGACCTCCGGCGGGCTGACCCCGGCGGGCCGCGAAGCCCACCCGCAGTTCTTCGCCGGGTTCCTGAGCGCACCTCAGGCCGCCGCCCGGGGCCTGCTCGCCGTCGCCGACGTCGCCGCCGCCCGCTACTACCAGCGCACCCTGCGGGCCTCCCTGGACCCGGTCGTCACGGCCGGCGGCGACCGGCTGCGCTTCGAGTCCTTCTCCGGCTGCTGCGGGGTCTACGCCCGGCTCGACGTGCTTTCCGAAGGCCTCGACGGCGCCGACACCGGCCACGGCACCACCAACGTCGACGTCAACAACCCGCTGCGCGAAGCCCTGTCCCGGCTCGGCGGGGACGAGCCCCTCCACCTGCGCGTCGGCCCCGACGAACTGGCCGTCACCACCCTGGACGGCCCCCTGGTGGAGAAGAAGGTCCCGCTGCCCGACCGCTGGCTGCGCGGCTTCGCCGAAGCCCAGGTCATCACCGCAGCCTTCGACCTGCGCGCCGAACTGCCCGCGGCCGAGGCCGTACGCTTCCTGCGCTCCCTCCCGCGCACCGCCACCGCCACCACGACCGGCGGCGGCCGCGCAGCCCTGTGGGTGGTCCCCGCCGGCCGCACCCTGCGCCCCACCACCCGCCCCGTCCCCGGCGCCGTCTGCCTGCCCGGCCCCGAACGGCTGGCCGCCCTGCAGCGGGTGCTGCGGCACGCCACCGCACTGCGCGTGTACGGGCCCGCCGGCCACGGCGGCGCCACCACCGCCGCCGCCTGGGAGGTCGCCCTGCCCGGCATGCGCCTGACCCTCACCCTCTCCCCGGAGCCCGGCCGCGGCTTCTCCGGCGAGGGCGCCGTCCTGGAGGCCCTCGCCACCGACGAGGCCGCCGCCGACGCCGACCTCGTCTCCGTACTCCTCTCCTGGGAACCGCGCATCGACATCGCCGACCTCGCCGACCGGAGCGGACTGACCCCGCAGCGCGTACGCGCCGCCCTCACCCGCCTCGGCACCGCCGGCCGCGTCGGCTACGACGCCGCGGACACCGCCTACTTCCACCGCGAACTGCCCTACGACGCCCACCGCGCCGAGACCCGCAACCCCCGCCTCACCGCCGCCCGCGCCCTGCTCGCCGACGGCGCGGTCCAGCTCCACACCGCCGCCGCCGGGCCGGGCACCGCGACCGTCCGCTCCGGCGAACGGCACTACCAGGTCCGCGAAGCCGCCGGCGGCGTCCTGAGCTGCACCTGCCAGTGGTGGGCCGACTACCGCGGCCGCCGCGGCCCCTGCAAACACGCCCTCGCCGTCCGCATGGCCCGCCGCGACCGGACCACCACCGCCCCCTCCCACACCACCACCGCCACGACCGCCACCACTGCCACGACCGCCGCCGCTGCCGGAGACCTGCGATGAACACCCTCCTCGATGCCGTCCGTACCGGCCGCTGCGACCGGGTCACCACTCTCATCACCCCCCTCACCGACGGCGAACGCCGCGCCCACCTGCCCGAACTGACCGCCCTGCGCCGCGAGATACGCTCCTGGGACTGGAGGCGCCGCTGGGACGCCGAGCCCACCCTGCGCGCCCTCCACCTCGCCGGAGCCGCCTGCCACACCGGCCCGGCCGCCGCCGCCTCCTGGATCGCCGCCCGCGACCTGCGCGACACCCGCCCCCGCGACACCGCCCCGCTGGCCGCACTCCTCGCCGCACGCGACCGGGCCTGGCGCGCCGACGTCGCCCACCGCCTCGCCGCCCGCACCGCCACCGTCGAGGACGACTACCCCCTCATCCGCGCCCTCCTGGAAGGAACCGGAGCCCCCGCCCCCACCACCGACGGCTTCGTCCACGCCTGGGCCCGCGCCACCACGACCGGCACCGACACCACCACCGTCCCGGCCGGACGCCGCCCCCGCCCCCGCCCCAGTCCCCGCCCGCTGCGGGTCGCCCTGCGCGAGGACCCCTACACCGCCGAACTCGTCCCCCACCTGTTCCAGACCGCCGAACCCGCCCCCGCCCTCACCTGGTACGACGACCCCCGCACCCCCGGCCGCTGGCCCGCGGAACTGGCCCACCTGGCCGCCGAGGGCACCGTGGAGCGCCGCGTCCTCCTCACCGGCAGCATCAACCGCCTGCTGCGCGGCGGCCGCACCGCCCACCTCGCCTTCTACACCGACCTCCTCGACGTCCTCGACCCCACCACCGACGAACGCGCCGAGCACACCGCGGACTGGATCGCCCTGGCCGCCGACGCACCCTCACCCACCGCCGCCCGCGCCCAGCAGACCCTCACCGCCCTCTTCGAAGCCGGCCGGCTCCCCGCCGACCACCTCGCCGACATGTCCGCCGCCGTCCTCTTCCGCCCCGAGAAGAAACTCGTCCGCGCCCAGCTCGTCCTCCTCGGCAAGGCCCTGCGCCGCGACGCCGCGGACCGCTTCACCCTGCTGCCCGCCACCGCCGCCACCTTCGGCCACACCGACACCGCCCTGCAGGACAAGGCCCTCAAACTCGTCGCCGCCCACCTGCGCCCCGACGACGACGCCCTGCGCGCCGACCTCGCCTTCGAGGCCGAACAGCTCGGCCCCGCCCTGCGCCGCACCGCCGCCGCCCTCCTCGGCGCCATCGCCGACCCGGCCGGCGACAGCCCCGACGGCTACGAGGAGACCCTCCCGGCCGTCCCCGCCCGCCGCCCCCTGACCACCGCCGGCCGGTCCCTCGCCGAGACCGTCGAACTCGTCGCCGCCCTCGCCAAGACCAACGCACCGACCGCCGAGGAGACCGAGACCGCCCTGGACCTCCTGGTCCGCCACGCACACCAGGACCGGACCGCCCTGGCCGCCGCCCTCCTGCCGGCCCTCGCCGACCGTTACTGGGCCGGCCAGGACGCCGGCCTCGCCGACCCCGCCCACCTGTCCGTCCCCGAACTCCTGGCCGCCGCCGTCCTCGGCCGCCTCGACCCCGCCGACCTCTCACCCCACCGCCCGGTCGACGGCAGGGGCTACGGACAGAACTGCATCCACGACGCCCTCCAGCGCGTCACCACCGCCCGGGCCCGGGAAGCCGCCCTGCGCGTGCTCACCGCCCCCCTGCCGTTCCTGCTGGCCACCCCCACCTGGGACTGCGGCACCCTCGAACCGCACGACCTCATCAGCCGCCTGACCGCCTACGGCCGCCAGGGCACCGCACCCGCCCCCGCCGACTTCGCCCAGGCCCTGCTGCGCGTACGGCGCGACCCGCAGGCCGCCGGCGCCGCCGCGGCCCTCGCCACCCCCGAAGGCCGGCGCCTGGCCGACTGGCTCACCACCGGCGCCGCCGCCACCCCCCACACCCGCCACGTCACCGACCAGGACCGCGGCCCGCGCAACTGGTGGGGCTCCGAACGGCAGACCGTGCGCCGCATCGTGCTGGAACTGCCCGAACACCCCATCGTGCAGCGGGAGTTCCCCGCAGTCTTCCACCCCCTCGGCCGCCCCCGCACCGGGACACCGCACTGCTGGCACTGGCGCGGCCAGGAACTCGCGCACCTGGCGGTCCTGCCGCAGGACCGCGAGAGGCAGGCCGTGTGGCTGCTGCCCGAACTCACCGAATGCGCCCTCGCCGAGGACCGCGGCGCGGGCGAGGTCCTCTCCCGGCTCGCCGAACTGGGCGGCCCGGCCGGCCCCGCACTGCACCTGGCCGTGGCCACCGCACTGGGTGCCCGCCACGCCGAGGACCGCCTCGCCGCGGTCGACGCGCTGCTCGTCCTGGCCGCACGCGGCGAACTGGACACCGCCCTCCTCGGACGCGACCTGGCCGAACTGCTGAGCCTGGGCACCGTCAAACCCAACCGGCTGGCCGACGCCGCCCGCACGGCCGCGGCGACCGGAGCGTACGCGACGACCTGGGCCGCCCTGGCTGTGGCCCTGCCCGCCGTCCTCACCGACGGCCCGGCCCGCGGCGCGGGCGAACTCCTCGCCGTCGCCGCCGACTGCGTGGAGCACTGCGGAGCCGGCGGCCCGCTGCCCCAGGGGCTGGCCGAGGCCGCCGCCCGCAAGGGCACCTCCCAGCTGGCCACCCAGGCCCGCCGCCTGAAGACCGCCCTGACCGCCACCACCGCATAACCCCCGCCCCGTGCCCGCCCTTCTGCGTTGCGCGGGCCGGTGCGGATCCGTCAGTTTTCCCGCGAGGGGGCGGGGACCGCGAACGTCGTGGCCTGGGCCGGTGCGGAGGGGATGAGGGCCCGGGTTGACCCTGACCCTGGGGGAGAGGGGAGCGTAGTGGCCATGGAGGAAGAAGCACTGCTCAGCATCGGCGCGTTCGCCCGCCGGGCACGGCTGTCGCACAAGGCGCTGCGGCTGTACGACCGCCACGGTCTGCTGCCGCCCGACCACGTCGACCCCGCCACCGGCTACCGGTACTACCGGGAGAGCCGGCTCGCCGCGGCCCGGCTGATCGTGCGGCTGCGCGGGCTGGACATGCCGCTGGCCGACGTCGGCGCGGTCCTGGCCGCCCCGGCCCCCGAGGCGGCCCACCTGGTGGCCCAGTACTGGGACGGCGTCGAGCGCCGGCACGCGGCGCAGCGCGAGCTGGCGGTGCACCTCCGTATCCACCTGCTCGGAGACGAAGGGAGCCCGGACATGTACGAGATCCAGGAACGCGAGGTGCCCCAGCAGCTGGTCCTCACGGAACAGCGGCACATCACCCCGGAGGAACTGCCCGACTGGATCCCCGCCGCCCTGGGCCGGCTGGCCCCGGTGGCACAGGCGCACGGGGGGTTCTTCGGCCACCCGTTCGTCGTCTACCACGGGGAGGTCAACGAGGACGGCGACGGCCCGGTCGAGCTCTGCGTCCCGGTGGACCCGGCCCGCGCCGGGCAGCTCCCGGTGCCCTCGCGCACGGAGCCCGCCCACACGCAGGCCTACACCCGCCTCACCAAGGCACAGACGGCCTACCCGCAGATCCTCTCCGCGTACGACGCGGTCTACGCGTGGGCGCAGCGCGAGTCCCGCACGACGGCGGCGGCGCCCCGCGAGATCTACTTCGCGGACTGGTCGGAGATCTCCCCGGCCGACCCCGCCTGCGACATCGCGGTCCCCCTGGCCGACTGACCGCCCCGCCCCCGCCGCACACAGCGGGGGATGCCCTACCGCAGGTCCGGTCCGGCGCCGGACCGGTCCGCCGCGCTCCCGCGTCCACCGGCTCCTGCGGGGAGGAACCGGGCGGGGAGCGCCTCCCGGCCCGGTTCCGGTCGCGGTACCACGCACCCGCGCCGACCAGTACGGCCGCCCCGGCCCCGTACCGGGGCAGCCACAGGGCCGTCGCGGACGCCAGGCAGCCGGCGACGGTCTTCTCCCGCCCTTTCTCCTGCGCGTACGCCACCGCGGCGGCGTCACCGCCGGCCGGCTCCGCCACCGCCGCCCTCGTACGCATGACCTCGTACCGGCCGACGGCCTCGCAGGCGCTGCGGGTGCCCGGCATCGGGAACAGCCACTTCCAGCGCTGCCGCATGGGGGCCACCGCGATCGCCGCGCACAGGCCGACGACCAGCGCGTACGACCAGGGCGCGCACGTACGCCGTGCGGATGCCGGGCCGCCAGGCCGGCCGCACCTGGAAGGCGAAGACCCACCGCGAAGAACGTCATCCCGATGTACGGGGCGAACCGCTGCCAGGAGCCCTGCGCGAGCGCGAACGTCAGCACGGCGGCGGGCCCGACGCCGATGACCCCGGCCTGGCCGGCGGTGTCGCCGCCCGCTCCGGCGGGCGCGGGCCTTCGCTCTCGAGGGCCGGGGTCGCCGGGCATCGGCATCCGCCGCGCGCCGCCGCGGGCCCCGGCGCCATGCCGCGGGCGGGCGGGGACCGACGGGGTCCCGGACGGGGCCTGGACGGGGGAGCCGCGCGGCCTGTCACGCGCCTGTGACAGTCGGCGGACCGCTTCATGAAGTACGGGAGCCAGTCTTTTAACCAGAGAACGAAACGGGCATTTCGCCCAAGGTTCTCTGGAACGGCCCCCTCCCCCCACCCTCATCGGAGTCATTCTCATGTTCCGCACCACCTCCCGGAAGCAGCGTTTCGCCCTGTACGCCGTCTCGGCCGCGATCGTCGGAGGAGGAGTGCTGGTCCCCACCAGCGCGTTCGCCGCCCCGTCGACGGCCGCCGCGTCCACGGCCGCTGCCCACGTGAAGAGCGGTCACGGGAACCACGACAAGAAGGAGAAGTGGGAGAAGAAGAACGACAAGCACGACAAGGGCAAGAAGAACGAGAAGCACCGCGGCAAGAAGGGCAAGGTCCGCGACGTGGAGAACATGCCGGGCTGCAAGTTCTACCAGGGCAAGGTCTACTGCGAGCACAAGCCCGACAAGCCCGCCCCGGCCCCCAACCCGGCCCCGAAGCCCGACCCCAAGCCGGCGCCGAACCCGGCCCCGAAGCCCGACCCCAAGCCCGCGCCGCACACGGACCCGGTCGTCCTGGACAAGGAGAACCCCGACAAGGTCCAGACCCCCGCGTCCTAGCCCACGCCCCTCGGAAGGCCGGCACTCCGAAGACCACGGCCGACCCGCCCGGCCCCCGCGAGACCCCCCTCACCGGGGTCCGGCGGGGGCTCCGCGGCAGCCGCGGTACGCACCGGGGGCGGTGGACGGAGCGGGCGGGGCGGACGGAGCGGGCGGGGCGGACGGAGCCGGCCGGATTCGAACCGGCGTCCTCACGGTTTTGGAGACCGCGCGCGACGACCTCTGCGCTACGGCCCCGCCCGCCGGCATCCTAGAGGGCCGCACGCGTTCACCCCACGGGCGGGTGCGTGGCCAGCCAGTGCCGTGCGATCTGCTCCCGCGTGGCGACCCACGCCCCGCCCCGCCCCGCGACGTGCTTCAGGAACCCCTCGAGCGCGCGGATCCGCCCCGGCCGCCCGATGATCCGGCAGTGCATGCCGACGCTCATCATCCGCGGCCGGTCGGCGCCCTCGGCGCGGAGCGTCTCGAAGGTGTCCACGAGGTAGGCGAGCATGTCGTCCGCGGTCGTGAACCCGTGCACGATCAGGAACTTGAAGTCGTTCGCGTCCAGGCTGTACGGCACCACCAGGTGCGCCCGCCCGCCCGCCTCGACGTAGAACGGCAGGTCGTCGGAGTAGTCGTCGCTGTCGTAGAGGAACCCGCCCTCCCCGGCGACCAGACGCCGCGTGTTCGCACTGGTCCGACCGGTGTACCAGCCCACGGGCCGCCGCCCGACGAGCCGCCCGACCGTTTCGACCGTGCGCGCGATGTCGGCGCGCTCGACCTCCTCGGGCACGTGCCGGTAGTCGATCCAGCGCCGGCCGTGGCCCGCCACCTCCCAGCCGGCCGCCCCCATCGCGCGCGCCGCGTCCGGGTTGCGCTCCAGGGCCTGCCCCACGGCGTACACGGTCAGCGGCGCACCGTGCGCGGTGAGCGTGCGGTGGATGCGCCAGAAACCGGCGCGCGCCCCGTAGGCGAACATCGACTCCACGTTCAGGTCGCGCCCGCCCGTCACGGGCGGCGCACCGACGATCTCGTGGAGGTACCCCTCCGAGGTGCGGTCGCCCTCCAGGACGTTCTGCTCCCCGCCCTCCTCGTAGTTCAGCACGAGGCTGACGGCGACACGGGCACCCCCGGGCCACGCGGCGTGCGGCGGCTCGGCGCCGTAGCCGACGAGGTCACGCTGCTGCTCGGACACGGCCCGCACCCTACCCCCGCCCACCCG
>NZ_JOBX01000123.1:0-8056 GCF_000720645.1 Streptomyces sp. NRRL S-378
TACGAGATACGCGCCGACCTCCACCTCGGGCTGCTTCAACTCGCCTGCAGCATCATCTGCTTGCGACGCCTACGAACCTCATTCTGAAACGATCAGTAAACAGAACCCAGGAGGCCGTCTACCGAAGCCTGCTGGCAGGGGCGGCAGAAGGAGTCGAGGAGCTCAGTAGCCGCCTGCAGATCTCCACCGGTGACGTGGGCGCCTGTCTCGAACATCTCCTCGACATGGGTTTGCTCCAGCCTTCGCGGGACCGCAGCGGCACGCTCCGGGCGGTGAGCCCGGATATCGGCTTTGAAATCATCCTGCGCCGTCATGAAGCCGAACTTCTCGACCGGCAAAGACAGATCATCCTCGGCAAGGAGATTGCTGCCCGCACCGTCGCAGCCTTCGCGCAGGAACACGACCCTTTCGACGCGGAGCCTGGAGAACGCCTTCTCGGGCTCGACGCCATCCAGCAACGGCTGGAGAGCCTTACTCGTGATCTGCGTGACGAATGCCTGGCCATAGAGCCGGGCGGAGCCCAGTCCCAGGCCAGCCTGGACGCCGCCCGCCCCCTCGACGAGAACGCACTGGACCGGGGCATCCGTTTCCTGACGATCTATCAGGACACCGCCCGCAATGACCCCGCGACCCACGCCCACGCCCGATGGATCATCGAGCGGGGCGGTCAGGTGCGTACCAGTCCCGCGACGCCACCTCGCATGATCGTCTTCGACCGCCGGACCGCGATCGTCCCCATCGACCCTTCCCATACCCGCAAAGGTGCGCTGTGCACGACCGCCCCCGGGATCGTAGCTGCACTCGTCGCCCTGTTCGAGCAGACCTGGGAGAACGCCGTACACCTGGACACGGATCCCCGTAGCGACAGGGACAGCAGGGGTCTGACTCCCGCAGAACGCGGCTTGTTGAAACTGCTCGCGTCCGGCATGACCGACGACGCCGCCAGCAAACGCCTCGGTCTCTCCCTGCGCACCGTACGGCGCCAGATGGCGGCGCTGATGGAGCGCCTCGAGGCCACGAGCCGATTCGAAGCGGGCCTCAACGCCGCCCGACGCGGCTGGCTATGAGCCAGGACTTATCCGGCCGATCATGCGACTACTCCGCCTCGGGGTCGTTGATGTGGTCATTGGGCGGGGTGATCTGAGGGATACCGAGTGGGAACGGCTGCGGCCGTTCCTGCCGGTAAGAACAGGCGTCGTGGCAGTGGCGGGTTCACCGGCAAGGGATCGGCGGGGTTCTGCACCGTGCAGTGTGGCGTGACCCGCCCGAACGGTTCGGGCCGTGGAAGACCGTCTATGAACGCCACCGGCTGTCGTCGGCCGACGGGACACGGGACGTCTGCTCCAGCAAGTCCAGGCCGCTGCCGACGCGGCGGATGAGATCGACTGCGGCATCTCGGCGGATTCCACCATGGTCCGCGCGAATCAGCATGTGGCCGGCGCCCGCACCGATCTGCCGCCAGCCACAGCGTCAAAGGGGGCCGAACCGGCGGAACACCAGGACGAATGCCGTGGCAGAGCCTGAGCGCCCGCCTGGCGGAGGTGGTGCTGGAGGCGAGGGCCTGGGCCGCTCGCGCGGCGGGTTAACCACCAAACTCCACCTGAGTGCGGACAGCCGCTGTGTACCGCAGTCCCTGATCATCACCGCAGGCCAGAGGGCTGACTGCACCGAGTTCAAGCCCGTCCTGGAGAAGATCCGTGTGCCGCGGCCCGGGTTGGGCAGGCCCCGCAGGAAGCCGAACAGTCACGCGGCCGACGAGGCCTACAGCAACGGGCCGTGCCGCGAGTACCTGTGGCGACGCAGTATCGGGCACACGATCCCGGAGAAGAACGACCAGAAGCAGCACCGCCGCAACCGAGGCAGGCGAGGCGGCCGACCCACAGGCTTCGACCGCGACACCTACCGCCGCCGCAACACCGTCGAACTCTGCTTCAACCAACTCAGAGGCTTCCGCAGCATCGCCACCCGCTACGAGAAGACCGCCATCTCCTACGAAGCAGCGGTCACACTCGCATCACTTCTACTGTGGGCAGGATCCGCTTGCAGACGGACCCTAACGCGCTCGTGCACGGTTGGCGGTGAGACGTTGGGTCCGCGATCGCAGATCATGGTTTCGTGATGAGGACGCGGCTCGTGCATCGATCATCAGCGACCGCAGGATCACCGGCTTGTCAGCCGACGTGAACGCCGAGCTCTTTGCCGAGTGGGGTCCGTTATGGCACGAACGACACCAGGCGAGCTTGGTGGCCCGGCCGCGGAAGCGGGCCGTCGACGCTGGCGCGAAGCATCGGCTGGTCCGTCTCGACCAGCTCCTGGCCACGCTGGTGACACCTCCGTCATGGTGCCACTCACGATGTGCTGGCCTGCTGGTTCGAAATAGACCGGTCCACCGTGACCCGGGCGATCGGTGAAGCCCGGCCTCGGCTGGCCGAGCGAGGTCGCACCATTTCCCCGGGGACTTCGCCTGCGAACGCTCGCCCAGGTCATCGACCACCTTGGCTCCAGCGGGCAGAGCGGAAGCATCGACGCGGAAGGGCGGATGCTGTTCTGTAGCCCGGCCGAGCCCGCAAGCTGCACCGACATCACCCACGTCCACCAGTTGGGCCTGGTCAAGAACCCTGTCGACGGCCCCGCCGTGGAGATCCTCGCTGACGCCGGCTACCAAGGCCCGGAGCCCAGGCAGGCCGGCGTGTCGTAACGCCACCGCACCGCAAGTTCAAGAAGAGCCCGCCGCCGTGGTACGAGGAAAGCTACGAGCGCCAGCGCAAGGTCCATTCCTCCGCCGTATCCGCGTCGAACACGGCATCGCGCACCTCAAGAACTGGCGGGCCCTCGCCCGTCATCACGGCTGCCGGGAGCACCTGAGCGACACCGTTCAAGCTGTCGCAGGCCTGCTCTCACACCGATCGAGGAGCGGAAACCCAGGACAGCGGGACCGCGACGTCTCACCGCCAAAGGTGCACGAGCTCGTTACGTAGCAGCATTCGAGCTCGTGCGTCGGGGACGCGATGAACTTCGGGCGAGCTCGAAGCGCTCTGCTGCGGGACACCCGAATCCGCGGCGGCGCCTGCCCCGCGAAGTGCGGGGCAGGCGCCGCTGGGTGCACGGGTTCTCTCACTGGTCGCCTGGTGGGGGTTACCAGCCGCGCGTCACGTCATGTGCTGATGTGAAGGTGCCGTCGCCTCGGCCCTGCCAGGCTTTCAGAGTGCCGGTGGAGTTGTCTCTGGCGAGGAGATCCGCTTTGCCGTCGCCATCGGTGTCACCGGCAGCGACGGTTTGGGAGAAGTTCCAGCCTTCGGTCACCGGGACGGCCGAGTTGAAGTAGCCGCCCGCGTTGTGGGTCCACATCTTCAGGGTGTTCGTGGCTGCCTCGCGGGCGAGGATGTCGGCGGCGCCATCGCCGTTGAAGTCGGCGGCAGTGGTCTGCGTGAAGTTCCATCCGGCGGTGAGATGAGCGGCCGCGGCGAAGGTGCCGTCTCCTCTGCCGGCCCAGATCTTGAGGTTGCCGTCGGCGTCGCGGGCGATGAGGTCGGCCTTTCCGTTGCCGTCGAAGTCGGCTGCGGCGGTCTGGGTGAATTCCCACCCGCCGGTGACGTTGTGCGGGGCGTGGAATTTGCCGTCCCCGCGGTTGATCCACATACGGAGGGTGTTGTGGGGGACGCTGCTGTCCGTGGGTCCCTCGTAGCGGGCGATGATGTCGGCTTTGCTGTCGCCGTTGAAGTCGGCGGCGGCGGTCTGCGAGTAGTTCTGCCATCCGCCGGTGAGGTCCGTCGCCGCGGCGTAGGTGCCGTCGCCGCGGCCGGTCCACATCTTCAGGGTTCCCGTCGGATCGTGCCGGGCCAGGAGATCGGTGATCGAGTCGCCGTTGAAGTCGGCGGCGGTGGTTTCCCCCATGGGCAGCGGCGCCGCGGCCGCGCGATCAGCCAGGGTCCGGCCCAGGAGCTTGGTGCCGCTGTCGTTGAAGTGCAGCTTGTCCGTGCTGGCGATGGCGGGGCTCAGGGCGTAGGGATCGTCGAGATCCTTCGTGGCCACGTCGAAGTCGATGTAGTCGTCGATGTCGTTCGTGGTGCGGATGTAGGCGTTCACCGACTGCCGCACGGCCTCGTGGAGGCGGAAGCGACCATTGGACGTGTATCCGGAGAAGCCCGGGATGGTGGCGACGGTGACGCGGATTCCCCGGGCGCGGGCCTGGGCCGCGATGTTGCGTATGGTGTCGGTCACTGCGGCGGCCGATGCGTTCTCGTGGACGATGTCGTTGACGCCCTCGTAGAGAACGAGCTCGCGGACATTCGGCTGGGCGAACACATCGCGGTCGAGGCGAGTGAGGGCACTGGGTCCGTACCCGGTGAGGTAGTCCTTGGCGATGCGGTTCGCATTGAGGCCGACGTTGAGCACGCCCGGGGATGAGGCTCCGCCGCCGACGAAGGAGGCGTAGTGATCGGGCCAGCGATGGTTGGCGTCCTTGGTGCTGTGGGCGCCGTCGGTCTGGGAGTCGCCGATGGCGACCACGGTCCCCGCGCTGCTGGAGGTCGAGACGTCGACACCACTGACCAGGCTCCAGAAGGAGACCGGCTGGGTGAAGGCGGTATTCCCCGTGTCGGTGGTCCGGTCACCGGCCAGACGAGCGGTGGTGTAGGAGGTGGTCAGGGCGTATGAGTGGTGCGGGGCTACTGTGACGGTGCCGGGCAGGTGGTAACTGACCAGCAGGTTTTTTCCCGCGGTGACGGGCAGGGAGATCGGGTCGCTGACGATTTCACCGCCTGCCGGAATGGTGGCCTGCTGGCTGTTGCCGAAGGTCAGGGTGTGCGGAGGCCGCGCTGCGGTGGCACCGGCGGCCTGGTCGGTGATCGTGACACGGCCGAGCTTCACGGGGTCGGGCGAGAAAGTGTTGGCGAAACGCAGCCGGACTGTGGAGCCGCTGGTGTGCGGGTTGACCACCATGCGAAAGGTCTGATTCGTCCAGTCCGGGTAGCCGACCCCCATCGAGGTTGAGCGGGCATCGCTGTAGGCCGTGGCCCAGCTGCCCGTCCAGGCGCCGCCGTCGGGAGCCTTGGGGGTGCTGCGCACCGCCGCAGAGAAGACGTGGAGGCGCGGGCCGCCCGCAGGCGTGTTGGGCAGGGTGACCGAAGCGACGGTCTTGCCCGGGTTGATCGGCGTGGTGACGGCGAACAGCTTCACCGGAGTGGCCTCGCGTGCGGAACGGTCGAGTACGACGGCTGCTGCACTTGTGCTGCCGCGCTCCCAGTCGCCGACGTCGTTGAGGGAGTAACGGGAGGTGGAGCCGTCGCTGTAGTGCACGGTACCGGAGCCGGTCACCTCACCGCCGGTGGCGGTGAGGAGGAACCCGAGCGCGTTGCCGGAGCCGGTCAAGGGAACCCGCTGGCCGCTGGCCACGATGTTGTCATTCTGGCCGGGGGCCACGTCCGGAACGGTGTAGGTGGTACCGCTGACGGTGACTCGCGCTCCCCTGGTCCAGCCTGCGGCAATGAGGGCGTCGGCGGACAGGCTGTCGCCCGAACCGTCGAGGTTCGCCAGGCCGGGTGAAGCCTGCGGGGCTATACCCGCGTTGTTGAAGGCGCCTGCGAACGTTGGAGTAACGGTCTCGGCGGCGGCCGTGGCCGTCGAAGAGAGTCCAACGATCGCCAGTCCGAGGACAAGGGCGCCCGTAAGAGCCCTCGTGAGGGCGGACCCGGATGGGCTGGACATCGGAGGTCTTCCTTTCCTTCCTGCGTCGGGGAGGGCTGCTGCCGGGGCGGGGGTTACCATCCGCCGGTGAGCTTGGCGGGGGTGCCGAAGGTGCCGTTGCCGTGGCCGGCCCAGATGGTGAGGTCGCCGTTGTTGTCGTTGCGGGCGATGAGGTCGCTGTTGCCGTTGCCGTCGAAGTCGGCGGCCGTCGTCTGGGAGAAGTTCCAGCCGCCGGTCACGTCTACCGGGGCGTTGAAGTAGCCGCCCGCGTTGTGGGTCCACAGCTTGAGGTCGCCGTCGGCGTTCTTGGCGATGATGTCGGCCTGCTTGTCACCGTTGAAGTCCGCCGCGACTGTCTGCGTGAAGTTCCAGCCGGCGGAGAGGTGGGCGGCCGCGGCGAAGGTGCCGTCTCCTCTGCCGGCCCAGATCTTGAGGTTGCCGTCGGCGTCACGGGCGATGAGATCGGTCTTGCCGTTGCCGTCGAAGTCGGCTGCCGCGGTCTGTGTGAAGTTCCAGCCGTTCGTCACGTTCACCGGCGCGTTGAACGTCCCGGTGCCTCGTCCGGTCCACATCATGAGGGTGCCATCGCTGTCGCGGGCGATGAGGTCGGCCTTGCCGTCACCGGTGAAGTCGGCTGCCGCGGTCTGTGTGAAGTTCCAGCCGCCGGTCACGTTCACCGGGGCATTGAAGTAGCCACCCGCGTTGTGGGTCCACATCTTCAGCGTCGCGGAGCCGTCCCGGGCGATGATGTCCGCCTCGCCGTCCCCGTTGAAGTCCGCCGCCGTCGTCTGAGTGAACACCGGGGAGGCGGTGTCCAGTACGCGCTTGTACCGCAGGGCCTTGTAATCGCCGTTGGGGTGGCTGTCGAAGGTGGCCGCGTTGATGGACACGCCGGTGACGTGCTTCACGGGGGTCGAACCGAACGAGTAGTAGGAGAATTTGGTGTGTGCGGCGTCATCCCACTTGTCGAACAGGATGACGTGGTCGTAGTAGCTGTTGAGGATGTCACCGGCCTTGAGGTCACTCCGCGGGATCTCGTAGACGTCCGAGCTGCTTCCCAGGCCGTGGGTGCTCAGGCTCGTCGGCAGATGCCAGGCCATGGAGACATAGCCGGAGCAGTCGGTGCGGTAGTTCCTGCCATCCGAGTCCGGGTATGAGCCCCCCTGGTTGTACGGAATGCTCTTGCCGAGCCAGTACTTGGCGCGCTCGATGATCTCTTCCCGTGTGATGGAACCGCCGACCGTCGACTCTGCAGCCAGAGCAGTCACCGCCGGCGCTGCCGCGACGCGCTCTGCGGCGTGCGCCGACACGGCCGGCAGGGCAATGGAGGACGTGGCGGCCACGACGACGGACAGGGCGATGAGCGATCGGGTAGTGATAATCATGGGCATGACAAAGCTCCTGTTGGTACGGAAGTTGGAGGGCGGGGTTGGCGCCGCCGTGAGGAGGGAGGTCCGCCGAGAGGTGTGACGGCCTTTGCTTCGTCCTCGCGCGGGCAGGTCGTGATCGTGCGAAGCGGATCAGGCGGGCAGCAGGGCGGTGAGGCCTTGAGCGGCGATGGGTGCACGGGCTCGCTGGAGCAGTTCCCGGGCGCGACCCAGAGCTGCTTCGTCGGACGACGCGGTGAGGAAGAAGGTGGCCTCCATCCCATCGGGGACGGGCCGGACGGCGATGTGCTGGACTCCGTCACCCGGGGTGGCGTGCGCCCAGAGGAGATCGTGCAGCAGGTGGGAGCCCCGGACGGTCGTCGCGGCTTCAACGGCGCCCTTCAAGAGGGCATGGACGATGCGCATGTCGGGTACGTGACGGCCTGGCAGGTGAGTTCAGTCCCAGCCGATGCCTGTTCCGGTGGTCGAGGTTCCCGTGGCGAGGTCCTGGGCGGCCCAGCTGGAAATCAGGTGGCTAGGGTGAATGGATGTGGGCATGACAGAAACCTCTCGGTGAGGCACCCGCACGGGCGCAGAACGTGACGTTTGATGGCGGTTGGGACGTCCGCTCCGGTCAGGAGGTGCCGGCTGCTTCGCCGGTGTCGACTCCGTCTCGGTGATCACCATCCTGTCCCAGCAGACGTCCGGGCTGAAGACCTCACGCCGGTCACCAAGGTGCCTTGGCACCTTGGTGACCGGCGGTCGACCAGGGGTATTTGGCACACGGGAACCGCGCCTGCCTGCATCGGCGCGGAATCCACGGCACGATGTGTCGGTGACGGGTGAAAAGTGGACCGTTGGCGTCGGATGAAAGTTGACCCCCATCGAGGGCCTGACTCGTTGATTCAGGCCGGGAGGATGGGTGATCAGCGTGGAGGACTGGGCGGAGATCCGGCGGCTTCATAGGGCCGAGGAGATGCCGCTCCGGGCGATCGCGAGGAAGT
>NZ_JOBX01000124.1:0-7946 GCF_000720645.1 Streptomyces sp. NRRL S-378
CGCCCGCAAGGAGTCGTACCCCATGACGTCCACGGTGCCCACCACCGCCGTCCCGCACAGCGACGGACAGCCGCCGATCACCATGTTCGGTCCGGACTTCCCGTACGCCTACGACGACTTCCTCGCCCACCCGGCGGGCCTCGGCCAGATACCCGCGACCGAGTTCGGCACCGAGGTCGCCGTCATCGGCGGCGGACTCTCCGGCATCATCTCGGCCTACGAGCTCATGAAGATGGGCCTCAAGCCCGTCGTCTACGAGGCCGACCAGATCGGCGGCCGCCTGCGCACCGTCGGCTTCGAGGGCGCCGAGACCGAGGGCCTCACCGCGGAGATGGGCGCCATGCGCTTCCCGCCCTCCTCCACGGCCCTGCAGCACTACATCGACCTCGTCGGCCTGGTCACCGAGCCCTTCCCGAACCCGCTCGCCGAGGCCACCCCCTCCACGGTCGTCGACCTCAAGGGCGAGACCCACTACGCGGAAACCATCGCGGACCTCCCGCAGATCTACCGCGACGTCGCCGAGGCCTGGAACGCCTGCCTCGACGAGGGCGCCGACTTCTCCGACATGAACACCGCGATGCGCGAGCGGGACGTCCCGCGCATCCGCGAGATCTGGGCCAAGCTCGTCGAGAAGCTCGACGACGAGACCTTCTACGGCTTCCTGTGCAAGTCGGAGTCCTTCAAGTCCTTCCGCAAGCGCGAGATCTTCGGCCAGGTCGGCTTCGGCACCGGCGGCTGGGACACCGACTTCCCGAACTCGATCCTCGAGATCCTGCGCGTCGTCTACACCGAGGCCGACGACCACCACCGCGGCATCGTCGGCGGCTCGCAGCAGCTGCCGCTGCGCCTGTGGGAGCGCGAGCCCGAGAAGATCGTCCACTGGGCCCAGGGCACCTCCCTGTCCACCCTCCACGACGGCACCCCGCGCCCCGCCGTGACCCGCCTGCACCGCACCGCCGGCAACCGCATCACCGTCACCGACTCCACCGGCGACATCCGCACGTACCGCGCCGCGATCTTCACGGCCCAGTCCTGGATGCTGCTGTCGAAGATCGAGTGCGACGACACGCTGTTCCCGATCGACCACTGGACGGCGATCGAGCGCACCCACTACATGGAGTCGTCCAAGCTGTTCGTCCCCGTCGACCGGCCGTTCTGGCTGGACAAGGACGAGGAGACCGGCCGCGACGTCATGTCGATGACGCTCACCGACCGCATGACCCGCGGCACCTACCTGCTGGACAACGGCCCGGACAAGCCCGCCGTCATCTGCCTCTCGTACACGTGGTGCGACGACAGCCTGAAGTGGCTGCCGCTGTCCGCGAACGAGCGGATGGAGGTCATGCTGAAGTCCCTCGGCGAGATCTACCCCAAGGTCGACATCCGCCGCCACATCATCGGCAACCCGGTCACCGTCTCCTGGGAGGACGAGCCCTACTTCATGGGCGCGTTCAAGGCCAACCTCCCCGGCCACTACCGCTACCAGCGCCGCCTCTTCACCCACTTCATGCAGGACCGTCTCCCCGAGGACAAGCGCGGCATCTTCCTCGCGGGCGACGACATCTCCTGGACGGCCGGCTGGGCCGAGGGCGCGGTCCAGACCGCCCTCAACGCCGTCTGGGGCGTCATGCACCACCTCGGCGGGTCCACGGACTCCACCAACCCGGGCCCGGGCGACGTCTACGACGAGATCGCCCCGGTCGAACTCCCGGAGGACTGACCCTCCCGGTCCCATGATCACGGGCCGCCGCCCCGCGCCGTCAGCACGCGGGCCGGCGGCCCGTTCTCATGCCCGCCCCTCAGCCGCGGGGCGTCAGCAGGCAGCGGCCCACCAGGCCGACGCCCGCGTCCAGGGAGTCCGTGAACTCCTCGGCCAGGTCCGGCGCCCGGCGCAGCGTCCACAGCAGCCGGGCCGCCGACCAGGCTCCGGCGCGGGCCCGCTCCAGGCTCCACGAGCCGACCAGATGGGTCAGCGGGTCGGCGATCTCCAGCAGGTCCGGCCCCGGCATCAGGTCCTCCCGGATGTGCTCCTCCAGCGAGACCAGCGTGTCGCCGACCCGGTCGAAGTCCGCCTCCAGGGCCCGCGGTTCGCAGTCCAGCTCCCCGCACGTGGACACCACCGCGAGCGCCAGGTCGTGCCCGATGTGCGCGTTGATCCCCGCCAGCGCGTGCTGGAGCGGCCGGATCCCGGGGTGGCGGCGGTACTGCAGCAGCGGGCGCCAGCAGGCCGGTGCCCGGTCCGCCTCCACCGCCGTCAGGTACCGCTCGGCGAACCGCACGCTGAGGGTCGCCGCCCGCCGGGGCGCAGGGAAGCCCCCGTGCTCGATCCGCCGGTGCAGGGTCTCCGTCACCGTCAGGTAGACCCGGTTGAAGACGGCGACGCCGTCCTGCGCCGGGAGCCGCTCCTGCAGGGCGCGCATCCGCGCCAGCACCGCTTCCATGGGAGGCAGGGTCGCAGGCGCCGCCGCGGATCCGGGGAACTTGGCCGTACGCTTCCCCGGTTCGGGCGAAATCCCGTCAACGGGGCTTGTCCTCCGCCTCCCCGCCGTCGTCGTAGGCGGAAGTGCCCGCGTCGAGCAGGGGCGCCTGGGGCTTCAGGTGCGCGGGGGCGAAATACCGCAGCGCGTGGTAGCCGCCGATCACCACGATCGTGCCCAGCGCGATGCCGCCCAGCTCGAAGCTGTCGGTGATCTGCAGCTTCACACCGCCGACGCCGATGATGATGCCCGCCGCGGCCGGCACCAGGTTCAGCGGATTGCGCAGGTCCACCCGGCCGTTGACCCAGATCTGGGCGCCGAGCAGGCCGATCATCCCGTACAGGATGACCGTGATCCCGCCGAGCACCCCGCCGGGGATCGCGGCGACGACCGCGCCGAACTTGGGGCACAGGCCGAAGAGCAGCGCGAAGCCCGCAGCCGCCCAGTAGGCCGCCGTGGAGTAGACCCGGGTGGCCGCCATGACGCCGATGTTCTCGGAGTACGTGGTGTTCGGCGGGCCGCCGACGGCCGTGGACAGCATCGACGCGGCGCCGTCCGCCGCGATGGCCGTGCCCAGCTTGTCGTCGAGGGGATCACCGGTCATCTCGCCCACGGCCTTGATGTGCCCCGCGTTCTCGGCGATCAGCGCGATCACCACGGGCAGGGCGATCAGGATCGCCGACCACTCGAAGGACGGCCCGTGGAAGGACGGCAGCCCGATCCAGTCGGCCTTCGCGACCGCGGAGAGGTCCAGGCGCCAGTGGTCCACGGCCGCCTCCCCGCCCACCGTCGAGTGGATCTTGCCGAAGAGCAGGTCGAACAGCCAGGAGATCGCGTACCCGAAGACCAGCCCCAGGAAGATCGCGATGCGCGACCAGAAACCGCGCAGGCACACCACGGCGAACCCGGTGAACAGCATGGTCAGCAGGGCCGTCCACTGGTCCTGCGGCCAGTACGTGGACGCCGTCACCGGCGCCAGGTTGAAGCCGATCAGCATCACGACCGCGCCCGTCACGATCGGCGGCATCGCCGTGTGGATGATGCGCGCGCCGAACCGCTGCACCGCGAGGCCGGCCAGGAACAGCGCCGCACCGACCACGAACACGGCGCCCGTGACGACCGCGCTGTCCCCGCCCGCGGCCCGGATCGCCGCCGCGACACCGACGAAGGACAGCGAACAGCCCAGGTACGACGGCACCCGGCCGCGCGTCGCCAGCAGGAAGATCACCGTCGCGATGCCGGACATCATGATGGCCAGGTTCGGATCCAGGCCCATCAGGACCGGCGCGACGAAGCTCGCGCCGAACATCGCCACGACGTGCTGGGCGCCCAGCCCGGCGGTCCGCGGCCACGACAGCCGCTCCTCGGGCCGCACCACCGCGCCGGGGGCCGGGGTCCGCCCGTCTCCGTGCAGGGTCCACCCCACGCCGAGGCCCATGTTCCACTCCTCTTTCCCGGTCTTCTCTTTGCCGGTCTTCCCGGTTTTCCCGGTCTTCCGGACGAGCACGGCAGCGGCCGCGCACACATCGAAGCCGCAGCGCACGGGGTGCCGCTGCGGCCAGTCGACATATTACGGCCGGATATCGGCAGGTTCGTCGAGATCGGCCACCGGGCCGGCCTTCCCGCAGAGCCCGCTCCCGGACCGCCCCACCGGCTTCGGGCGCAGCACCGAGGCGCCCACCACCAGCGCGAACGCCAGCACCGTCACCAGTCCGAACGACACCACCAGCGAGGTCGCGTCGGCCACCGCCCCGATCGCCGACGGCGCGATCAGCCCCGACGTGTACGTGATCGTCGCAACACCGGCGATCGCCTGCGCCGGAGCCGGCCCGCTGCGCCCCGCTGCCGCGAAGGCCAGCGGGACCACCACCGCGATACCGAGCCCGATCAGCCCGAACCCGGCCAGCGCGCCCGCAGGGTTGCGGACGCCGACGACGAGCAGCCCGCCGAGGGTGGCCAGCACACCGCCCGCGCGGACCGTGCGCACCGCACCGAAGCGGTCCACCACCCGGTCGCCGACGAGCCGGGCCACGGCCATCGTCAGCGCGAAGGCGGTGGTGGAGGCGGCTGCGAGGCCCGCGTCCGTGTGCAGGACGTCCCGCAGGTAGACCGCCGACCAGTCCAGGCTCGCACCCTCGGCGAACACCGCGCAGAAGCCGATCGCGCCGATGAGCAGCGCGGACTTGGGCGGCAGCGCGAAGTGCGGCGGCGCCTCGGCCCCCTCCGCGCTCCGCAGGTCCAGCACGCCCTGTACGGCGACCAGCCCGACCGCGGTCAGCACGAGCGCGGCGACCAGGTGGTGCAGCCGGGCGTCGGTCCCGGCGTGCGCGGCGACCGTACCGGCGGCCGACCCCAGGAGCGCGCCCACGCTCCACATGCCGTGCAGGGAGGACATGATCGAGCGGCCCAGCCGGTTCTCGGTCTCCACGCCCAGCGCGTTCATCGCCACGTCCGACATGCCGGCGGTGGCCCCGTACACGAGGAGGGCGAGGCACAGCACCGGCAGGTTCGGGGCCAGGCTCGGCAGGATCAGCGAGAGGGTCCACAGCACCAGCAGCCCGCGCAGCGCGGTACGCGCCCCGAACCGGTGGTTGATCCGCCCGGCCAGGGGCATCGCGAGCGCCGCGCCCAGGGCGGGGAAGGCGAGCGCGAGCCCCAGGGTGCCCGCGCCGAGCTGGGCATGGTCCTGGATCCACGGGATGCGGGTGGCGAAGGAGCCGGTGACGGCGCCGTGGGCGCAGAAGACGGCGGCGATGGCGATACGGGCATGGCGCAGGCGCGCCGGGCTGAGGTCGGAGTCCCCGGTCATGGCGCATAAACTATCAGGGAACCTGCCTGATAGATAATGGCCCCGACTCCCTAGGATGGGCGCCGTGACTCCAGCCCACGCCCCGGTACCGTCCCCGGCCTCACCCAGCACGGCCCGGGCCATCAACGACCGCCTCGCCCTACGACTCCTCCAGGACTCCGGGCCGCTGACGGCGAGCCAGCTCAAGACCATGACCGGCCTCTCCCGCCCGTCCGTCGCCGACCTCGTCGACCGGCTCACCGACGCGGGCCTGATCGAGGTCGTCGGCGAGTCCGGCGCACAACGCCGCGGCCCCAACGCCAAGCTCTACGGGATCGTCGCCGGCCGCGCCCACCTGGCCGCCCTCGACGTCCGCACCGACCGGGTCACCGCCGTCGTCACCGACCTCCTCGGCCACCCCCTCGCCGAGGCCGCCCTGCCCGTCGGCGCACCCGAGGACGCGGTCGCCGCCCTGCTGCGCACCGCCCGCGAGGCCGGCGCCGACGAACTGCACACCGTCGTCGTCGGAGCCCCGGGCCTGGTCACCCCCACCACCGGCGAACTGCGCGACACCATCGGCCTCCCGGCCTGGCACCGGGACCTGGTGACGGCCCTGCAGCGGACCCTGCCCGCCGACGTGGCCGTCGAGAACGAGACCAACCTGGCCGCCCTCGCCGAGCAGCGCCTGGGCGTCGCCCGAGACCTGGACTCCTTCGTCCTGCTGTGGCTCGGCGCCGGGGTCGGCGCGGCCGTCGTCCTGGACGGCCGGCTGCGCCGGGGCGCCTCCGGCGGGGCGGGCGAGATCGGCTTCCTCCCCGTACCGGGCACCGGCGGGCTGCCCTCGGCCGTCGACTGCGCGGGCGGCTTCCACGCCCTGGCCGGCCGGGACGCCGTGACCGCCCTGGCCCGCGAACACGGCTTCGCAGGCCCAGCGGAGCAGGCCGTCGCGGGGGCCGCCGGCGAACCGTTCCTCGAAGCCCTCGCCGAACGCCTCGCCCTGGGCGCGGCGGCCGCCGCGGCCCTCCTCGACCCGGGCTGCGTGGTCCTCGCCGGAGAACTCGGCCGCGCGGGCGGCCCCGCCCTGGCCGCCCGGGTCTCCCACCGCCTCGCGAAGCTGACCCCGGTCCCGACGGAGATCCGCGCCACGACCCTGGGCGATCCGGCAGTCCTCGCCGGCGCCCGCCTGGCAGCCCGCGAAGCGGCCCAGCGGGTGCTGTTCGGGGGGTGAACCCCACCCCGGGGACGGGTGCAGGCGGGATCGTGCGGGGCGGCCGCGCCCGGAAGGGTTGCTCCCGGCGCACCTCACCGGTCGCCGGACGGCCGACGATTGCACAGGGGGGCGACCGATGCGGGAACAGTCACGGAAGCACGCGCAGGAGCACGTACGGAGGCGGGCACGGAAGCCGGCACGCCACGGGTGGCGTACGGGCGCGGCCGTCGCGGCCCTCGGCGTGATGGCCGCGAGCGTCATGGGAACGGGCACCCTGGCGCCGAACGCGGCAGCCACAACCACCCCGGACACCGTCCAGCAGGGCTTGAACGCGCTGGTGCGCTCCGACGGCGCGCCCGCCGCGCTGGCGAGCGTCAGGGGACGTGACGGCCGCACCCGTACCTACACCGCGGGAGTGGGAGACCTGGCCACCGGAGCGAAGGTGCCCCGGGACGGGCAGGTACGGATCGGCAGCAACACCAAGACCTTCACCGCGGTGGTCGTGCTCCAACTGGTGGGTGAGGGAAGGATCGGCCTGGACGCCCCCGTCGACACCTATCTGCCCGGCCTCGTCCGGGGAGAGGACATCGACGGGAGGCGCATCACCGTCCGACAGCTGCTGCAGCACACCAGCGGACTCCCCAACTACACGAAGTACGACCTCGAACCGCGGCAGTACCGGCCCCGCGACCTCCTCGACATCGCCCTCCGGCACAAGGCGGACTTCGCCCCCGGCGCGAAATGGGAGTACAGCAACACGAACTACGTGCTCGCCGGCCTGATCGTCGAGAAGGTCACCGGCCACGCCCTCGCCGAGGAGATGGACCGGCGCATCATCGAACGCCTCGGTCTGCGCCACACCTACTTCCCCGCCCCCGGCGACGCGACCGTCCGGGAGCCGCACCCCCGCGGCTACCACCGGGGAGCAGCAGGGGAGCCGCTGCGCGATGTCACGGAGACGGACCCCTCCTGGAGCTGGGCGGCGGGCCAGCTGATCTCCACCAACTCCGACCTCAACCGCTTCTACTCCGGGCTCCTCAGGGGCCTGCTCCTCCCGGAGGCCCAGCTCGCCGAGATGCGCACCACCGTCCCCGCCCCGTACTTCGGCCGCGGCGCCGCCTACGGACTGGGACTCGTGAGCAGGCCGCTGTCGTGCGGCGGCGTCTACTGGGGCCACGGCGGCAGCTACCCCGGATACGAGACCCGCGGCGGAGTCACCGAACAAGGCCGACGCGCCGCCAACGTAGCGGTGACCCTCAATCCGGCCGACAGGGCCGCGACGGACCACGCCGACGCGGTGGTGGACCGGGCCCTGTGCGACTGAGGGAGGGGAGGGGCGGGGCGGTGGTGTGGGGGAGCGGGAGGCGGCTGGGGTGCCAGGCCTGAAGGCGCGGGGGTGGTGTGTGTGGGGGCTGTCTCTTATACACATCTGACGCTGCCGACGAATAGAGAGGTGTAGATCTCGGTGGTC
>NZ_JOBX01000125.1:0-6392 GCF_000720645.1 Streptomyces sp. NRRL S-378
AGCCGATCCGGACCTCGGAAGCCGACAGCTTCCTGCCCTCCGTGGCCGCGACGTTCGTCCCGGCGTCTTCCTTCTTCGCCTCGGAGCCGTAGCCGCAGGAGGCGAGCGCGCCGATCAGCAACGGCAGGGCAGCAGCGGCGGCGAGGCCGCGGCGCAGGGACTTGCGGAGGGTACCGGTGTCAGGCACGGGAGGGCTTCCTCTCACCGCGCCGTCGTTCTACGGCGCGGGTCTTCTTCTGTGGATCGGGGGTGGGAACGGCTCGTGGCGGGCGGTCATCGCGCACATCGCGATACCCCTCCCTGACCGCTGCCGAGGGCGCCGCTGCCCACACGGCCGCCTTCCTTCGCGAAGGTCGCGTACAGATCGGCGAACATGACCTAGAAGTCCCACCCGTCGTCGTCCGCCTGGACGGCGTCGGCGGACTCGGCCTTGGAGGCGAAGGACTCGCCCGCCATGCCCGCCGCCAGGGTCGTGCCGTCGGCCGGGTCGATCAGCAGGAACGATCCGGTGCGGCGGGAGTCGGCGTACGCGTCGAGCGCGAGCGGCTCGGCGGTACGGACGACCACGAGGCCGATGTCGTTGGCCACCAGCTGCCCGGGCTCCGGGTGCTGGGACAGGTCGTCCAGGGTCAGCCGCGAGGGGATCTCCTTGACGATCGCCTTGACCGTCCGCGTCGTGTGCTTGATCAGCACCCGGGCGCCCACGGACAGGGGCTGGTCCGCCACGTGGCAGACCGTCGCCACGACGTCCTGCGTGGTGGCCGGGGCGGTCGCGGACGGCGCGATCAGGTCGCCGCGCGAGATGTCGATGTCGTCCTTCAGACGCACCGTCACCGACTGCGGCGCCCAGGCGATGTCCACCGACTCGCCCAGCGCGTCGATGCCCTCGATCACCGAGGTACGGCCCGAGGGCAGGACCGTGACGGCCTCGCCGACGCGCAGCACGCCGGAGGCGATCTGGCCCGCGTAGCCCCGGTAGTCGGGGTGCTCCGCCGACTGCGGGCGGATCACGTACTGCACCGGGAAACGCGCCGGGCAGGCCGTGAGGTCGTGGCTGACCGGGACGGTCTCCAGGTGCTCCAGCACCGTCGGGCCGCCGTACCAGTCCATGTTCGCCGACGGCTCCACGACGTTGTCGCCGGCCAGGGCGGAGATCGGGATCGCGGTGATCTCCGGGACGCCCAGGTCCGAGGCGTAGGCGGTGAACTCCTGCGCGATCGCGGCGAAGACCGGCTCCTGGTAGCCGACGAGGTCCATCTTGTTCACGGCGAGGACCACGTGCGGGACGCGCAGCAGGGCCGCGACGGCCGCGTGCCGGCGGGTCTGCTCGATCACGCCGTTGCGGGCGTCGACCAGGACCACGGCCAGGTCGGCGGTGGAGGCACCGGTCACCATGTTCCGGGTGTACTGCACGTGCCCGGGGGTGTCCGCGAGGATGAACCGGCGGCGCGCGGTCGCGAAGTAGCGGTACGCCACGTCGATGGTGATGCCCTGCTCCCGCTCGGCCCGCAGGCCGTCGGTGAGCAGCGCGAGGTCGGGGGCCTCCTGGCCGCGCTGGGCGGAGACGGCCTCGACGGCCTCCATCTGGTCGGTCAGGACCGACTTGGAGTCGTGCAGCAGCCGGCCCACCAGGGTGGACTTGCCGTCGTCGACGGAACCGGCGGTCGCGAAGCGCAGCAGGGTGGTCGCCGACAGGTCGGCGAACTGCTCGGTGGTGCTGGTCATGTCTAGAAGTACCCTTCGCGCTTGCGGTCTTCCATCGCGGCCTCGGACATCTTGTCGTCGGCGCGGGTCGCGCCCCGCTCGGTGAGGCGGGAGACGGCGATCTCGGCGATCACGGCGTCGAGCGTGACGGCGTCGGAGTCGACGGCGCCGGTGCAGGACATGTCGCCGACGGTGCGGTAGCGGACGAGCCGCGACTCGGGCGTCTCGCCCTCCTTGGGGCCGCCCCACTCGCCGGCCGTCAGCCACATGCCGTTGCGCTTGAAGACCTCGCGCTCGTGGGCGAAGTAGATCTCCGGCAGCTCGATGCCCTCGCGGGCGATGTACTGCCACACGTCCAGCTCGGTCCAGTTGGACAGCGGGAAGACGCGCACGTGCTCGCCGGGGGCGTGCCGGCCGTTGTACAGCTGCCACAGCTCGGGCCGCTGGCGGCGGGGGTCCCACTGGGAGAACTCGTCGCGCAGGGAGAACACCCGCTCCTTGGCGCGGGCCTTCTCCTCGTCGCGGCGGCCACCACCGAAGACGGCGTCGAACTTGAGGCTCTGGATCGCCTCGGTCAGCGGGACGGTCTGCAGCGGGTTGCGGGTGCCGTCCGGGCGCTCGCGCAGCTTGCCCGCGTCGATGTAGTCCTGGACGGACGCCACGTGCAGGCGCAGCCCGTGCTTCGCGACCGTGCGGTCGCGGTACTCCAGAACCTCGGGGAAGTTGTGGCCCGTGTCCACGTGCAGCAGAGCGAAGGGCACCGGCGCCGGCGCGAACGCCTTGAGCGCCAGGTGCAGCATGACGATGGAGTCCTTGCCGCCGGAGAACAGGATCACCGGCTTCTCGAACTCGCCCGCCACCTCACGGAAGATGTGCACGGCCTCGGACTCGAGGGCGTCGAGGTGCGACAGCGCGTAGGGCGCGTCGGTCTCCTCGTGGACGTGTGCGACGGTCGTCGTCATGCCAGACCCCTCTCGGTGAGCAGCGCGTGCAGGGCCGAGGCCGACTCCTGCACGGTCTGCGTGTGCGACTCGATACGGAGGTCCGGGGACTCCGGCGCCTCGTACGGGTCGTCGACCCCGGTCAGACCGGAGATCTCGCCCGCCGCCTGCTTGGCGTACAGACCCTTCACGTCACGCTCGGAGCACACCTCGACCGGGGTGGCCACGTGCACCTCGAGGTAGTCCGTCGCCGCGGCGGCGTGCCGCCGCCGGACGGCCTCGCGGCTGTCGGCGAACGGTGCGATCACCGGTACCAGCGCCTTGACGCCGTTGCTCGCGAGGAGCTCGGCGACGAAGCCGATCCGCTGCACATTGGTGTGCCGGTCCTCGCGGCTGAAACCCAGGCCGGCGGAGAGGAACTCGCGGATCTCGTCCCCGTCGAGCACCTCCACACGGTGGCCCTCGGCGCGCAGCCGCTCGGCCAGCGCGTAGGCGATGGTGGTCTTGCCCGCGCTCGGCAGCCCGGTCAGCCACACGGTGGCGCCCTGGTCGCTCACGCTCATCTGCTCTGTCTCCGTAAGTTCTTCGCTGGTCGTCATCAGCCGTGCAGTCCGCACTCGGTCTTGCCCCGCCCGGCCCAGCGGCCGGACCGCGCGTCCTCGCCCTCCGCCACGCGGCGGGTGCAGGGGGCGCAGCCGACGGAGGCGTAGCCGTCCATCAGCAGCGGGTTGGTGAGTACGCCGTGCTCGGCGACGTACGCGTCCACGTCGTCCTGCGTCCAGCGGGCGATCGGCGAGATCTTGACCTTCTGCCGCTTCTCGTCCCAGCCGACCACAGGGGTGTTCGCCCGGGTCGGGGACTCGTCGCGGCGCAGGCCCGTTGCCCACGCGTCGTACGCCGTCAGGCCCTCTTCCAGCGGCTTGAC
This sequence comes from Streptomyces sp. NRRL S-378, assembly GCF_000720645.1. Classification (NCBI taxonomy): domain Bacteria; kingdom Bacillati; phylum Actinomycetota; class Actinomycetes; order Kitasatosporales; family Streptomycetaceae; genus Streptomyces; species Streptomyces sp. NRRL S-378. The sequence continues at coordinate 3,571 of NZ_JOBX01000125.1, forward strand.
CTTGCGCAGCGCGCAGCACAGGTCGGGGTCCCGCTCGTGCAGCTTCGGGCCGTACTCGGCGTCCTGCTCGGCCACGGTCTGACGCGGGGTCAGCGTGATGACGTTGACGTCCATCACCGCGTCGACCGCGTCCCGGGTGCCGATGGTCTCCTCGAAGTGGTAGCCCGTGTCGAGGAAGACGACGTCCACGCCGGGGAAGACCTGCGAGGCCAGGTGGGCGACGACCGCGTCCTCCATGGAGGAGGTCACGGCGAACTTCGCCCCGAAGGTGTCGGCCGCCCAGCGCAGGATGTCCGGCGCGGAGGCGTCCTCCAGGTCGCGTCCGGCCTGCTCGGCCAGCTCCTTGAGCGTCGCAGCCTTCAGAGCGGCGTTCTTGAGACTCGCGTCTTGAGTGGTGGTCATATCTCGTCCCCTCCCGCTGGACCCGACTGCACGCCCCGGGCCAGCAGCCCGAGGTACTTCAGCTGGAAGGCCCGGTTGCAGGCCCTGCACTCCCACGCGCCGTGACCCGTCTCGTGGGGGAACAGGTCCTCGTCGCCGCAGTACGGGCAGTAGAACGGGGCGGCTCGCTCGCTCACGAGAGGCTCTTCTCGTCGGCGCGGGCGACCCAGGCCGCGAAGCGCTCGCCGTCCTCGCGCTGCTCCTCGTAGCTCTTGACGACCCGCTCGACGTAGTCGGGCAGACCGGCCGAGGTGACCTTGAGGCCACGGACCTTGCGGCCGAAGCCGGCCTCCAGGCCGAGGGCGCCGCCCAGGTGGACCTGGTAGCCCTCCACCTGGTTGCCGTCGTCGTCCAGGACCAGCTGCCCCTTGAGACCGATGTCCGCCACCTGGATACGGGCGCAGGCGTTCGGGCAGCCGTTGATGTTGATGGTGATCGGCTCGGCGAAGTCCGGCAGGCGGCGCTCCAGCTCGTCGATGAGCGAGGCGCCGCGCGCCTTGGTCTCGACGATGGCCAGCTTGCAGAACTCGATGCCGGTGCAGGCCATCGTGCCGCGGCGGAACGGGGACGGCTTGACCCGCAGGTCCAGCGCCTCCAGCGCCTCGACGACCGAGTCGACCTTGTCGGCCTCGATGTCGAGCACGATCATCTTCTGCTCGGCGGTGGTGCGCAGGCGGCCGGAGCCGTGCTGCTCGGCGATGTCAGCGATCTTGGTCAGGGTGGCGCCGTCCACACGGCCCACGCGGGGCGCGAAGCCGACGTAGAACTTCCCGTCCTGCTGTTCGTGGACGCCGACGTGGTCGCGCCACTGGCCGGAGGGCTGCTCGGGCGCGGGGCCGTCGGTCAGCTTGCGCCCCAGGTACTCGTCCTCCAGGACCTGGCGGAACTTGGCCGCGCCCCAGTCGGCGACGAGGAACTTCAGGCGGGCGCGGGTGCGCAGCCGACGGTAGCCGTAGTCACGGAAGATCGAGATGACGCCCTCGTACACGTCCGGGACCTCGTCGAGCGAGACCCAGGTGCCCAGGCGCACACCGAGCTTGGGGTTGGTGGACAGGCCGCCGCCGACCCAGACGTCGAAGCCGGGACCGTGCTCGGGGTGGTTCACGCCCACGAACGCGATGTCGTTGATCTCGTGCGCCACGTCGAGGAGCGGCGAGCCGGAGATGGCGGACTTGAACTTGCGGGGCAGGTTGGAGAAGTCCTTGTTGCCCACGATGCGGCGGTAGATCTCGTCGATGGCGGGCGTGCCGTCGATGATCTCGTCCTGGGCGATGCCGGCGACGGGCGAGCCGAGGATGACGCGGGGCGTGTCACCGCAGGCCTCGGTGGTGGACAGGCCGACGGCCTCCAGCCGGCGCCAGATCTCCGGGACGTCCTCGATCCGGATCCAGTGGTACTGCACGTTCTGGCGGTCGGTGAGGTCGGCCGTACCGCGCGCGAACTCCTGGGAGATCTCGCCGATGACGCGCAGCTGCTCGGTGGTCAGCCGGCCGCCGTCGATGCGCACGCGCAGCATGAAGTACTTGTCGTCCAGCTCCTCCGGCTCCAGGATCGCGGTCTTGCCGCCGTCGATCCCGGGCTTGCGCTGGGTGTACAGGCCCCACCAGCGCATGCGGCCGCGCAGGTCATTGGGGTCGATGGAGTCGAAGCCCCGGTGGGCGTAGATCGTCTCAATGCGTGTCCGCACATTGAGACCGTCGTCGTCCTTCTTGAACTGCTCGTTGCCGTTGAGGGGCGTGTGGTGTCCGACGGCCCACTGTCCCTCGCCGCGGTGACGTCCGGTCTTGCGGCGCGCGGCGGCTGCGGCGGCGGGCGCGGGCGTTTCGGGGGTGGCGGCCATGGCGGTACGTCCTTCTTGGGCGGCTCAGGGCAGGGGCGGGTGAAGCGGGCGGGGTGGCGTGACCCCTGGACGCTGAGCGGGTGCGGCTGATCGTCCGCGCCTGGCCGGGGTGACCGGCGGGGAGGGCGGAATTCGGCCTTCAGGGGACTGCGATGATCGACACTTCCACGGCGACGATGCCGGGATTGCGGCGATGTGCGGCGGTTGCTGGTTCCGTCAGCACGCCGGACAGATGGCGCTGGACATGCGGCCGAGGTCGACGTGCCGCCGACTCACCAAGGCAATTCCAGCTCCATTCATGGCGGAAGCGTGTCATGGGCCGATTGGAGGAGTCCACTACTGTCCACGATACGGACGAACTGGTCCCGCATGCTGGGACGGCGTGACGGGGGTCACCCTTGCCCTGGCCGGGCGGGGCGGATGCTCTCGGCTGCGGGTGGGTGCGCCTCAAGCGCCGGCGGGGCTGGTTTGTGCGGCGGTGGTGCGGTTGCCCTGGCCGGGCGGTGCACGTGGTGTCCGGGTGCGGGCCGGTGGGTGCGCC
>NZ_JOBX01000126.1:0-5921 GCF_000720645.1 Streptomyces sp. NRRL S-378
CGGGCCGTTGTTCCTGTCCGCGCCGGACGACAAGCTGCCCTCGTGGCTGCGGGACTCCCGTACGGCGATGAAGGAGACCGGCAAGGCGCTGCTGGCCTGGGACCAGTGGGGCTCCAACCCGTCCCGCGCGGCGGGCGCGGTCACCTTCAACGTCGTGACCACGATCTTCACCGGCGGCGCGGGCGGCGCCGCCGCGGGCGCCGGCAAGGCCGGCGCGGTCGCCAAGACCCTCTCCTTCGCGGGCAAGGCCGGGCACGCCATCGACCCGATGACGTACATCTTCAAGGGCGCGGGCGCGGGCTTCTCGAAGATCGGCGACGTCATGGCCGGCCTGAAGGGCATGGGCAAGTTCGAGGTCCCGAACATCAACCTCGACGGCGCGCTGGCCCTGCCCGAGGGAGCCGTCCACCTCCCGGACGGGGCGATCCACCTCCCGCCGGGGTCGGCCGTCCCCGACGGCGCGATCAAGCTCTCCGACGGCAACATCAAGCTCCCCGAGGGTACGACGACCTTCCCGCCGGGCACGGTCAAACTCCCCGTCGACGGCCCGCCGAAGTTCATGGACCCCGACGGCAACATCTTCAAGGCCGACGGCACCCTCGACCAGTCCGTCAAGGACGCCCCGAAGGGCCAACCGGACGCGGGCGCGGACGTGCCGCGCACCGACGCACCCAAGGTTGACTCCCCCGCCACGGTCAAGGTCCCCGAGCGCGAACTCGCCGGCGTCGGCGGCCGCGGCGGCGACGACGCCATCCGCCTCGGCTCCGACATCTCCGGCCCGGTCCACGCGATCGACAACGGCCCGCGCGGCGTCGACGCCACCCCGGTCAGGGTCCCGGAACACGAGCTGGCCGGCGTCGGTGGCCGCGGCGGCGACCACACCCCGGGCGGCCACGCCCCGGACAACATGCCGCGGGGCGACCTCAACCAGCCCTCACGCGGCGGCGACACCCCGTCCCCGACGGGCGGCACCCACCCGGACACCCCGTCCACAGCCGGCGCCCACGCCGACGGCCCGGGCGCGGGCAGTAGCCACCACGAGCCCACGTCCACCGGCGGGCACCATCCGCAGACGCCGGGCAGCGGGAGCCTGGGCGACCTCGGCAACACTGCGGACGACGCGGCTGCGCCCACCCAGGGCCCGGGTGCCGCGGACGACGCGGCGACACCGGCTCCCGCCACCCCGCACCAGCCGGTACAGCGGCCCAGCTTCATGCTCCACGGCAGTGATCCCTACGGCCCTCCCGGGCGTCTCACCGAGAAGCAAATTCAGGAAATCCAGGTATATCGGGCCAACGAAGAGCCCGGGTATTTCGAGTCCTACTACAAGGAAAACGGAAACCGCAAAAGGCTCAAGTTCAAGGACGAGAGTGGGTTCACGCCGCCCCAGCTCACCAGGGAAAGCCCGAACCATCCGTGGATCAGGGCCAAGGATGCACCCGACCCGCCCACGCCTCACTACCTCGACCCCCACCTCATCCACAGGGATGCCAGCACGGTTACCGATTCGGCGCGCCTGGACAGGCTCAAGAACGCAACGACGGACCGATACTTCACCATCGAGTGGGACATTCTTGCCGAAAGGCTGAAGAATGAAGCGGAGGCCACCCACAAGATAACGGATACCGATGAAAGCCTCGGCCTGTGGACGGAAAGCCGGGGCGTGTACCGGGAGTCCCACACGCAGATGGTCAGGGAAACCGAGCGCTACGGCGAGTTCGTGGCGGAGCACCACTACATCGCCGAGAACCACCCCGGTTCCGTGAAACAGACCTTGCATGGGCCGAAGAACGGCAACGATCAGTTCGACCAGGTGTGGCTCACGCCCGAGGGCAGGTATGTCGTCATCGAGGCAAAGAGCAGCATCAAAACAAGACTCGGGGGCCGAAATCTACCCACGGGACGCAGGGTTTCTCAGGGGTCGCAGGAATATTTCTTCGACATCATCAGGGAAATGAAGGACCGAGGAAAGACGATCAAGAGCGAGGATGATCTCGCAGAGGCCCTGAAGACAGCCCTCAAGCACGGGAAGCTGGACTATGTAGTCGTCAAGGGTGACACCAACGCGCCTGCGTACAATGGCCACCACTACCAGCGATTCGACCTCAGCAAGAGGAGCCTTCCGTGACCGTCACCGTGAGCCGGCATTTCACCCCGGGTGCCACGGAAGAGGAGTGGGCCGAGCGTCTCTGGGTGAGTCTCGCTCGGGACATAGACGAGCTGGAGGAGTACCCGAATTCACTCCCCATGGTGTTCAACGACGCCCTCCTGCACCTCGGAGCGCGCTGCACCGTGGATCCGACCGCGGAGCGGCTGGAGACATGGGAGGCCGTGGTCAACACGCTGCAGCTCGGGTCGGCCGTGTTCGCCACCGTGTGCGCGGATGAAGGCACCGTGGAGTGTCGGATCAACCGTGGGATGCGCACCCTGCCGGCCCAGGGCCCGGCAAGCTTCGCCGACCTGGGCACGTGGCTGACCACCTTCTGGTTGGCCATGGTGTGCCGCGATCGGGAACGGCTGAACGCACTCGCGGAGGTTCCGCTCAACCGCATCGCATCCAGCGGCTACGACATCTTCGTCTGGCATTGGGTGGACGCTCTCCAGACCTACTGGCTTCAGGGCCCCGACTTGGTGGAGAAACTCACCCTCGCCGTCGAGATGTCACAGCCCGACGCCGCCACCCTCACCCCGCACGGCCTGCTCCAGACTGTGCTGGCACCGCCCATCAACCTCTTCTACTTGCTGATCACCAACAACCCTGATGGCTTCAATGAGTTCCTCGTGCAGTCACTCGAACTCCACAAGGCGTACTGGACCGTCGACGAAAAACGCGCAGAGAAGCCCGACGGACACCTCGCTCTGGCCCCTCTGGCCCTCGCCTGTCACGCACACGATGGTGGAATTCCCATCAATGTGGAATCGGGATACCTTCCCCACCATCTCCTCACCCGCGACTGGGTGGGCGAGTTCCCGACGTAACCAGAGCCAGGAAGCCCGGACGGGCAGCGGAGCCCGATCCGCGGTGCTTCTGGCCTCGATCTTTCGTGACGGTCCGCCAGTTCAGCGGTGGGCCGTGTCGGTTTGTTCGGCGGGCCGTGGGCATGCCGATGTCCCGGCTGTCGTGTCGGGTGCGTGCCGGGTTCCACAGTTCCGGTCCGGGTGCTGCTGCCGCAGGGGTGGGTCGTTGCTGCTGGTCAGCCGGGAATGGGGAGGGCGGCAGAACATCCACGGCGTCGTTGCCATCGCCCCCCTGGCGATCGCCTGCCTGGCCAAGGCCAACGGCCTCCCGGTCGAGGTCGAGACCGGCTATCTCCCGCAGGCGCTCCTCGACTTCGCCTGGCGCGGCGAGTTCGACGCGTAGCCCCGGCCCGGGGCTTGAGTAGGGTGGGCGAGATCAAGACACACGGGGGATATCGCGTATGGAAGCGCTGCGGCCTGACGACCCCGTGCGGGTCGGGGCGTACACCGCACTCGCGCGGCTCGTCACCGAGCCTGAACTCAGCTCTCCCGAGCAGGCGTTCGTCGTCCGAAGCGGCGACGGCCACACCCTCCTCGCCCGGCTCCCGCGCCCCGACACCGACCCGACCCGCTGGGCCGTCGAGGCCGAGGGGGCTCGGCGGCTCTCCATACCGGGGTTCCAGCCGGTCGGCGAGGTCGGCGGCGGCGGCGCCGAGTTGCCCTGGTGCACGGCGCCCTACGGGCCCGCCCTCTCGCTGCCCGCCGCCCTGCGGGCCCACGGCGGGCCGCTGCCCGACCCCGTCGTACGGGCCCTGGGCGCGGCCCTCGCGCGGACGCTGGCCACCGCCCACGCGCAGGGCGTCGCGCACGCCGGCCTGTCCCCCGCCGCCGTGCTGCTCACCACCGACGGCCCCCGCCTGAGCTGCTTCGGCGCCGTACGGGCCGCGGCGCCCGACGGCGAGCGGCGCAGCGGCCTGCCGGCCCTCGACTCCGGCGCTCTCGCCCCGGAGCAGGCGGCCGGCGGGCGGCCCCTCCCGCCGGGCGACGTGTACGCGCTGGGGGCGGTACTCGCCTACGCCGCGACCGGTCACACCGTCCCCGAACGCGACGAGCTCCCCGCCTTCCTGCGCGAGCCGGTCACGGCCTGCCTCTCCCGCGACCCCGCCCGGCGCCCGCAGGCGCACCAGCTCCTCACCCACCCGGAGCCGGCCGCCGGCCCGATGCCCCTGCCCGCGCCCGTCGTCGTCGCCCTCGCACGCCAGTCGGCGGGGGTCCTCGCCGCCGAGCCGCCCGTTCCCATGCCCCGGACCCACCACTGATGCTCACCCCTCCCCTCGCCTCTCCGCTCACCCCGCCGCGCCGCCCGCTGCTCGCCCCCCTCATGCACGACGACCCGCACGTGCTCGGCGGCTACCGCCTCCTCGCCCGCCTGGGCAGCGGCGGCATGGGCACCGTCTACCTCGCCCGCTCGGCCACCGGCCGGACCGTGGCGCTGAAGACGATGCACGCCCACATCGCCGCCGACCCCGCCGTCCGCACCCGCTTCCGCCTCGAGGTCGACGCGGCCCGCGTCATGGGGCCCGTCCACGGCGCCCGCGTCTTCGACGCCGACCCGCTCGCCGAAACCCCCTGGCTGGCCACCGAGTACGTGCTCGGCCCGCCCCTCGACGAGGCCGTCTCCCTCGCGGGACCGCTCCCCGAGCCCGCGGTACGCGCCCTGGGGGCCCTGCTGTGCGCGGCGCTGGCCCAGTTGCACGCCTCGGACGTCGTCCACCGCGACCTCAAGCCCTCCAACGTCATGATCACCGCCGAGGGTCCCAAGGTCATCGACTTCGGGATCGCCCGCGCCCTCGGCGACGACCGCCTCACCCGCACCGGCACGGCCGCGGGCACGCCCGCCTTCATGTCCCCCGAGCAGGCGACCGGCCTGGAACACACCTCCGCGGGCGACGTGTTCGCCCTCGCCGGCGTCCTCACCTACGCCGCCACCGGCCGCGGTCCCTTCGGCAGCGGCGGCCACGCCGACCTCATGTACCGCGTGCGCCACGCCGACCCCGACCTGACCGGAGTCCCGCCCGCCCTCGTCCCGGTCCTGACGCGCTGCCTCGACAAGGATCCCGCCGGCCGCCCCACCACCTCCGGTCTCGCCGCCCTCCTGCACCCCGGGCAGGACGGCTCCTTCGCCGGCCACCTTCCCGAGCCGCTGCTCATGGAGATCGCCCGCCGCGCAGGCGGTGTCTGGAACGCTCCGCCCCTCCGGCTGCCCGCCCCGCCGGAGCACGCCCTCGCCGCGCCGCTCCCGGACAGCACGACCCCGCCCCCGTCCGGCTTCTCCCGCCGTAGGCTCCTCGCCCTCGGCGGCGGGTCCCTCCTCGGGGCGGCCGGCGTCGGTGCCTGGGCCTGGCTCGACCGCGAGGACTCCACCACCGCGAAGCCCCCTGCCCCAGCCCCCTCCAAGGACCCCGCGTGGGACCTCCTCTGGCAGGAGCCCGTCAGCTACGCCGACCCGCGCATCCCGCCCGCGCCGCTGCTCCTGAACGGGCTCCTCCTCGTCGGCGAGTACGGCGTCAAGGGCCTCGATCCCGCGACGGGGGCGGCCAAGTGGGCCGACCCCGCCGTCTACTTCATGCGTCGCACCACCACCGACGGCACGAAGGTCTACGCCGCCGACTACACCCTCGACGAGGCCGACCCGCTCCGCGTCTCCACGGTCGACCCGGCCACCGGCAAGCTCAACGCCCCCTTCAGCGAACTCAAGGACCTGCGGGCGATCCTCTACGGCACCCAGCTGCTCTGCGCGACGGCCGACGCCGTCTACCTGGCCGGGGGCCGCGGCACGCACACCCGCGACGGCTTCGGCAAGGACCAGACGTGGTTCCTGCTGAAGGTCGACACCCGCTCCGGCGGCAGGCTCTGGGAAGTGCCCCTGTCTCTTATACACATCTCCGAGCCCACGAGACAAG
>NZ_JOBX01000127.1:0-5578 GCF_000720645.1 Streptomyces sp. NRRL S-378
CGGGGACACCCCTCCCCGTCCCCCCTCCAGCAGTACGAGCCGGTTCCGGGAACGGTGGTCTTTGCTGGGGCGGAGCCGTAGCGTGGGGTGGGGACACGGCGGAGTGTCCCCGCAGGACGAGCGCGCAACCAGGGTCGCCTCATCACGACAAAGCCGCACGCGCCGAGCCGAGGAGACATTCCGCCGGGGCACCGCCCCACACCCATCACCACCGCCCCGCCGCAACCATGACCACCCCCGGCAGGAGACACAAGGCACCACCGCCCAGCCACAACCATGGCCACCCCCGGCAGGAGACACAAGGCACCACCGCCCCGCCGCAACCATGGCCACCCCGGCGGGAGCCGAAGGGCGGCGAACCGGCCCTGCGCGTCAGTGCTTGCGCAGGCGCGAGGAGTAGTCCTCCGGCGGCAGGAACTTCGACCAGCGCTCCGGGAACTCCGACGGCATGCCCTCGTCCTCGTCGTCCTCCGACTCGCCCTCCGCCATCGCCCGCCAGGCGGCCGCCCGCGCGATCAGCTGCGCGGCCTCCGCCTCCCGGGCCCGCTCGTTCGCCTCGCGCGCCGCCGCCGTCGCCACCGACGGCCAGACGCGGTCGATGGCGGCGTTGACGGCCGCCCCCACCAGCACCGCGAAGGCCGAGATGCCGATCCACAGCAGGACGGCGACGGGCGCGGCCAGGGAGCCGTAGATGGTCGGCCCCTCCACCGTGTTGGTGAGGTAGATCCGCAGCAGGAAGGACCCGAGCACCCACATCGCCAGCGCCACCAGCGCACCCGGCACGTCCTCGATCCACGGTGAGCGCACGGGCACGGACACGTGGTAGAGCGTGGTCAGGAAGGCGATGGACAGCAGGGTGACGGTCGGCCAGTACAGGACGGCGATCACCTCGGTGCCCCACGGCACGAGCCGGACGACGGCGTCCGGGCCGACCACCATCAGCGGCAGCACGATGGCACCGATCAGCAGCGCGATGATGTAGAGCAGGAAGGCCAGCAGCCGGGTCTTGACGATGCCGCGGTGGCCGTCGAGCCCGTACATGACGGTGATGGTGTCGATGAAGACGTTGACGGCCCGCGATCCCGACCACAGTGCGAAGGCGAAACCGAGCGAGATCAGGTCGGGTCTGCCGCTGCGGGTGACGTCGTCCAGCAGCGGTCTGGCGATGTCGTTGACGCCGCGGTCGGACAGGACCGTGCCGACCGCGCGCAGGATGTTCTCCTCGATGCTCTCGACGGTACGGGTGTCCGTCCACCCGTCGACGTAGCCGAGCAGGCCCAGCAGGCCCAGGAACAGCGGGGGCAGCGAGAGCAGTGTGAAGAACGCCGCCTCGGCCGCGAGCCCGAGGATCCGGTACTCGATGCACGAGTTGACGGTGTCCTTCAACAGCAGCCAGCCCATTTTCCGCTTCGAGACGTTGCGGTAGAGGGCGCGGGCCCGGTGGAGCCGTCCTGGGATCCGCTCGGGTGTTTCTTTTGCTGGCTGCACGTCCTTACGGTATCCGCATGGCAGCCACCACCCACACAGTCAGCAACCAGGCCCCGCCCCTGGTCGGCCACGACGTCTACGGCGGCGACCGGGCCCTGAGCGAGGGCGTCGAACGGCACCTGGCGTCCGCGGATCCCGAACTCCTCGACCGGATAAAGGAGGAGCTCACGGACCTCGGGCGCGCGGCCGGTTCCGCGCAGGCCCAGGAATGGGGCGCGCAGGCGAACGACAACCCTCCGAAACTGCGCACGCACGACCGGTACGGGAACCGGATCGACGAGGTGGAGTTCCACCCCGCGTGGCACCGGCTGCTCGGGCACGCCGTGGGCGCGGGGCTCACCGATGCCTGGGGGCGGCCCGCCGGGCACCTGCGCCGCGCCGCCGGCTTCTTCCTGTGGTCGCAGGCCGAGGCGGGCCACGGCTGCCCGGTCTCGATGACGCACGCGGCCGTACCGGCACTGCGGGCCGATCCGTCGCTCGCCGCCGAATGGGAGCCGCGGCTCACCTCGCACGTGTACGAGCAGGGGCTGCGGCCGGCGGCGCAGAAGGCCGGCGTGCTCTTCGGCATGGGGATGACCGAGAAGCAGGGCGGCAGCGACGTACGGGCCAACACGACGACCGCCGTGCCGCTGGACGCGTCCGGCGAGTACCTGCTGACCGGGCACAAGTGGTTCTGTTCGGCGCCGATGTGCGACGGCTTCCTGGTACTGGCGCAGGCGCCGGGCGGGCTGACCTGCTTCCTGGTGCCGCGGGTGCTGGAGGACGGGACGCGCAACGTCTTCGCGATCCAGCGGCTGAAGGACAAACTGGGCAACAAGTCGAACGCGTCGAGCGAGGTCGAGTTCGACGGGACCTGGGCGCGGCGGGTCGGCGAGGAGGGCCGCGGGGTGCGGACCATCATCGAGATGGTCGCGGCGACCCGGCTGGACTGCGTCATCGGCTCGGCCGCGCTGATGCGGCAGGCACTGACGCAGGCCGTGCACCATGCTGAGCACCGCTCCGCTTTCGGAGCGCTGCTCATCGACCAGCCGCTCATGCGCAACGTGCTCGCGGACCTCGCCTTGGAGTCGGAGGCCGCCACCACCCTGACGCTGCGCCTGGCCGCCGCCTACGACGCCGGCACCGAGCAGGAGAAGGCCTTCCTGCGCCTCGCCGTGCCCGCCGCCAAGTACTGGGTGACCAAGCGCTGTACGCCGATGGTGGCCGAGGCCCTGGAGTGTCTGGGGGGCAACGGCTACGTCGAGGAGTCCGGGCTGCCGAGACTGCTGCGCGAATCCCCGCTGAACTCCATCTGGGAAGGCTCCGGGAACGTCCAGGCCCTGGACGTACTGCGCGCCCTCCAGCGCGAACCGCAGGCGCTGAACGCCTTCCTCCAGGAGGTCGGCCTGGCCCGGGGCGCCGACCACCGGCTGGATTCGGCCGTCAAGGACCTGCTGACGGATCTCGCCGATCTCGAGGGCATCGAGGCACGGGCCCGCCGGGTCGTGGAGCGCATGGCCCTGGTGCTCCAGGGATCGCTGCTGGTCCGGTGGGCTCCGCCGGAGGTCGCGGACGCCTTCTGCGCCTCGCGTCTGGGCGGTGACTGGGGTACGGCCTTCGGCACGCTGCCGCACAGCCTGGACCTGCGTGCGGTGGTGGAACGGGCGCGGATCGCAGGCTAGGAGGGAGCCCCCGTCGGGCTCCCCTGCGGTCCCCAAACCGCTCCGAGCCGGGATCCGGGCCCGTCGACCGGGACAGAGGTGGCGCCGCGCCGACTCGGCACCACCTCTGATCCGGAGCCCCGAGGAGGAGCTGTCACGCCGCTCGGGCGACGTCCGGACATTTTCGGTCGGACGACCGGGACTTGGCGAGGGTTGCATACCGTTGCAACCCTTGGGTCGGCTGCCGCCCGTCGGGGGCGCCGGGGAAAGCGGCCGCCCAGGACGGTCCGGGCACCTGCGGACCGCGCCGGGCGGCCGGCGTCGTACGTCCTGTTCGCACGGGGAGGTTCCGGTGGCCGACACCACAGGCATCACGGTCGATGTGGCACGCATCTCGGCCATGCACCCTCGGGAGGCCACGCGTCTGCTCAAGGGGGTGCGCGCGGCCGCGCTGGCGGGCGACCGCCCGCCGGCCGCGCCCCGGCCCGAGATCGCGGAGTCCTGGCGCCGGATGCTGGCCGGCGGCGTGCACCCGGACCGGGACGCGCGCTCGCGGATGCTGTCGGCGGCCGAGACGGAGGAGCGGCGCCACGTCTCCCCGCTGCGGGAGGTCCTTCCCGTGCTGCGGGAAGGGCTGCTGCCCGCGCTCGACGGGGCGCTGCACATCATGGTCGTCGCGGACGCGGACGGGCGGCTGCTGTGGCGGGAGGGGCACAGCTCGATCCTGCGCAAGGCGGACCGGCTCGGCTTCGCGGTCGGGGCGGACTGGGACGAGGGCGTGGTCGGCACCAACGGAGTGGGGACCGCCCTGGTCGCACGACGGCCGGTGCAGGTGTTCTCGGCGGAACACTTCGTCTCCAGCCACCACGAGTGGACCTGCGCGGGGGCGCCCGTGCGGGACCCGCGGGACGGGCGGCTGCTGGGCGTGGTGGACGTCAGCGGGCCCCTGGCCACCATGCACCCGGCGACGCTGGCCTGGGTGAGCTCGGTGGCCCGGCTCGCGGAGCGGGAGCTGCGGATCCGGCACCTGGAGTCGCTGGAGCGGCTGCGGGCGGTGGCGGCGCCGCTCCTGGCCCGGCTGCCGGGGCAGGCGCTGGCCGTGGACCCGCACGGGTGGACGGCGGCGGTGACGGGGCTGGCCCCGGCGGACCGGATCCCGCTGCCGAAGGACTTCGCGCCGGGCCGGGTGTGGGTACCGCAGCTCGGCGACTGCGTGGCGGAGCCGCTGCCCGGCGGCTGGCTGCTGCGGATCGCGCAGGAGCGTACGGGCACGGCGGCGACCCGGGTCGTGGTGGACCTCAGCCGGGCGGGTTCGTGGTCGGCGACGGTGTACGGGTCGTCCGGGAGCTGGTCGCAGGAGCTGAGCCCCCGCCACGCGGAGCTGCTGTTCCTGCTGGCGGAGAGTCCGCGGGGGCGGTCGGCGGCCGAACTGTCCGCGGAGGTGTTCGGTGACCCGACCCGCACCGTGACGGTCCGCGCGGAGCTGTCGCGCGTACGACGGCACCTGGCGGGCGTCCTGGCCCACCGGCCGTACCGCTTCGCGGAGGACGTGGAGGTGGAGCTGATCCGCCCCGAGGACCCGTCCGCGCTCCTGCCGCACTCCACGGCCCCGGCGGTGGTCCGGGCCCGCCTGGGCCGGACGGGGCCCGGCATGATTCCCTGAGCTGCATGAGCACCATCACCCTCACCACCTGGTCGCTGGAGATGACCTCTCCGGCGGACCTCGTCCCGGCGGCCGCGACGGGCCCGGAGATATCGATCGTGCGGTCGGAGGTCCCCTCCCCCGAGTTCAGCCGCTTCCTCTACGCCTCCGTGGGCGGCGACATCCACTGGACGGACCGGCTGTCCCTGACCCGCGCGCAGTGGGTGGAGCAGCTCGACCGGCCGGGAGTGGAGACGTGGGTGGCGTACGACCGCGGCACGCCGGCGGGGTACGTGGAGCTCGACCCGCAGGACGACGGCGTGGTGGAGATCATGTACTTCGGCCTGCTCCCCGACTTCCGCGGCCGCCGCATCGGCGGGCACCTGCTGTCCGTGGGCGTGGAACGGGCCTGGGACCTGGCCTCGCGCTGGCCGGAGCGCGAGCCGACGCGGCGGGTGTGGGTGCACACCTGCAGCCAGGACGGGCCGACGGCAATGGCGAACTACCAGCGGCGGGGCTTCAAGGTCTTCAAGACGGAGACGGAAGAGAAGGAAGAGGCTCCGACGCCGGGGCCCTGGCCCGGAGCGTAACCGCTGCGCGGGCTCTGCGGATCGTCCCGCCTGTGGCTCTTCGGCTGGGGCCCGGTGGCCGCCCTTGCCCTGGCCGGGCGGTGCGGTTGCCCTTGCCCTTGCCCTGGCCGGGCGGTGGGCTTGCCCTGGCCGGGCGGTGTGCTCGTGTTCCGGGTGCGGGCCGGTGGCCGCGCCTCAAGCGCCGGCGGGGCTGGGTGGTGTCCCGGGGCGGGAGCGGG
>NZ_JOBX01000128.1:0-5417 GCF_000720645.1 Streptomyces sp. NRRL S-378
CCACGGGTGTGGTGGGGGTGGGTGCGGGGCCGGGGACGGGTGGGTTGGGCCCGAGTTGGTGGAGGTGCTCGATCACGTGTTTGAGGGTAGTCGAGAAGGGCGGAGCGTCCGTTCGACCGGGATCCACAGCTGGAAGCCGGTCGACGAGCCGACGTCCACCGGGCTTGTCCGCAGCAGCTCCGGACCAGGCCGGCTCGTGTACGGGTTGGAGGGGAACCACAGGGTGAACACGTCGTGCCAGAGTTCCTGGACGGCGCTGGGATAGGCACCGTGATGGTCGAAGACCGCCCAGGTCCCGGCGGGGACGTCGAGGGCCTCGAGGTCGCCGAGGGCGTCGAGGTCGCCGGGTGGGCCGGGTTCGCCGGTGGCCGTTGCGGGGCGGGTCGCGACACCGACCCAGAAGTCCGCGTCCGCACCCTCCTCCCGACTGCCGGTCGGATACACGAACGCCGACAGGATCCCCTCCGGCTCCCGGACACCGCGGAGTTCCTTCATCTGCGTGATCGTCCGCGCGTCCAGGCTCTCCACATGTGCCATCGCGGCCGCGTTGACCCCGTCGTGCACGAGAGGGACCGTGGTCTTCCTGCCGACGACCCGGAACGGCTCCTTCTCCACGATCCGGTAGCGCATGCTCGTACTGCCCTCGACGACGACACGGAAGGACATCCGCGGCTGCGCCGTGAGTACCGCACCCGTACGCCGGGCCTCGCCCGGTCCGATGCCGTGCACCGACCGGAACGCGCGGGCGAACGCCTCGCCCGAGCCGTACCCGTAGCGCACCGCGATGTCGAGCAGCGTCAGCTCGCCGGCGAGCACCTCGGCCCCCGCGAGCGTCATGCGGCGCCGCCGCACGTAGGCGGGCAGGGGCATTCCGGCCAGGGCGGAGAACAGCCGCCGGAGGTGGTACTCCGGCACTGCGGCGATCCGGGCCACCTCGGCCATGTCGATGTCCTGGTCGAGGCGGTCCTCCAGGTGGTCCAGCGCCTGATTCAGCCGCTCCAGCACGCGCCTGCGTCCTTCCTCGTGTCATCCCCTCTCCACCGCGGGAACGCCCACCCTGCCATCCCGTCGAGGGTCCGCGCTTCCTTGAAGGGTAGGGGCGACCTGATCGTTCCCCGCCCGACAAAGCCGGTACGGGAAGTGTCGGGCGGGCCACGTCGGTGCCACCCGAGCCTTGTGTCCATGAACGACATGGACATTGAAGGACGGTGCGAGCCGCGGTTCGCGGCGGTCCGCGAGGTACTGGCGGGTCTGCTGGGCACCGGCGACGTGGGGGCCTCGGTGGCCGTCTTCCTCGATGGTGAGCCGGTGGTCGACATCTGGGGCGGCTACGCGGACGGGGAGCGCCGCACCGCATGGGAGCGCGACACCCTCACCTGCGTGAACTCGACGAGCAAGAACATGACCGCCCTGTGCGCGTTGATCCTGGCCGACCGGGGCGAGCTGGACCTGTCCGCGCCGGTCGCCGCCTATTGGCCCGAGTTCGCGGCCGCGGACAAGGAGGACGTGCTGGTACGGCATGTGCTGTCGCATACCGCGGGACTCCCGGCCCTGGCGGGGCCGACGGCAGTGGAGGAGCTCTACGACTGGGAGAACGTGACGTCGGGGCTGGCCGCGCAGACGACCGAGTGGGAACCGGGAACGGCCGCCGGCTACCACGCGCTCACCTTCGGGTTCCTGGTGGGTGAGATCGTCCACCGCGTCACCGGCCGCAGCCTCGGTGAGTTCTTCGCCGACGAGGTCGCCGGACCGTTGGGCGCGGACTTCCACTTCGGGCTCGGCGCCGAGCACGACCGCCGTGTCGCACCGCTCGTCCCGCCGCCGTCGCTGACCGACGCGTACGCCTCCAGGGCGCCGCTCGGGCCGGACGGCGTACGCCGGGAGTACCCCGGCGCCGTGATCCGGGTGCGGGACGTCAACTCCGTGGCCTGGCGC
Source organism: Streptomyces sp. NRRL S-378 (assembly GCF_000720645.1). Taxonomy (NCBI): domain Bacteria; kingdom Bacillati; phylum Actinomycetota; class Actinomycetes; order Kitasatosporales; family Streptomycetaceae; genus Streptomyces; species Streptomyces sp. NRRL S-378. Next base: position 1,936 of record NZ_JOBX01000128.1, read on the forward strand.
CGTGCGCAGATCCCGGCGGTGAACGGCTTCGGCAACGCCCGGTCCGTCGCCCTCGTCCACTCGGTACTGGCCAACCGCGGATCGGCGGGCGGTGTGCGGCTGCTGTCCTCCCGGGGCTGTGAGCCCGCGTGGCAGGAGGTGTTCCACGGCGACGACCGGGTCCTGCGGACGCCGATGTCCTGGACCACGGGCTTCGGCAGGTTCGGCACCGCCTTCGGATGGGGCGGATGGGGCGGCTCACTGGTCGCGAGCGACCCCGGCTCACGCATGACGGTGGCCTACGTCATGAACCAGATGCTCGACCGGGACACGCAGGAGGACGACCGCGGCCTGGAGATCATCACGGCCGCCTGCAGCGGACTGCAGTGACGGCCGGACCCCGCTCACGTCCGGGCCTGCCCTGGGGTGGGTACGGGGTAGCGCACACCGGTGAGTCGTTCCGAGAGGGTCCACAGCCGGTGTGCGGTGGCGGCGTCCTGGAGGGCGTGTTCCCGACTGCGGAGGACGGGTTCGCCGCGGAGCTGGAACGGTCCGTCGGGCACCACGTAGCTGCCCCCGGGCAGATCGGGAACGGTCGCGGCGTACAGGGAGGTCCGGGCGCCGTCCGGTGTGGGGCGGAAGGCGTAGCGCAGGAGCAGCCGCATCAGGGCTCCGTAGGCGCGGCCGCGGGCGCTGTTGGAGCCGCCGGTGAGCACGTTCGAGCGGGTCAGCCCGGGGGCGACGGCCATGCTGCGCAGCCCTGTCCCGGCGGCGTCGGCCCTGCGCTGCAGTTCGGTGGCGAAGTAGAGGTTGGCCCGCTTGGACTGGATGTAGGCGAACAGGGGCCGGTAGCCGCGCTCGGCGTCGAGGTTGCCCAGGTCGAACCGGGCGAACCGCTGTCCCTCGCTGCTGACCGTCACCACGCGCGGTCCGGGGGCGGCCAGCAGGTGGGGCATGAGGAGGCCGGTGAGCGCGAACGTCCCGAGGTGGTTGACGCCGAACTGGGACTCGAAGCCGTCGGCGGTCCGCGAGAACGGAACCATGGCGATGCCGGCGTTGTTGACCAGGAGGTCGAGGCGGTCGTGACTCCAGCCGTCCGCGAACCGGCGGACGGACGTCAGATCGGCGAGGTCGAGGAGGCGCAGTTCGACGCGGGCGCCGGGGACCTCGGCCCGCAGGCGGGCCATCGCCCCGCTCCCGCGTTCGTGACTGCGGCAGGCCAGGACGACATGGGCGCCACGTCGGGCGAGTTCGCGGGCGGTGACGTACCCGATGCCGCTGTTGGCACCGGTGACCACGGCCAGGCGGCCCGACTGGTCGGGGATCGAGTCGCCCGTCCAGCGGTCGCCCGGGGAAGTGCGGGCGGATGCCCGGCCGCCAGGGTTCGTAGGGGCCGTACGGGTCATGGGACCTCTCCAGGGGTGGTGGGGCGCCGAGAACGCCTGTGGTGCCGAGGGCACGCAGCGGCGCCCGGCCATATCGCAACTCGCAGTTGCAATATGCTGATCCTGTCGCATGTGTCGTCGATAACGCAACTGGGAGTTGCAATGAAGCCCGTCGAGTCCACCGCGCAGCGCGGCCCCGCCGTGGGGCGGGGCAGCAGGATGCGCGCCGCCGTACTGGCGGCAGCCATCACCGAGCTCACGCAGACGGGGTATGCCGCGCTGACCGTCGACGCGGTCGCCCAGCGAGCCGGCGTGCACAAGACGACGATCTACCGGAACTGGAAGACCTCCGACGGCCTCGTCGCGGACGCGCTCGCCGACCACTTCGCCACCGACATCCCGATCCCCGACACCGGAGCGGTGCAGGACGACCTGCGGGCCCTGGCCCGCTCCCTCGTCGCGACGATGACCGCACCGGCGGGCCGGGCCCTGCTGACGACCGCCCTCTCGGACGCCGTGCGCACGCCCGAGCTCGCCGAGATCAAGCGCGCCCTCTTCGAGGACCGCTTCCGGCGTGCGGAACCCGTGGTCCTCCGGGCCGTCGAACGCGGCCAACTGCCGACGGGGACCGACCCCGGCGAACTCCTCAAGGCCCTCGTCGCGCCGATCTACTTCCGTCTCGTCTTCACGGGCGAACCGGTGGACGAGGCCACCGCCGACCGGGCGGTGGACGTGGCGCTGGCTGCCGCGCACGCCCACGCGCTGTCGGCGCCGTGACGGCAAACCGTGCGCGGCGTGGGGGTGATGGGGGCGCGTGTGCGGTGGAGGGTGTGATGTGGGTAACGTCGGGCCATGGGTTTCGGTGGTGTGAATGGTGGTCAGCGGCGGGGACACGTACTGCTGTTGGCGGGGGATGCAGCGGTACGCCGGGGCGGCGTGCTGGTGGCTCCCGGCGCGAACGTGGCCGCGTTGGCGATGGTGCCGCCGGGTGCGCTGCTCGGGTGCGGGGTGCCGGCCGACATGGTGTGTTTGGAGGGAGTGCGCGATCCGAACACGGTGCTGGCGCGGCTGCGCGTGGCGGTGGGGACGGAAGGGCCGCTGTTCGTGTACGTGTCGGGGCGGTTGACGGCGGACCGTCGCGGTCGGGGTCATGGTCGTGGCCGCGGGCTGTTCGTGGCGCTGGCGGGGACGACGGCGGCCAGCGTCCGGTACACGTCGTTGCCGTGGGAGTGGCTGCTGGGGGAGCTGCGTTCACGTACGGCGGGTGAGGCCACGGTGGTGGTCGACCTGGTGGCGGACAAGGCTGCGTGGCCGCTGGTGGGGGAGACCGGGACGCTGCCGGGACTGGCCGGGCTGGCGGGGGTGGAGGCGTTCGGGGTGGTGTGCGGGCCGGGCGCCCCGGCGGCCGGTGGCGCGGTCAGCGCGTACACACGGCAGTGGATCGATCAGCTGCGGCGCGCTCCGGTGCGGCCGTCGAACGTGGAGCTGCACGTTCTGGCGGCGGGGTCGGCCGGGCTGGCGCCGGGCACGCTGGTGGTGCCGTCGGCACGGGAGTTGGAGACGCGCTCCGTACCTGTTCCTGCTCCAGAGCCCGTGGCTTCTGCCGGGACCACGCAGATTGTGGGCGCCGCGGAGGCTGTGACCGGTTCTGCGGCGGTGGTGGGGGCGGAGGATCCGCGGGCACGTCTGCACGCGCTGGCGATGGGGGGCCGCCACGGGGAGGCGGACGCGCTGGCAAGGGCGTGGGAACGGTGGGTGGTGGAGCGGTCGGGGCAGGCCTCGGCAGAAGCGGTGCAGTGCGGGGAGATCCGGGCGGATCTTGCGCGGATGGCGGGTGATTTCGCCTCGGCGACCCGCCTGTGGACGGGGGCGGTGCGGACGCGACTGGTGTTGCAGGGCGCGGACGCGGCCGAGGTCCAGGACGCGGCGACGGGGGCCCTGTACTGCTGGACGCAGCTCAAGGACCGGGCTGGGGCGCTGGAACTGGGAACCGCGCTGGTGGGCCTGTTGCGCGCCCTTCCGTTGCTGGATCCGGACCTTCTGCGCCTGGCCGAGCGGCGGCTCGAGACGCTGCGCACCCCGGACGGATTTCCGGATGCTTCCCGCGTCGTGCGGTCC
>NZ_JOBX01000129.1:0-5192 GCF_000720645.1 Streptomyces sp. NRRL S-378
GGGGGGGGGCCGGGCGCGACCGCCCCCCCGCCGGACCGGACTCACGCGGGCAGGGAGACCCGGGCGGCGGCCATGCCGAAGCCGGAGCCGAGGACCGCGCCGGCCAGACCGCCGCCGGGCCGGCTCAGGTCCTCCGGCCGGTAACGGCGGATCGTCGCATGCCAGTTGAGGACACCCGCGTGCCAGTCCTGGAGCTCCCGCACGTACGCGTCCAGGGCGGCCCGGGCCCCGGCGTCGAGCTTCCAGTCGTCGTAGAGCACCGGCAGCTGAGTGGCCACGATGTGCTCGAACTCCTCGGTGCGCTGGGTCATCAGCGCGTGGCAGATGTGCAGGGCCTCCGGGTAGCCGATGTCGAAGAAGTTCCGCGTGACCACGATGTGGTTGTGGACCTCGCCCTCGAACTCCACCTCCTTCTGGTAGGAGTAGATGTCGTTGATCAGGCAGGCCGCGTCGGCGACGGCGTTCTCCAGCGAGCGGATCGTCCCCGAGGCGTAGATCTCCTCCGGAATGCCCCGGCCCTCGTGGCCGAGCCGGCACAGGTACATCGTGAGCCGGCTGCCGAAGGTGCGCCGCCGCATCTCCGCATAGTCCACCGGGTCCGGGACGCGGTTGTGGACCGCGTTGTCCACCTCCCAGAGCCAGCTCTCCAGCATGTCCACCAGCGTCGCCCGGAACTCGGTGCGCTGCCCCACCGGCATGCCGGCACTGGTGCGCACCCACAGGTCGGCGAGCCCGCGCTCCAGCGCGGTGGCCGGCTGCGGCCGCTCGGCGTGCTCGACGGCGTCGACGGGGAGCATGGCGATCAGCCGGGCCGTGGTCGCCTTGGCCGCCGCCAGGTCCTTGGTCTGCGCGAACACCACCGGGTAGTAGTCGTCCCCGTACGTGCCCCAGGTCAGCCAGCAGGCGTTGAGCGCGAGCTCCTCGGGTGTGGCGTCCGGGTCGAGTCCGGCCGAGCAGAGCGCGAAGTCGTAGCCGCGCAGCTTCTCCTCGGTCCAGATCGTGGAACCGGGATCCCCCGGCTGGGGCTCCAGCAGGCCCGTCCGGCGCGCCCACGCCACCGACTCCTCGCGGGCGTGGGCCAGATGGGGGCTCAGGGAGAGCCGGTGGGGCATGTAGATCTCCGGGATCACGGAAGGCCCGGTGCGTTCGAAGGGGACGTGAGTGAAGGAGCGGCGGCGCAGCTCCATCGAACGCCGGTTGAAGACGGACCGCAGGTCGAGGGCGCTGGTGCCCGGCCCGGTCGGCATGAAGGGCAGGGTGAGCGGGGCGGTCGCCCGGGCCTCCTTGTTCATGTAGCGGCTGGAGACCATGTGCCATTCGTGGCCGCCGGACTGCCAGTCCTGAAGGCCCTTGGTGTAGGCGAGGACGGCCGCGACCTCGGCCGGCTCCAGGGCGAAGTCGGTGAACAGCTGCGGCAGTTCGGACAGGGCGGTCTGCTCGAACTGCTGGAGGCGGGAGGTCAGCAGGTCGTTGGACACCTCCGCAGCCTCCTGGGTGGTGCAGCCGAGGAACGTCTCCAGGACCAGCACGGCGTTGGACAGCTCGCCCTCGTCGGTGACCTCCCGCTCGTAGGAGAAGAGGTCGTTCCTGATGTGGACGGCGTCGGAGAAGGCGTCCCGCAGTACGCCCAGTGGGCGCGCGTGCGCGACGCGCGCCGGGACCTCGGCGGCGACGTACTCGACCAGACCGGCCGACCAGGGGGCGCCGCCCACCTTGCGGCGCATCTCGATGTACTCGAGGGGGTTGGCCACCCGCCCGATGTCGATGTTGGCCAGCTCCCACATCGACTCGTCGAGGAGGTTCTTCGTGGACAAGGAGAACCGTTCCCGCCAGTCGGTGGACATCGACGGAACGGTTCGCCGCCACAGGTCGGCGAGGCCGGCCTCCACGGGGTTGGTGGGCTCGGGGAAGCCGGCGGCCAGGTCCATCGGCATGAAGGCGGCAAGCCGGTCGAGGTAGGCCTTGGCGCCGGCGCGGTCCTGGGAGCGCTTGAAGGTCTCCAGGAAGTGGTCGTCGAAGAAGAACACCCACACGTACCAGTCGGTGACCAGCGACAGCGCCTCGGCGTCGCAGTCGGGGTGGGTGTAGGAGCAGAGCAGCGCGTAGTCGTGCGAGTCGAGGTCGCTCTCCTCCCAGACGCCGGAACCCTCCAGCATCGCGAAGTCGCGCGCCCACTGCTTGGTGTGGGCCCTCGCCACCTCCAGGTGGGGGTTGAGTCGCGCCGGATACGGCACGTAGAAATCCGGCAGTCGGAACGGCTGCGTCACGGCGGGGTAGGCCCTTCGTCCAAAGGTGCGGGGGCCGGTGGTCCGGCCCCCGCATGAGATCAGCAGTGCCCTACCCGTGCTGTCCGTGGGCCAAGGCGGAGTTCACCGCATCAGGTGACGGAGGTGTCATTGGGCGACGCGCCGGACTGCCGGGGGATAGGGGAGGTCCCGGAGCGCGGCCCGGACGGGGACGGGGAGGAAGACGGGGACGAGGACGGCGACGAGGAGGGGGGCGGAGGCTGCAGGGCGAACTGCTCGGCCTGCATCCGGAACATCGACGCGTACCGGCCGCCGAGCGCCAGCAGCTCCTCATGGGCGCCCTGTTCGACGAGCCGCCCCTCGTGGAGCACGTAGATGACGTCGGCGAACCGCACGCCGGACATCCGGTGCGTGACGAGGACGACGGCGCGCTGCGGACCGGCGAGCCCCCGGATGCTGTCGAAGGCGGCGATCTCCGCCTCCGGGTCAAGCGCCGAGGTGGGCTCGTCCACGACGATGACGCGGGCGTCCCGGAAGCGCGTCCGGGCCAGCCCGAACTTCTGCCACTGGCCCCCGGACAGCTCCGAGGCGCCCCTGAACACCCGTGCCAGCAGCGTCTCGTAGCCGCCCGGCAGCTTCTCGACGATGCGGTCGGCACCTGCGTACCGGGCAGCGGCCACCACGTCCGCCGCCTGCTCGACCGCCTCCTCGGCCCCCTCCGCCCCGGGCCGGCCGATGGCGATGTTGGTACGAGCGGTCACCGGCCAGCGCTCGAAGTCCTGGGTGAGGAGCGCGACCCGGTCGAAGACCTGCTCCCGGTCGGCGTCCCGCACGTCGACCCCGTCCCAGGTCAGCGACCCGGAGTCGGGCAGGTGCAGGCCGGCGAGCAGTTTGACGAGGGTGCTCTTGCCCGAGCCGTTCTCGCCGACCAGCGCGACCACGGTGCCCGCCTCGATGGTGAGGGAGACCCCGTCGAGCGCGGGCTCGTCCCGGTCCGGATAGCCGAAGCGGACGTCGTCCAGCCGCACCGTGCCCAGCCGCTCCGGCAGCGGCAGCCCCCCGCCCGGGATGGCCCGCCGCCCGGCCTCGGCGACGAACCGTTCCAGATCCCGTACGTAGAGGGACTCCTCGTGCAGGGTGTTGGTGGTGGCCACCAGCGCGCCCAGGCTCGCCGAGCCGGTGCGCACCGCGATCACGGCGGTGCCGGCGACGGCGAGGTCCATCCGGCCGGTGACGATGAGCGCGACCATCGCGCCGTAGGTGACGAGCGCCGCGGCGCCGGAGAGCGCGGCGGCCAGGAGCTCGGTGGCGGCCTTGTCCCCGGCCAGGCGGGTGGCCTCGGTCTCGGCGACCTCGGCCATGTTGCGGTAGTGGCCCAGCAGGTAACGGCCGACGCCGTGCACCCGTACCTCGGGGGCCGCCGTACGGGAGATCAGCAGCTGGCCGATGAGCCGGGCGGCACGGACGTGCTCGACCCAGGTGATGACGGACAGGTAGCGGCGCTGGGCCACGCGCATCGCGCCCCAGCCGCGCGGGGCGGCGATCAGCAGCAGCATGGGCAGGAGCAGCGGGTGCAGCACGGTCAGCACCCCGGCGGTGGCGACGAGGGAGATGACCCCGCCGAGGGTGGCCACGCAGGCGCCGACGGTACGGCGGGCCGAGGGCGGCCCCCACTGGGCGCTGTCCAGCAGCCGCCGGAACTCCCCGTCCTCGATGGCTTCGAGCTCCACCTCGACGGCGGCCTTCAAGTACTGCTCGTGCGCGGCCCGTTCGATCTTCGGCTCCAGCCGTCCGGCGGCCGCGGTGGACCGGGAGGCCAGCACGGCGCCCAGTACGGCGACCAGCGCACCGGCGGCCAGGGCGGGCAGGGCGGCGTGCAGCCGCTCGGCGGGACTGCCCGCGCCGAGCAGCGTGCGGAGCACCTCGCTGAGGACGAGCAGCCCGACGGCGGAGGTGATCCCCTGGCCGGCCTCGGAGGCGGCGACGGTGAGCAGCGCGGGCCGGTCGGTGTCCCAAGCCAGGCGCAGGGTCCCGGCGACCATGCGGGGCATGGAGCGCAGGGTGGACAGCAGCCGCCCTTCGAGGCGGGCGTAGTCGTGGTTGGACCAGCCGGCGTCGTAGCGCAGGGGTCCGCCGAAGAGCCGCCGCTCGCTCGCCGAGACGGCGGGCTGGAGGGCCGTGGGCCGCTTGAGGAGCCTCATGCGCGGCCACCTCCGCCCGGTGCCGGGTCGAACACCACATGAACGTGCACGGATCGCAAGATTCCTCCCGAGGCGCTGCGGCTGCGAACTGACGCCGGAAGAACGTGGCTGCTCAGAGCGGCGTCACGGCCCGCGAGGAACGAACGCCCGCACACACTTGCGATGTCCGCCCGGACCCCAACGGCGGCGCGGCCACGGCCCGTTCGAATCACCCGGAGGTGTCGATGCCCCCCTTCGAGGGATTGCGCCCACCCGCGGCACAGCGCCGAAGGCCGCCTCCCCGGGGCGGGAAGACGGCCCTCCGTGCGGTGATCGCGGTCGGCGTTACGGGACAGGGACGGGGACGGGAACGGGGAGCGGTGCGGTGCCGAGGACCGGAACGCTCCAGCGCTGCGCGGCGGAAGCGTTGCAGTCGTAGAGCCACAGTTGCCGGCCGGGAGTGGTGTCGTAGTCGCCGAGGTCGAGGCAGCGGCCGGAGACGGGGTTGTGGATGGTTCCGTCGGCGCGGGGCAGGCTGCCGTTGTCCGGCCGCGTCGCCCGACAGCGCCTCGTCCGCAGCCTCGACGATCAGCCGGCCGGTTCGCCGAGGCTCCGTGCCCTCGATCCACCGACGGGAACGGGGCTGCCTATTCCGCGGCGAGGGCCCTCAGGTAGGAGGCCGCGGCGTGGACCTCGCCGAACCTCGGGAAGATCCTGCCTACGGCGAACGCGTGCTCGTCCGCCGCGAAGGCGGACATCGCGTCCT
>NZ_JOBX01000130.1:0-5128 GCF_000720645.1 Streptomyces sp. NRRL S-378
CAACCGCAAACGCCCGTCCAAACGGGCCGGCAGCACCTCCCCCGCACCCGCATCAACCCGCGCACCCTCGACAACCGACATCGCCAGACTTCCTTTCGAACACACATGAACGGAGGCCTTCCAGCAGGGAAGGCCGGTACTTTTGGGGGGAGCGCCGCTCAGTCGCGGGCGTCCGCCGAGGCTCGGCGGCCCAGCTCCTCCGACAGTTCCTGCCAGTCGCGGGCGCACTGCGCGGCAGCGGCGGCAGCGGTCTCGGCGCGGTACGGGGGCACCGCGGCGACGATCCGATCCCGCTGGCGCAGCCCGCTCACCTGGAGGTCGAGCATGCGCAGCAGCAGCCGGCCCGCCTCGCTGAGTCTGAGCAGGGGGTCCTTGCACAGACCGGTGACCAGTGCGGCCAGTGGCTGGCCGCGGCCGCGGGCGGTCACCGGGGCCGGAGCGGGGGTGTTGCCCGAGCGCCGCTGTCCCACCGGTACGGGATCCTCGCCCTCACCGATCCGGCGGCGCACGTCCCGCACGGTGGACGGCGCGATACCCGCTTCCCGTGCGATCTGTCTCAGGGAGGCGGTGGGACGGCCCGCGAGGAGCCTCGCCGCGACCTCCCTGCCGCGCGCCGGATCGGCCGGCCGGACGCGTCCGTCCAGGCCGACGCGGCTCGGCGGGTCGTGCCCGGGAGCCTCCCGGCGGCGCAACGCCGCGACGGTCTTGGCCGCCAGCCCGGTCCGCCCGGCGATCCCGCGGTCGGACCAGTCCGGGTGGGACTGCAGGATCCGAGACGCCGCGGCAGTCCGTTCCGCCAGGGTCAGCGGGAGTCCGTGGCTGATGTTGGCCTCGACCGAGAGGACGAACGCGTCCTCGGGGCTGCCGTCGAAGTACGTCACTCCGACGGTGTCCCGGCCCCTCAGCACGGCCGCCCGCAGGCGGTGCGTTCCGTCGATGACGCGCATCGTGGGACGGTGCACGAGCAGCGGCGGAAGCGCCCGCCCGGAGTTCGCGAGGGCCTGTGCGTGGCTCTCGTCCACGGGGACGGTACGGGGGGAATCCGCGGCGAGCAGTTCACCGACCGGCACCTCTGCGAAGTGGGGGGTCTGCTGAACCGGGTGTCGTGCGTTCAGGTCGTCCATGGAGTTCACCTCCCTTCGTGCACTCGATGCCGGGGGCGCCGTGCCGTTCGCCGGGCCCGGAGAAGAAATTACGTAACTACCGTTCGGTAACCAATCTGGCAGCCGAACCCCGTTGAGATTTGGGCAAGTCGGCGGAGTAGGGGCCGGTCAGGTGGGCGACCGCGGAACTTCCCCGGTCGCCCACCGGCTGGGCCTCACACCGCTGCGAGTTCCTCCGCGTGCACGAACTCCCGCAGCCAGGAGAGGAATTCGGGGCCCAGGTCCTCCCGCTCGCACGCGAGCCGGACCGTCGCGCGCAGGTACTCGGCGCGGTCACCCGTGTCGTAGCGCCGACCGGAGAAGACCACCCCGTGCACCGGGCGCCCGGCGCGGACCAGGGTGCGCAGTGCGTCCGTGAGCTGGATCTCGCCGCCGCGACCGGGGCTGGTCCTGCGCAGCACGTCGAAGATCTCGGGGTCGAGGAGGTAGCGGCCGATGATCGCCAGGTTGCTGGGGGCGGTACCCGGCTCCGGCTTCTCCACCAGCTCGGTGATGCGCACGCCGTCGCCGTCGGCCGGTGCCCCTTCGACCGCGGCGCATCCGTACAGGTGGATGGCGTCCGGGTCCACCTCCATGAGGGCCACGACGCTGCCGCCGAGCCGGGCGCGCACCTCGGCCATCCGGGCCAGCAGGGGATCGCGGGGGTCGATCAGGTCGTCGGCCAGGAGGACCGCGAAGGGCTCCCGGCCGACGTGCGGTGCCGCGCACAGGACGGCGTGCCCGAGACCCTTGGGGTCCCGCTGACGCACGTAGTGGATGTCCGCGAGCTCGGTGGAGGCGCAGACGCTGTTGAGTTTGTCCTGATCACCACGACGCTGGAGGGCCTCCTCCAGCTCGTAGTTGCGGTCGAAGTGGTCCTCGAGCGGACGCTTGTTGCGTCCGGTGACCATGAGGATGTCCGACATCCCCGCCGCGACCGCCTCCTCCACCACGTACTGGATGGCGGGCTTGTCGACCACCGGGAGCATTTCCTTCGGGGTGGCCTTCGTCAGCGGGAGGAATCGGGTACCGAGTCCCGCGGCGGGGATCACTGCTTTGGTTATCTGCGGAGGCATGGAATTCATGCCGCTGACGCTAGACGGGCCCTCGCTCCGTCGGCCAGAATTCCCGCACTTTCTCGCCTACTTGGGCATTTCCGCCGCGGGCGGGGCCGCGACGCGCCGCCGGATGAGGCACCACAGTTCGCCGAGCTCGCCGGCGGCCGCGCCGGGGCGGTCGTCCCGGTCCCGGCGGGCCCGCGTGACCACACCACCGACCAGATGACCCGTCAGCCGGGTGAGCGGACGCGGGTCGACCTCCGGATGGAGCTGCCCCTCCTCCGCGGCCTGCTCCAGCAGTTCCTCCACGTCAGGGAGCCAGCAGCCGCACCACTCCGGGCCGGCGCCGACGCGTTCCTGGGTGAGGCGCGCCGCGGCGCGCACGGCCGCGTCGGACTCGATCAGCCGGCCGAGGGCCAGGACGAGCGAGGAGACGGTGTCCAGCGCCGGTCCCCCGCGGGCCGTCACGCGCTCGACCACCCTGCGGGTGGCGGCCCGGCCGGAATCCTCGACGGCGGAGGCCAGTTCCCCCTTCGCCGAGAAATGAAAGGTGACGGCTCCGATCGAAATCCCGGCCGACCTGCTCAGCCGGGAAAGCGATGTCCCCTCGTATCCATTGCGGTCGAATTCGGCGGCGGCCACCGAGATCAGATGATTACGGGTGCGCACGCCGCGCTCTTGCTTCACCACTGCACTACCACTGCCATCCGGTTCGTTCCTCACTCACCCCTGCGCCCGGCACGGGGGCGACCTCCAGCGTCACCCCGGCGCCGACCGCGCACAACGGCTACTTGACGAAGAAGCGACCATGCCCCGCCGTCCTGCGCCGCCCGCGTCGGGGGGCGGCGACGCCGTACCCCCAACGTGCCCAAGTCGCGTCGGGGGCGCCATACTTCGGCTAGAAAACAAAACGAACGTTCTGTATTCTCTTGCGTGTCTTGGCGCAGACCGATGTCCGCACCGGAGGGGAGAGACGACAGATGACAGCGCACACGAGGACCAGAGCCCCGGCCACCGGTGGTACCGCCCTGGACGAGTTCACGGAACGCCTCTTCGGCCACTTACCGAGGGCCGACCAACGCAGATGGGCGCGGGTCTACTTACAGGGCCTGCTGACCACCCCGGGCAAGAAGACCGTCCGCAGGCTCGCCGCGTCCGTGACCACGTCACCCACCGCGTCCCAGTCCCTGCAGCAGTTCATCAACGCGAGCCCGTGGGAGTGGGATCCGGCTCGGGCGGAACTGCTCCGCTGGGTCGAGGAACGCCACCCCGTGCATGCCTGGACCATCGGGCAGGTCTGCTTCCCCAAACGGGGGGAGCACTCGGTCGGCGTCCACCGCCGCTTCGACCCCGTCGCCGGACGCATCGTCAACTGCCAGTTCGGCTTCGGCCTCTTCCTGTCCCTCGACGGCATGAGCGTGCCCGTCGACTGGCGGCTGGTGCTTCCCGAGTCCTGGTCGGTCGACCCGGCCCTGCGCCGTCGGGCCCGGATCTCCCCCGACGTCGCCCACCAGAGCCCGGAGTCCCTGGTCCTGGCGCTCATCGACTCCACGGCCGCCCGCACCTCGTCGGTGCGGGTCCCCGTGGTCGCCGACCTCAGCCGCCTCGGCTCAGCCGCCGCGCTGATCGGCATGCTCGGCCGGCGCGGCCACGACTTCCTGGTGTCCGTCCCGCCGGCCCTCACCGTCTGCGCGGCCGGGCCGGCGCACGCGGGCGAGCCGGTGCGGTCGACCGCGCGCGTCACCACCGCGGGCGAGCTCGCCCGTCGCGGCAACACCAGCCATCCGTACACGGCTCCGCCCGCGGGCCCGGCCGGCCGCCCGCAGCGGCTGCGGATCCACTCGGCACTGGTCCGGGTACCGGGCGCGGACCTTGCGGTGCCGGGCGGGCAGCAGACGTACCGTCTGTTCGGCGAAGGGGGGCCGGGGACCGGTGCACGGGCGGGCGGGGCGGTCTGGCTCACCAACATGAGCCGCCACCGGATGGACGACCTGCTGCGGCTGGTCCGGCATTCGGGCCGGGCCGCCGCCACGCTCGGTGTCCTGGCGGACGGCTTCGGCCTCCTGGACTTCGAGGGCCGTTCCTTCCCCGGCTGGCACCACCACATGACCTTGATGTCCGCCGCGTACGCCTACAAGGGGCTGCCTGCCCGGCGGGAGCGCTGGGACCGCTGGGCAGGCTAGGGCAACCGGGCCCGGCAGGGGCGCCGGGACCGCTGGGGCCGGTTCAGGGGAACCGGCTCCGCCGGGGCTTCGTAAGGCTCCGCCCCCCACCCCGCGCCTCGAACGCCGGCGCAGCGGGAACGGCGGGCCCCCGCCGGGAAGCGCGGGCTCGCAGAGGCCGGCTGGACGCCCGCCCAGCCCAACCCTCACCGCCTGGTCGGGCCGCCGGGGCGTGGCAGGGCCGATTACCGGCAGCGGCGCCCTGCTGAGACCATGGGCCGGTGAACTCAGGACTCCCCGCCGGATGGACGATCGAACGCGTGCGCACCGTCTCCGGAGACCCGAGCGCTGCCGTGCTCCCCGTCGATCGGCTCGTGGTCGTCGAGGTGGCCGGGCAGGGCGCCTACGAGCCGCTCCGGCCCGAGGTGATCCTCGCGTTTCACGAGTTGTGCCTCGTTCAGCACGACGGTGAGTGGTTCATGGGGCAGCTCGACGATGCCGGCTCGGTGATCTGCTGGGCCTCCTACGGCGCGGACCTGGCCGAGGCCATCTGCAGTCTGTGAACGGCACGCCGCCCTCAGCCCCTCCCCGAACGGGCCGGGCGTGGCCGGGCGTGGCCGGGCTGGAGTTGGGGGCCCGCGCCGGGAGCGCGGGCCCGCAGGATGCGTCAGGCGCGGATGAGGGCCAGGGCCTCGTCGCGGACGCGGACCAGGGTTTCCCGGTCGCGGGCCTCGACGTTCAACCGCAGCAACGGCTCCGTGTTCGA
>NZ_JOBX01000131.1:0-5676 GCF_000720645.1 Streptomyces sp. NRRL S-378
CCGAGGGCGATCTGACCCGCTCGATCACCGTGGACGCCTCCGGAGAGGTCGCCGAACTCAAGGACAACATCAACTCCATGGTCGGGTCGCTGCGCGAGACCACCCGCGCCAACCAGGAGCAGGACTGGCTCAAGTCGAACCTGGCACAGATCTCCGGCCTGATGCAGGGCCACCGCGATCTCGCCGTCGTCGCCGAACTCGTCATGGACGAACTCACCCCCCTCGTCGACGCCAGCTACGGAGCCTTCTACCTCGGCGAGGAAATCGACGGCCAGGCAGGGCTCACCCTGATCGGCTCCTTCGGGCGGCCGGCGGAAAGCCCCGCCGCGACGCGGGTGCGGCACGGAGAAACCTTGGTGGGGCAGGCGGCGCGCAGCCGCCGCATCCTGACCACCAACAACGTGCCCCCCGGCTATCTCATTTCCTCCGGGCTGGGCCAAGGCGCGCCGGCCCACCTGATCGTCCTGCCCATCGTCGTCGAGGACCAGGTCCTCGGCGTCATCGAGCTCGCCTCCTTCAGCGCCTTCACCCCGGTGCACCGTGACTTCCTGGGCCGGCTGATGGAGACCATCGGCGTCAACGTCAACACCATCGTGGCGAACGCCCGGACCGACGAGCTCCTCGGCGAGTCCCAGCGGCTCACGACCGAGCTCCAGGCCCGCTCGGAGGAACTCCAGGTCCAGCAGGAGGAACTCCAGCGCTCCAACGCCGAACTGGAGGAGAAGGCCGCCCTCCTCGCCAGCCAGAACAGCGACATCGAGGCCCCCGCTCAACAGCCTGCTCATCCTGGCGCAGCTGCTCGCGCAGAACCCCACCCGCAACCTCTCCCCGAAGCAGGTCGAGTACGCGGGCATCATCCACTCGGCAGGCTCCGACCTGCTGCAGCTGATCAACGACATCCTCGACCTGTCCAAGGTCGAGGCGGGCAAGATGGACGTGAACCTGGAGCGGGTCTCCCTCAAGCAGCTCCTCAACTACCTGGAAGCCTCCTTCAGGCCGCTGACCAGCCAAAAGGGCCTCGAATTCGACATTACGACGGCTCCGGGCGTCCCGGTGGACCTCCTCACCGACGACGCCCGACTGCAGCAGGTCCTGCGCAACCTGCTGTCCAACGCGGTGAAGTTCACCGAACACGGCCGCGTCCACGTCAAGATCGAGCCCGCGAGTTCGGCAGAGCTCCCCGACGAGCTGACCCATGCCGGATCCGTGGTGGCCTTCCGCGTCATCGACAGCGGCATCGGGATCGCCGAGCAACAGCTGGAAGCCATCTTCGCCGCGTTCCAGCAGGCCGACGGCACCACCAGCCGCAAGTACGGCGGTACCGGCCTGGGCCTGTCCATCACCAGGGAGATCGCCCGCCTCCTGGGCGGCGCCGTCACCGCCCGAAGCGAGGTCGGCAAGGGCTCCACCTTCACCCTCTACCTCCCCGTCTCGGGACTCGCCGAAGGAGGTACCGCCGCTCTGGAGAGCGCCGAGTCCGCCGGTTCGGGGCTCGAGGAGCCGGACGGTGCCGCCCAGCAGGCCCTCGAAGAGGAGCGCCATCCCCGGCGCATTCTGGTCATCGAGCAGCGCAGCAACGGTCTGCTGAGCCTGGTCGCCGAGAGCGCGGCCGGGGACCTGACCGCAGGACGGGCCGTCACTGTGCCGTCCGAGCGTGCTGAGGTCGTGACCGCGGTCACCGCTGCGGATGCGGCGGCAGTCCTGGCCCAGGCGTCTTTCCACTGCGTGGTTCTCGAACTTGGATCGGATGGGGAAGGGCTGCGCTTCCTCGAGGCTCTCGCTGGTGACGGGGCGCTTGCCTCCCTGCCGGTCCTCGCTCACGACAACCGGCGCATGACCAGGGTGCAGCAGGCAGAAGTCGCCGAGCGCGCCGCCGCTCTGCCGCTGGAAGTGCTCTCCAGCCTGGACGAACTCCGCGAGCGGATCGCCCTGCATCTGTCGGCAGACCGCCCGGGCGACGTGCCGACCCTCGTGCACGCCGACAGCCACCCTGCCGTCCACGAACGTGCCCTCGTCGACGCCAGCCTCGCCGGCCGGTCGGTCCTCGTCGTCGATGACGACCCGCGCAACCTGTACGCCATCAGCGGGATCCTGGAGCTGCACGGGATGCAGGTGCTGCACGCCGAGAACGGTCGCCGGGGCATCGAAACCCTGACCGAGACCCCGGGTATCGACCTGATCCTGATGGACGTGATGATGCCGGAACTGGACGGCTACGCAGCCACCACGGAGATCAGGCGCATGCCCGAATACAGCGCTCTCCCGATCATCTCGGTCACGGCGAAGGCCATGCCGGGCGACCGTGAGAAGAGCCTGGCCTCCGGCGCGAACGACTACGTCACCAAGCCCGTCGACGCCAACGACCTCATCGCCCGACTCCGCCGGTGGCTGCCGGCCCAGAACACCTCAGGCACCACCTCAGGCACCACCTCAGCCTGACGACCCCGGCCCTACGGAGGAATAGCGACAGACACGGTGAACACCACTTCAGACGAAAACGAAGCGACCCAGTCCCACACCACACTCGCCGCCGCGGGAATCCGCGCCGCAGTCGAGGCAGACACGCCAGCCGGACACGACGAACCCCAGCCCGACCGGCGCACCAGGCCCAGCACTTCCTCAGAACCCCAGGCCGGACGGCTGGCGGCGACCGTGGAGCGGCTGCGCGAGGAGGCTCTGGAGGCCCAGTCAGCCGCTGACGGCCGTGCTCTCGTGGAGCTCGCGAAGGGCATTCTCGTCGGACAACTCGGATGCGGGCCCGCCGAGGCATCGAGGCAACTCGCCAAGCTCGCCGAACAGTCCGGCACCACCCTGCTTGCTCTCGCCGTCGACGTCATCAACCAAGCCGCCCGTGACCGCGTCAGCGAAGTCGCGCAGGAGTTCCTGGCCGCCGCTGTCGCCGACCAGGCTTCTGAGACGGCGCCGACTGTCCGGCTGCGGGCTGCGGAAAGCCGCATCCTGGCGGCGGGTGACGCGCAGGCCGTCGCCGCGGCGCTCCTCGACAACGCGCTCGCCCCTCTGGGTGCTCACGGCGTCGCGATCTGGGTCACCGGCGCCGATTCCTCGCTCACCCTGGCCGGACAGGCGGGCTTCACTCCGGAGGATGCCGACCGCTGGCGCTACGTCCCACCCGAGGTCGCCACTTGCGCCCGGCTCGCCCTCACCCACCGCGAACTCTCCATCGTCACCAGCCTCTCCCAAGCCAGCCTCCCCACCATCGGCCGGCGGCGGCACCCCGACGGCGGCCGCGTCGTCATCCCCGCGGGCACCGGCGGCCGCATCCACGGCGTCCTGGAAATCGCCTGGCCCCAGCCCCTGCCCCCGCAGCCCGTACAGATCATCCGCCAGCTGGAGGCGCTGGCCGAGCTGTGTGCGCACACCCTCGAAGAACAGTCCCCGGACCTCACTCCCGCCGCCTCTGACGCCGCGCATCACACGGCCCTGGCGGAACTCACCGACCTCGCCGGCCATCTCGACGACACGGTCCTGGTCCTCGCACCCGTTCTCGACGCCGACGGCCGTCTCGCGGACTTCCGTATCCACCACGTCAACAACAGCTTCATCGACCCGGCCGGCCGGCCCCGCTCCATGGTCACCGGCCGCCACTTTCTCGAGATCTACCCAGCGGCAGCCGAGGACGGGGGACTCTTCGACAAACTGGAGAGGGCCTTCGCCACCGGCGAGGCCTGTCAGGCGCTGCACACCGCGCTGACCACCTTCGTAGGAGAAGTCCCCCTCACCACCGTCGCCGACGTGCGCATCAGCCGGCACGGTACCGCCCTCCTCCTCATCTGGAAGATCGAGGACGAGAAGGCCCGCCTGGCCAACCTGCTGCAGCACGCACAGCGCCTCGGCCGGGTCGGCGGCTTCGACCAGAACATGCACACCGGAGAGATCAGCTGGAACGAGCAGCTGTTCGCCCTGTTCGGGCTCCCGCTAACCGCCATCCCCGTCCCTCTGGAAGACCTGGCCGCCCACGCACACGCCCACGACGTCAACTCCATCGGGCGGTTCCTCCGCACCCTCCTGCACAGCCAACGCGAATCCTCTGTGGAGTTCCGCCTCCAGCGGCCCGACGGCATCACCCGGCACATCCGCATGGTCGCCGAACCCGTACTCGACGACCAGGGCCGTCTCTACGCGGTGCGCGGCGCATGCCAGGACGTCTCCTCCCAGCACTGGACGGAGGTCGCCCTCGCCGCCACCCGCGACCAGCTCGCCGACTCCGAAGCAGAATCCGCCGACCGCAGCCGCCTCGCCCTCCAACTGCAGCACGCCATCATGCCACCGGCCCCCGCACCCCTTGAGGTACCCGGCATCCGGATCGCGGTGCGCTACCGACCGGCCGAATCGGAATCCCTCGTCGGCGGCGACTGGTACGACTCCGTGGTCCTGCCCAACGGCAAAGTCCTCCTCAGCGTCGGCGATGTCGCCGGACACGGCATCCAGGCCGCCACCGGCATGGTCGTGCTGCGCAACGCCCTGCGCGGCCTCGCCGTCACCGGCGCCGGCCCGGCGCAACTGCTCGCCTGGCTCAACCGGGTCGCCTTCCACCTCACCAGCCACCTCACCGCCACCGCCGTCTGCGCCCTCTTCGACCCCAAGACCCGAACCCTGCAATGGGCCCGAGCCGGCCATCTGCCACCCGTCCTGGTCAGAGGCGCGCAAGCCCAGTCGTTCCCCCTCAACGCCGGATTGCTGCTCGGAGCACTGCCCGACGCCACGTTCAGGGAGGAGGAGGTACAGCTCGAAGCCGACGACATCCTCCTCATGTACACCGACGGACTGGTCGAACGCAGAGACATCGACGTCACTGACTCCCTCGCCCAGCTGCTCACCGTCGCTTCACGCTCCGCTGACACGCTGGAGAAGCGACTGGACACCGTGCTGACCTACAGCGCATCCGACACCGACGACGACACCTGTCTCATCGGAATCGAGGTCCGTTGAGGAGCGGCCCTGCCGGGGCCACGACAGCCATGCGAACGGCGCGCTGCCGCCTGCCTGCTGTGGGGCCGAGGGTGGACCTCACGTCTTGGACGGGGGAGCGGTGGGCGTGACGCAAGGTGTAACCACTGGGGCGTCTGGGCAGGAAGTGATCAGGCTTCCATCCGGACGCCGCGGCGGCCGAAGAGCCGCCGGCAGGTTGTACAGAGGGATTCGAGCATGGCGCGTGGCACGGTGAAGTGGTTCAACTCCGAGAAGGGCTTCGGGTTCATCGCCCAGGACGGAGGCGGCCCGGACGTTTTCGCCCACTACTCCAACATCACCGGGAACGGCTACCGGGAACTGCAGGAGGGCGAGGTCGTCACCTTCGACGTCACCCAGGGGCAGAAGGGCCCGCAGGCTGAGAACATCGCCCGCGGCTGACCCGCCCCCGCTCGATCACGGCGCCCACCCCCAAGGCGGGCGCCGTCGTCGTACTCGTTCGCCTCGTTCTCCAGCCTCCGCGCACGACGAGAGCCGTGCACTGGCCCTCGTCGCGGATGGATCGCAGCGACGGCTCGTCCGCGGAGCCGGCGGACGATGGGGACGAGGCCAAGGGCGTGCAGAACGGCCAGACCAAGAGCGACCCAGGATGCGCCGGGCTGCTGCCGTCGGGTCCGTTGCCCGGGGGCGGCGGTCCGAGCGCCGGCGCCGGGGGTTCGCCGAACGTCCTGCCCCGGCCGGGGAGGA
>NZ_JOBX01000132.1:0-4974 GCF_000720645.1 Streptomyces sp. NRRL S-378
TTCAGAACTAACACAGTGGACGCGAGCAACTGAGGACAAGCCCTCGGCCTATTAGTACCAGTCAGCTTCACCCGTTACCGGGCTTCCACATCTGGCCTATCAACCCAGTCGTCTACTGGGAGCCTTACCCTCTCAAGGAGGTGGGAATACTCATCTTGAAGCAGGCTTCCCGCTTAGATGCTTTCAGCGGTTATCCCTCCCGAACGTAGCCAACCAGCCATGCCCTTGGCAGGACAACTGGCACACCAGAGGTTCGTCCGTCCCGGTCCTCTCGTACTAGGGACAGCCCTTCTCAATATTCCTACGCGCACAGCGGATAGGGACCGAACTGTCTCACGACGTTCTAAACCCAGCTCGCGTACCGCTTTAATGGGCGAACAGCCCAACCCTTGGGACCGACTCCAGCCCCAGGATGCGACGAGCCGACATCGAGGTGCCAAACCATCCCGTCGATATGGACTCTTGGGGAAGATCAGCCTGTTATCCCCGGGGTACCTTTTATCCGTTGAGCGACGGCGCTTCCACAAGCCACCGCCGGATCACTAGTCCCGACTTTCGTCCCTGCTCGACCCGTCGGTCTCACAGTCAAGCTCCCTTGTGCACTTACACTCAACACCTGATTGCCAACCAGGCTGAGGGAACCTTTGGGCGCCTCCGTTACCCTTTGGGAGGCAACCGCCCCAGTTAAACTACCCATCAGACACTGTCCCTGATCCGGATCACGGACCGAGGTTAGACATCCAGCACGACCAGAGTGGTATTTCAACGGCGACTCCACACCAACTGGCGTTGATGCTTCAAAGTCTCCCACCTATCCTACACAAGCCGAACCGAACACCAATATCAAACTGTAGTAAAGGTCCCGGGGTCTTTCCGTCCTGCTGCGCGAAACGAGCATCTTTACTCGTAGTGCAATTTCACCGGGCCTATGGTTGAGACAGTCGAGAAGTCGTTACGCCATTCGTGCAGGTCGGAACTTACCCGACAAGGAATTTCGCTACCTTAGGATGGTTATAGTTACCACCGCCGTTTACTGGCGCTTAAGTTCTCAGCTTCGCAACCCCGAAAGGTCACTAACCGGTCCCCTTAACGTTCCAGCACCGGGCAGGCGTCAGTCCGTATACATCGCCTTACGGCTTCGCACGGACCTGTGTTTTTAGTAAACAGTCGCTTCTCGCTGGTCTCTGCGGCCACCCCCAGCTCACGGAGCAAGTCCGATCACCAGTGATGGCCCCCCTTCTCCCGAAGTTACGGGGGCATTTTGCCGAGTTCCTTAACCATAGTTCACCCGAACGCCTCGGTATTCTCTACCTGACCACCTGAGTCGGTTTAGGGTACGGGCCGCCATGAAACTCGCTAGAGGCTTTTCTCGACAGCATAGGATCATCCACTTCACCACAATCGGCTCGGCATCAGGTCTCAGCCTTCAATGAGGGACGGATTTGCCTACCCCTCGGCCTACACCCTTACCCCGGGACAACCACCGCCCGGGCTGGACTACCTTCCTGCGTCACCCCATCGCTTACCTACTACAAGTCTGGTTCGTCGGCTCCACCACTTTCCTTTCCCCGAAGGGTCCGGAACGGCTTCACGGACTTAGCATCGCCTGATTCGATATTGGGCGTTTCAAAGCGGGTACCGGAATATCAACCGGTTGTCCATCGACTACGCCTGTCGGCCTCGCCTTAGGTCCCGACTTACCCTGGGCAGATCAGCTTGACCCAGGAACCCTTAGTCAATCGGCGCACACGTTTCTCACGTGTGTATCGCTACTCATGCCTGCATTCTCACTCGTGAACCGTCCACAACTAGCTTCCGCTGCTGCTTCACCCGGCACACGACGCTCCCCTACCCATCACAGCGGGCGTTGGCCCTATAGCTGCAATGACACGACTTCGGCGGTACGCTTGAGCCCCGCTACATTGTCGGCGCGGAATCACTTGACCAGTGAGCTATTACGCACTCTTTCAAGGGTGGCTGCTTCTAAGCCAACCTCCTGGTTGTCTCTGCGACTCCACATCCTTTCCCACTTAGCGTACGCTTAGGGGCCTTAGTCGATGCTCTGGGCTGTTTCCCTCTCGACCATGGAGCTTATCCCCCACAGTCTCACTGCCGTGCTCTCACTTACCGGCATTCGGAGTTTGGCTAAGGTCAGTAACCCGGTAGGGCCCATCGCCTATCCAGTGCTCTACCTCCGGCAAGAAACACACGACGCTGCACCTAAATGCATTTCGGGGAGAACCAGCTATCACGGAGTTTGATTGGCCTTTCACCCCTAACCACAGGTCATCCCCCAGGTTTTCAACCCTGGTGGGTTCGGTCCTCCACGAAGTCTTACCTCCGCTTCAACCTGCCCATGGCTAGATCACTCCGCTTCGGGTCTAGAGCGTGCAACTCAATCGCCCTGTTCGGACTCGCTTTCGCTACGGCTTCCCCACACGGGTTAACCTCGCTACACACCGCTAACTCGCAGGCTCATTCTTCAAAAGGCACGCAGTCACGACCCATTGGGTAAACCCAATGAGCGACGCTCCCACGGCTTGTAGGCACACGGTTTCAGGTACTATTTCACTCCGCTCCCGCGGTACTTTTCACCATTCCCTCACGGTACTATCCGCTATCGGTCACCAGGGAATATTTAGGCTTAGCGGGTGGTCCCGCCAGATTCACACGGGATTTCTCGGGCCCCGTGCTACTTGGGAGATGAGCAAGCAAGCCGCTGATGTTTCGTCTACGGGGGTCTTACCCTCTACGCCGGACCTTTCGCATGTCCTTCGACTACATCAACGGTTTCTGACTCGCCCAGCCGCCGGCAGACGACTGAAGCTCATTCCCACAACCCCGCATGCGCAACCCCTGCCGGGTATCACACGCATACGGTTTGGCCTCATCCGGTTTCGCTCGCCACTACTCCCGGAATCACGGTTGTTTTCTCTTCCTGAGGGTACTGAGATGTTTCACTTCCCCTCGTTCCCTCCACACTGCCTATGTGTTCAGCAGTGGGTGACAGCCCATGACGACTGCCGGGTTTCCCCATTCGGACACCCCCGGATCAAAGCTCAGTTGGCAGCTCCCCGGGGCCTATCGCGGCCTCTCACGTCCTTCATCGGTTCCTGGTGCCAAGGCATCCACCGTGCGCCCTTAAAAACTTGGCCACAGATGCTCGCGTCCACTGTGTAGTTCTCAAACAACGACCAGCCACCCATCACCCCACCAGACAAGCTGGCGAGTTCACTGGGGCCGGCACTGAAGACATGACCTCACGGCCGTACCTTCAGGACCCAACAACGTGCCAAGCACGATCCCGTCGACTTTCGCTGTGTTCCACGCCGAAGCAGTACTTACAGGAAGTGTCAGAAACCGTGCCAACTAATCAACGTTCCACCCATGAGCTGACCGTGCAGAACGTTTGTCTGCAATCGGTACTGTGCTCCTTAGAAAGGAGGTGATCCAGCCGCACCTTCCGGTACGGCTACCTTGTTACGACTTCGTCCCAATCGCCAGTCCCACCTTCGACAGCTCCCTCCACAAGGGTTGGGCCACCGGCTTCGGGTGTTACCGACTTTCGTGACGTGACGGGCGGTGTGTACAAGGCCCGGGAACGTATTCACCGCAGCAATGCTGATCTGCGATTACTAGCGACTCCGACTTCATGGGGTCGAGTTGCAGACCCCAATCCGAACTGAGACCGGCTTTTTGAGATTCGCTCCACCTCACGGTATCGCAGCTCATTGTACCGGCCATTGTAGCACGTGTGCAGCCCAAGACATAAGGGGCATGATGACTTGACGTCGTCCCCACCTTCCTCCGAGTTGACCCCGGCGGTCTCCTGTGAGTCCCCATCACCCCGAAGGGCATGCTGGCAACACAGGACAAGGGTTGCGCTCGTTGCGGGACTTAACCCAACATCTCACGACACGAGCTGACGACAGCCATGCACCACCTGTATACCGACCACAAGGGGGGCACTATCTCTAATGCTTTCCGGTATATGTCAAGCCTTGGTAAGGTTCTTCGCGTTGCGTCGAATTAAGCCACATGCTCCGCCGCTTGTGCGGGCCCCCGTCAATTCCTTTGAGTTTTAGCCTTGCGGCCGTACTCCCCAGGCGGGGAACTTAATGCGTTAGCTGCGGCACCGACGACGTGGAATGTCGCCAACACCTAGTTCCCAACGTTTACGGCGTGGACTACCAGGGTATCTAATCCTGTTCGCTCCCCACGCTTTCGCTCCTCAGCGTCAGTAATGGCCCAGAGATCCGCCTTCGCCACCGGTGTTCCTCCTGATATCTGCGCATTTCACCGCTACACCAGGAATTCCGATCTCCCCTACCACACTCTAGCTAGCCCGTATCGAATGCAGACCCGAGGTTAAGCCTCGGGCTTTCACATCCGACGTGACAAGCCGCCTACGAGCTCTTTACGCCCAATAATTCCGGACAACGCTTGCGCCCTACGTATTACCGCGGCTGCTGGCACGTAGTTAGCCGGCGCTTCTTCTGCAGGTACCGTCACTTTCGCTTCTTCCCTGCTGAAAGAGGTTTACAACCCGAAGGCCGTCATCCCTCACGCGGCGTCGCTGCATCAGGCTTTCGCCCATTGTGCAATATTCCCCACTGCTGCCTCCCGTAGGAGTCTGGGCCGTGTCTCAGTCCCAGTGTGGCCGGTCGCCCTCTCAGGCCGGCTACCCGTCGTCGCCTTGGTAGGCCATTACCCCACCAACAAGCTGATAGGCCGCGGGCTCATCCTTCACCGCCGGAGCTTTCCACCACAGAAGATGCCTTCCGCAGTCGTATCCGGTATTAGACCCCGTTTCCAGGGCTTGTCCCAGAGTGAAGGGCAGATTGCCCACGTGTTACTCACCCGTTCGCCACTAATCCACCCCGAAGGGCTTCATCGTTCGACTTGCATGTGTTAAGCACGCCGCCAGCGTTCGTCCTGAGCCAGGATCAAACTCTCCATGAATGTTTACCCGTA
>NZ_JOBX01000133.1:0-4804 GCF_000720645.1 Streptomyces sp. NRRL S-378
GCGGGGTTGCGGGAGGCGGGGCGGCCGGCGGGGCGGCGCCGGGAACGCCCGCCGCGGTCCCCGGCATCGGCAAGTACATCCGGCTCGGCCCCCTGGGCACCGCCCTGCTGCCCACCGCACGACCCCGCGTGCTCCTCATAGACGAACTCGACAAGAGCGACATCGACCTCCCCAACGACCTCCTGAACGTCCTGGAGGAAGGCGAGTTCGCCCTCCCGGAGCTGGAGCGGGTCGCCGACACCGAGCCCGACGTCGAGGTGCTCACCGACGACGGGACCAAGGTGACCGTGCGCGGCGGCCGCGTCCGCTGCCGGGCGTTCCCCTTCATCATCCTGACCAGCAACGGGGAACGGGACTTCCCCGCCGCCCTGCTGAGACGCTGCATCCAGCTCAAGCTCGGACAGCCCGGCGAGCGGCGGCTCGCCACCATGGTCCGAGCCCACCTCGGCGAGGAGGCCGCCCGCCTCGGCGGCGACCTGATCCGCGAGTTCCTGGGCCGCTCCCAGTCCGAACTGGTCGCCGCCGACCAGCTCCTCAACGCCGTCTACCTCACCCACTACGCCTCCCCGGCGACCCGGGAGGACCTCGCGGACCTGCTCATCCAGCGCCTCGACCGCCCGAGGTGACGCACCGTGCCCGAACCCGCCGTGCCCGAACCCGCCGCGCACGACCCCGCCGCGCCCCCCTGCGCCGGCCCGCCGCCCACCGCGCCCGGTGTCCGAGAACTGGCCGCGCTGCTGCTGGCCGCGGGACTCGACCCGTCCGCCGAGGAACTCGCCGACGCCCTGTGGCTCGCCGGCCACATCCGCGGACCCGGCCCCGCACGGCCCGGCACCCACGAGCCCGGCCCGGCGGCGGACCCCGAGGACCCCGCCGCGGAACCCGTCGAGCCCGTACGGGCCGAGACGGACACCGAGGACCCGGTGCGGCTCTACGCACCCGGGGCGCACCACACCGGCGAGGCCGTCAGCGGGACGCCGCCGGAGTCGCCCGAGGAGTACGGAGTCCCCGTACGCGTGCCCGGAGCCGCCGCCCTGCCCCGCATCCTCGACGTCCAGCGCGCCCTGCGTGCCCTCCAGCGGCACCGCCCGCCGGCCCCGCCCACCCGGCTGGTGATCGACGAGAGCGCCACCGCCGACGCCAGCGCCCGCGCCCTCGGCCTCCTCATCCCGGTGCTCCGCCCGGACCGCCGGCGCGAGGCGACCCTGCGGCTCGTGATGGACGCCTCCCCCTCGATGGCCGTCTGGCAGGACATGTTCGAGGAACTGCGCTCCGTCTGCGAGCGGTTGGGCGCCTTCCGGGACGTCCAGGTGCACTACCTGCACCGCCGCCCCGACGGCTCGGCGGCGCTCGGACGCGGCCCCGTCCCGGGCCCGGGGCTGCGCTCCGGAGACCAGCTGCGCGACCCCACGGGCCGCGCCCTCACCATGGTCGTCTCCGACTGCGCCGGGCCGCTCTGGCGCGAGGGGGCGGCGCAGCGGCTGCTGCACCGCTGGGCCGAATGCACCCCGTGCATGGTGGTCCAGCCGTTGCCGCAGAGGCTCTGGGGACGCAGCTGGCTGCCGACCGAGCGGGGCACCCTCGCCCGGCTGGAGGGCGCCGGGCAGAGGCTGCGGTTCCGGCCGGACCGGCCGCCGCCGCCCGGACGGCCCACGGGCGGGCTCGCCGTACCGGTGCTGCCGCCGAGCCCGACCGCCCTCGGGGCGTGGGCCCGGCTCGTCGCCGGCCTCGGCACCGGGCCGGTCGCCGCCGAGGTGGGCCGCGTACGGGCCGACCACCCCACCGCGCCCGTCCCGCCGCCGCCCGCCGTCCGCCCGCCCCGCGAACTCGTGGCACGGTTCCGTTCCTCGGCCGCGCCCCGCGCCGTGCAACTGGCCGTGTACCTGTCGGCGGCCCCGCTGACACTGCCCGTGATGCGGTTGGTGCAGCGCACGATGCTGCCCGACTCCGAACCGTCCGACCTGGCGGAGGTCCTGCTCAGCGGGCTGCTCAGGCGCAGCGGACCGGGCCCGGGGCACTGGTACGAGTTCGTCCCCGGCGTGCAGGACGTCCTGCTCGGGCCCCTGGGACGGGACGAGGCCGCGCTGGTGCTCAAGCACTGCTCGGAGTACGTACGGGCGCACTTCGGGGCGGGCGTGCGCAACTTCCCCGCACTCGCCGTCGCACAGCTGACCGGCACGGCGGCGACGGCGGTGGCCCCCGAACCCGACGACGGGGAACGGCCCCCCGAAGGCCGGCTCCCGCAGGCCTTCGCACAGGTTTCGGCCAAAGTCGTACGGCGCTACCTGCCCGGGATGCCGCAGGACGGGCAGCCGGTACGCGAACCACCGACGGCCCCCCTGCTCGCCCGGGCCGGGGCGGTGCGCGCCGCCCGCGACCGGCTCGCGGACGCGGACGCCGACGGCGACGCGGGCGCACGGGCCCTGCACGAGGCCGTGGCCGTCCTGCGGCGGGCCGTGACGGCCCCGGCCGGGCCCGGAGACCCGCCGGAGGACGCCGAGACGGAACTGGCGGGGGCCCTGCTGCGGCTGTGGGCGGCCGAACGCGACCCGGAGCTCCTCGCCGAGGCGGAGCGCGCCGTGACCGGGCTGCGGACCGCCGCGGCGCGGGCGGTCCGCGGGCGGGTGCTGTACGAGCGGGCGCTCGCCGCCGGCCCCGACCCCGACCTGCTCGTGGCGGCGGACCGCGAGTTCGCGGCGGCGGCCGCCACGGCCGAACCGGAACTGCGGCGGGACTGCGCGGTACGGCGGGCCGAGACCCTGATCAGGCTCAGCGGGCTGCGTGAGGATCCGGGCGCGCTGCGCGAGGCCCGCGCGGCCCTCGAACCCCTGGCCGGCCCCGTGCCGGGCCCGGATCCCGTACCGGGCGGGGAGCCGGACGGCCCGGACCCGGAGGCATCCGCCGCACCGCACCCCACGCCGTCCGCCGAACCGCACGCCCCGCCGTCCCCCGAGGCGTCCCTGCGGCCGCACCCGGAGCTCCACCTGGCGCTCGGCCGGGTCCTGCTGGCCCTGCTGCCCCGCACCCCCGACCCGGCCGAGCGGGCCGCCCTGGCCGAACAGGCGGCGGCCCGACTCGCGGTGGTCCTGGCCGCCCCGCCGGCCGGGACGGGCCACGCCGGGGCGGGGGCCGGCAGCGCCCGGGTGCGCGTGGAGCTGGCCGACGCGCTGCGGCACCTGCCTCCGAGGCTGGAGGAGGCCGCCGGACAGCTGGCCACCGCCCTGGAGGAGACGGGCGGGGACCCGGAGCTGCGGGTGGCCGCCCTGCTGTGCCTGGCCCGGGTCCACCGCGAGCGGTACGCGCGCGACGCCGACCCGGCGGCGCTGGAGGAGGCGGCCGAGGCGTACGGCCGGGCCCGGCGGCTCGTGCCCCGCGACGGGGAGGCCTTCGGTGAACTCCTGCCCGAGTGGGGCGACGTACTCCTGGAGCGGGCCCGCAGCGCGGGCGGCCGCCGCTTCACCGGGGCGGCCGTACGCGTCCTGCGCGAGAGCCGGGCAGCGGTCCCGCAGTCCGACCCGGGAGCCGCACACCGGCTGAGGCGGCTGGCCACCGGGCTACGGCTGCGGCACGCGTACGAGAGGGACGCGGTGGACCTGCGGGAGGCCGAGTACCTGCTGGAACTGGCCGTCCGCAACAGCCGCGGCCCGCTGGAACGGGCCCGCGCCTGGCGGGACCACGGCGACGTGCAGCAGGAGATCCACGGCCACACGCGCGCCGCGGACCGCCTCGACAGGGCGGTCGAGTCCTACCGGCTGGCCTGGCGGGCCGCCCTGGAGGCGGACCGCGAGGGCCGTGACGACCACGAGGGCCGCGACGACGACCACCGGGGCCTCCCCGGCCGCGAGGACACCGCGCTACGGCTGGCCGCGCGCGTGCAGGAGGCCCGCGGGGAGGTGCTGGAGCGGCTCGCACGCCCCCGGGCCGCCCTGGAGGAGTACCGCTCGGCGCTGCAGCTGTGGAAGCGGATCGGCACCGACCCCGACGGCCGCTCCGAGGGGCTGCGCGCGCGGGTACGGGCCCTGGAGGCGGGGCCGTGACAGGCGGGCCGCTGTTTCCGCCGACCGGCCGGAGGGAAAGGGCAGTGGACCGTCCGGAAGCGGAGAGTGCGACGCGACAGGGGGAGCGGCGGCACATGGTGACGAAACGTCAGGAAATGGCGCCGGCCACCGCCCCGGGGTGCCCGGGGCGACTGCCGGACCTCTCCGGGCTCGACCTGGCCGCCCTGCGCGGGATCGACCATCCCGTACTGGCCGAGGTGATCGAGGGCCTGGTCGAACGCGTGACCCACCCGGCGGAAATCCTCAACGCGTTCGACTCCAGCGCGGCCTGACCGCTGCGCGTGCTCGTTCGCTGCGCGTGCTCGGCGGTGTGGCTTCGGCGGTACCGCTCGGCTCCCGCCGGGGGTGGCCACGGTTCCTGCTGGGCGGTGGTGCCCTGTGGCTCCCGCCGGGGGTAGCCATGGTGCGGCGGGGCGGGGGTGCAGGGGTGTGGCTCCCGCCGGGGTGGCCATTGTTGTGGTTGGGCGGTGGTGGCCTGTGGCTCCTGCCGGGGGTGGCCATGGTTGCGGCGGGGCGGTGGTGTGAGGTGTGGGGCGGTGCCCCGGCGGAATGTCTCCTCGGCTCGGCGCGTGCGGCTTCGTCGTGATGAGGCGACCCTGGTTGCGCGCTCGTCCTGCGGGGACACTCCGCCGTGTCCCCACCCCACGGCTCCGTGTACCGGCTCGTACTGCTGGAGGGGGGACGGGGAGGGGTGTCCCCGCAGGACGAGGCGCGACCGGGGCCGTCTGGCCGGGCCAGGGCAGCAC
>NZ_JOBX01000134.1:0-4756 GCF_000720645.1 Streptomyces sp. NRRL S-378
CGTCAGTATCGCGCGGAGTGCCCCGCCGCGGGCGGGCCGACGGCCGGCGGCAGCCGGTGGCCCTCACGCGGCGGGGAACACCCGTACGGCTCAGGGAGAGACGGCGGGGACGTCTGGGGCGTCGGGGGCGTCGGGGGCGGCCGGGGCGGGGCAGTACTCGGCTTCCATGACGGCGTCCGGGGCGACCGCGGTGCTCCAGTCCCCGTTGCGGTTGTAGGCGAGCTGGTGGCCGCCGTCCTCGGTGGTGACGGCCAGGGAGGTCGAGCCGACCATGCCTCCGCCGTGGCCCCACAGCGTGGTGCCGCAGCTCGTGCGCATCCGGGTGATGCCGAGTCCGTAGGCCGTGCCGGGGCGTTCGGGGGTCTCCACCGTGGTCTTCATGGCGGCCAGCTGCCGCGGGGGAAGGAGCTCGCCGCGCATCAGGGCGCGGTAGAAGCGGTTCAGGTCGCCGGTGGTGGAGATGATGTCGCCGTCGCCCCAGCCCTGCGAGCCGTTCATCTCGGTGACGTCGTCGATCCGGCCGGGGTCGTGTTCGAACAGTTTGGAGTAGGCGCGGCTGCTGGGGCGGGGTATGCGGGTGCCGTTGCCGGGGTTGGTGGTGGCCTTCAGGCCCAGGGGCCTGATGATGCGGTCGCGGACCTCGGCCTC
This sequence comes from Streptomyces sp. NRRL S-378, assembly GCF_000720645.1. NCBI lineage: Bacteria > Bacillati > Actinomycetota > Actinomycetes > Kitasatosporales > Streptomycetaceae > Streptomyces > Streptomyces sp. NRRL S-378. The sequence goes on from NZ_JOBX01000134.1 coordinate 649, forward strand.
GTAGGTCCGTCCGCCGGCCTTCTCGATGATGAGCGCGGCCAGGACGTAGTTGGTGTTCGAGTACGAGAAGCGGGCGCCGGGAGAGAACAGCGGCGGGTGGGAGAGGGCGACCTTCACGTGCTGGGCGGGCGGCAGGGTGTCGTAGCGGTGCGCGAGGTAGCCGTCGCCGCGCATGTACGTGGTGAGGTACTCCTCGTCGGCCAGGTAGTCGAAGAGGCCGGAGGTGTGGTTCAGGAGCCGCCGTACGGTGATCTTGTGGCCGTCGTTGCCGTTGCCCCTCACCAGGCCCGGCAGATGGTCCTCCACGGTGTCGTCGAGCCGGAGCCTGCCCTCCGCCTCCATCTGGAGCAGGACGGTGGCCACGAAGGTCTTGGTGATGCTGCCGATCCGGAACCGGTCGTCGGTGCCGCGCGGGGCGCCGGTGGTCAGGTCGCCGACGCCCGAGGCGGCCTTCCAGACGCCGCGGGCGTCGCGGGCCTGGGCCGTGATGCCGGGGATGCCGGCCTCGACCTCGGCGTCCATCGCGCGCCGGGTCGCCCCGTGCCGTGCCGTCCCGGAGGCCCGGTCCGCGGTGGCGCCCGCGGTGGTGTCCGGGCCGGGGTCCGGGGCGGCCTGGGCGGGGGCCGTGAGGGTGGTGGCGGCCATCGCGGCCGCCGCCAGGCCCACCAGGGCGACCCGTGCGGTCGTAACGGTCGTGCGTAACGTCATGTCGTGCTCCTCGGCGGTCGGCATGCTCGCGGGAACTCGTGCGGCCTCCCCCGGGAACCGGCGGGGTCCGCCCGCCCGGCAAGACCGCGCCGGCCGGCGGATGGTTGAGCGCGGCCCCGGTCCGTCACCTCCCGGGTGCAGCGGGGGGCCGGCTGCCGGCGGAACGACGGGGGCGGGGCGGACGGCTACGTTGGCGCCCGTTCGCGACGCCCATCACGGAGGTTCGCAGCATGCAGACCCCTTCCGCCGTCGCCCTGCGCGGGCGCGTGGCCGGGGCGACGGCCCTCGCCCTGACCGCGGTCACCGCCCTCCTGGGGGCCGCTCCCCGGCCCGCCACCACCACGGCGACCACGGCCCCGGCCGGGGCAACCGCCGCCGGGGCCGGTGCCGCCGGGGCCGCCGGGGCCAGTGCCTTCAGGGCCGGAGCCGGTACCTCCGGGGCCGGAGCCGGTACCTCCGGGGCCGGGGCCAGGGCCGGAACCATGACCGGGGCCGGGGCCGGAGCCGGAACCATGACCGGGGCCGGGGCCGGGGACACGGCTGGTGCCGGGGTGGCCGGCCCGTCCGTGCCGGTCCTGTCCTGGGGCCCCTGCACCGGCCCGCGGGACGGCTTCGAGTGCGCGACCGCCCGCGTACCGCTGGACCACCGCCGGCCCACCGGTCCCACGATCGCCCTCGCCGTCACCCGGCGGCCGGCGGCCGACCCCGCCCGCCGCACCGGTGTCCTGCTGCTGCACCCGGGCGGGCCGGGCAACTCCGGGGTGGACTTCGCCCGTAACAGCCACGCCGCCCTGCCCGCCGCCCTCCGCGACACCTTCGACGTCGTCGGCTACGACATGCGCGGTGTGGCGCGCGGCGCCCGGGTGGAGTGCTGGGACGACGAGGAGTACGCGGCCGCCGTCGACGCCGCGCGCGGCGTGCCCGGCCCGGGAGCCCTGCAGCGCGCCGTCCGGCAGGGCGCCGACTTCGCCGCCGCCTGCCGGCAGCGCTCCGGCGGCCTTCTGCCGTTCGTCGGCAGCGGATTCAACGCCCGGGACATCGACCTGCTGCGCCGGGCCCTGGGCGAGGAGAGGCTCTCCTTCTACGGGCGTTCCTTCGGCAGCTACGTCGGCACCGTCTATGCCGCGCAGTTCCCGCGGCGGGTGCGGGCCATGGTCCTGGACGGGGCCTACGACCCGCACCTGTACGCGGACGTGCCCTACGCCTACGACGCCGCGCAGTTCGCCGCCCTGGACGCGGCGGTCGGCCGGTTCCTCGACTGGTGCGCGCACGAGACCGTCGTCTGCGGGTTCGGTGACGGCCGGCCGCGGCAGGCCTTCGAAAACCTCAAACGGGCGCTGGACGCCGACCCGGTCATCACCGCGGGCGGACGCCCGGCCACCGGCTACACCCTCGCCTACCGCCTGATGTTCGGCATCAACGCGGGCAAGGAGATCTGGCCCTACCTGGGCGAGGCGCTGCGGGCGGCGCAGGACCGCCGGGCGTCGTTCCTGCTGTCCCCGCCCTCGCCGGCGTCCTTCGACTTCCTGAGCGTGAACACGGCCGTCGAGTGCGCCGACCGCCGCTATCCGCCCGGCCGTCCGCTCCTGGGCGCGCTGGTCGGCGCGCACGCCGCCTCGGCTCCGCTGCTGGGCCCCCCGGTCGGTCTCGGGCCGCCCGCCTACGACCACAACCACGCCCCGGCGTGCGTCCCGTGGCAGGCGGACCGGCCCGGCCGCTTCGAGGGCTCCTACCGTGCCGCCGGTTCCGCCCCGATCCTGGTCCTCGGTACGACCGGGGACCCCGACACCCCCTATCAGGACGCCGTGGCCCTCGCCGGGACGCTGGAGAACGGCCGGCTGCTGACGTTCGCTGCGGAGGGCCACACCGCCTACAACCGCAGCGCGTGTGTCAGTGCCCTGGTCAACGGCTACCTCGCCACGGGGGCGCTGCCCGCGCGGGGCACCGTCTGCGCGGACGAGGCACCCCCGGAGCCGGCCGGCCGCCGCACCGCGGGACTCGAGGCAGACGAGACGCGCGAGGCGATCCCCGTCCTGCGCTGAACGCCCCCTCACCCGTCCCCGGCCGGGGCAGGCCCAGGCGGGGCCAGGGCCGGGGACGGGTGGAGGGTTGAGAGTGCGGGGGGCGGGCGTGGGCGGGATGCGGCCCCCGTCGCAGCCATGAGGGCCAGGACCGCACCCCGCACCGGACGCCTACCCGGGACCGCCCGGCCGACACCCGCCGGCCGCGGGGGCCGCGGAAGCCGCGGGAGCCGCGCAGCCGCTACCGGTCGTAGACCACGCTGAAGTCCGCGGTCTTCTGCCCGTACTCCTCCAGCTGGTCACGGAGCACGGCCGCGGCCGACGGTTCCCGCAGCTCCAGCCCGGCCCAGCCGACGAACCGCAGTTCCCGGGGCATGGTGACGAGGCCGGTGATCGCGTCCCAGAACGCGTCCCCGTTCATGCCGTAGAACGCAGGGAAGCCGAGTTCCCGCTTGAGCGCCTCGTGGAGATCACGCTCGCTGCGCACCGGGCCGAGGTCGATGACCACCCGGCGGGCGGGATCCTGCACGGGATCCTCGGGAACGCCCCAGAACGAGGGGAGCCACCAGCACAGGACCACCGCGTCGTCCGGCCAAGGGCGGTGCTCCGTATCCGTGGAGTCCTCGAAATGGTCGGTGGCGGGGTCGATCGGGCGCCAGGCCCCGTCCAGGGGTTCGTCGTCCGTCGCGGGCCTGGCAAACCTCCTGCCCCGCTGGTCGCAGGCCCCGTAGGCACGGAAGTTGCTCTGGGCCTCGACGAGCGACAGCCGGTTCGAGCCGCCCGCCGTGAACGGCCGGCGCAGCCGCACCGGGTCGTCCTCCCAGCAGCAGACCGGGCAGATGCCGTATGAACCGGGCCACCCGTCTTCGGCATCGAAGACGAGATGACCACAACAGGGGCAGGGGCGACGGGTGTCCACCGGACCAGTCTGCCTGCCGTACGCGGGCCGCCCGGAGCGGACGGTCCGCGAGGACACGCCGATACCGGTGCCGGTCCCGACGCTGGTGCCGGTGACGGACATGCGGCGGCACCTCGCAGAGTTGCCTCCGCGAGGTGCCGTCGTCTTCGACGCTGATGACTGATCAGCCCTGGGTCCCACCCTGGGTGTTGCCGGTGCCGCCACCCTGCGTCCCGCCCTGGGTGTTACCGGTCCCGCCACCCTGCGTACCACCCTGGGTATTACCGGTCCCGCCACCCTGCGTACCACCCTGGGTGTTGCCAGTGCCGCCACCCTGCGTACCACCCTGGGTATTACCGGTCCCGCCACCCTGCGTACCACCCTGGGTGTTACCGGTCCCGCCACCCTGCGTACCACCCTGGGTGTTACCGGTCCCGCCACCCTGCGTACCACCCTGGGTGTTACCGGTCCCGCCACCCTG
>NZ_JOBX01000135.1:0-4496 GCF_000720645.1 Streptomyces sp. NRRL S-378
CAGCGCCTCCGTGTCACCGTCGGCCGTGCGCCAGACGATCTCCTGCGCCATGCGCAGGGAGCCCACCGACGGGTATCCGACCACGGCCAGCGGGGCGTGACCGCCGTAGTCCTCGGCGTAGCGGATCTCTTCTTCGCCTGGCTGGTCCGAGCAGGCGCTCAGCGCACCGATGGCGAGCGCGGTGGCGCCGAGGACCGGCCGCCACCTGCTGGTTCTCTTCATCGGGTCACGGTAGCGGAACGCCGGACCGGGTCCGCAATGTCCCCGTCGAGCCTCGGTCGGCCAGGCCGTCTCTTTCGGATCTTGTCGGTCAGGTCCGCGTTGTCCGGTGCGGTGCCACGGCGTGCTGGGCTCCCGTGCATTGGACGTACTCGGTTGCCCCGGCAATGCGGCGAGGTGCGGTGCCGGGCGGCGCGGCCCGGCAAGATCCGGAAGAGACGGCCTAGGTGTTCTTGCGGTAGTAGCCGGGCCGGACGTGTTCGATCTTTCCGACCTTGACCAGGGCGGTCAGGGTGGTGGAGAGGGTTTCGCCGGTCAGGTTGGTGAGGGCGCCGATGGCGTTCTCGTCGACTTCCAGGCCGAGCGCGTCGTGGAGGCAGGCGAGTACGGCGGCTTCCGGGGTGGGCGCCGCCGGTGCGGTGAGCGCCGGGGCCGGCGCGAGCGGCCGCCAATAGTTGCGGACGGCACCGAGCTGGAACACCCACTGCTCGCTGTTCGGGTCCTGCCACTCGTGCTCTGGGAACACGTGGTAGTGGGTGCGGAGCACTCCGAGGGCTTCGAGGCAGGCCGAGCGGCCACCGGTCACTTCGATCTGGATGACCGGCTGATGGGAGCAGTTCCGGTTGGGCTCGTGGTCGCCGAGGGCGCCGCAGTTGCACGGCGCCTCGAAGTCGCTGCTGCCCTCGCTCGGTTGCATGGCCTCATGAAACCGCAGCCGGGGCCTGTGCGCCCAGGGGTTACCGGAGCCCGAGTGGGGTCAGTTCGCGGCGCGGAGCAGGAGGTCGAGGACCGGGCCGGCCCACGTCTGGTGGTTGTTGAAGCGGGGGAGCTCGTGGGGGTCGGCGGTGCCGAGGGTGGTCATGAGCCGGAGTTCCGCCGCTTTCACTTCGCGCGCCCATACGGCCGGGTCGTAGGCGAGGGCGGCGGCCTGGACGGATCCGAGGAGGCACAGGCCGTGTCGGTCGCAGAGGGTTCCGCGGGTCCAGCCGTAGCGGATGATCAGCTCTCGCGCGGTGCGCAGGGTGTGGCGGATGCTGGGCTCCGGGTAGCCGGCCGGGCCGGTGGCGAACACCGCGTCGACCTGACCGATCAGGCCCTGCACGGCTCGGTCGTCGGGGCGGGGGAGGCGCGCACGGTGTGCGGGGCTCGCGAGGTTGCCGAGCATGGGTTCTTGCTCCCTTCTATGAGTTCTTGCGGTAGATGCCGGGCTTGACGCGTTCGATGGCTCCCTTCTTGACCAGGTCGGTCAGCGTGTTGGCGAGCGTCTTCTCGTTGAGGCCGGTGAGGGCGAGGATCGTGGCTTTGGGCATCTCCAGGCCGGCGTGGTCGTCGAGGCAGTCCAGGATGGCGACGTCCGCGGCGGGTTCGGCCGGCGCCTTGAACCCGCCGCCGGGCGGGGGCTCGTATCCGCCGCTGCCCCAGCCTGAGCCGCTGCTGCTGGCAGGGGCGTCGCCGTCGCCGTTCACGGGGGTGTCGGCGATCTGGTGCCGGTCGTCCCAGCTGGTGAAGTCCTGCGGCCAGATGATGGCGTCGTGGCGGATGTAGGGGGCGGCGGATTCCAGGACCCAGGTCCGCATCATCTGCACCGGCTCGCCGGGCGAGCCGACGTAGCCGAGGCCGAACGTCCTCGCCGGGTCGTTGATGGGCAGGTCGTCGGACCAGATGAGGGGCTCGTCTTCGATGTTCCAGGCGGCGGGGATCGCGCCGGGGTCGATGCCCTCGAAGCCCTCCACGGTCACGAGGTTGGACTGGGCGCTGTCGGTACGCAGCATGATCATCGCGCCGCCCTGGATGACGTTGGTGCGGATCGCGGTGTCTCCGCCGAGCTTGGCGGCGTTGACGGCCTGGTTGACGATCAGCAGCGTCATGCCGAGGTTACGACCGAGGGAGGCGAGCTTGTCCAGGATGAACACCGCTTCCTTGCCGGTCTCGGTGGCCGTGTCGGTGATCATGTGGGTCTCGTCCACGACCGTCATGACCCACGGGCAGTCGTCCGTCGCCTTGAAGTTCTTGCGGCCCAGGCGCGCCGACTCGGCGATCCGGTGCTTGAGGATGGCGTAGGACAGGCGCAGGGCCTTGATCGCGTCGTCACCGGTGGCGGCGTAGGCGGCCATCGTCTCGACGTCGGGGTTGGAGCTGCCCTTGGGGTCGGCGTAGATGATCGCCATCCCTGCGAGGTGTCCGGCGAGGGCGATGATCTGGACGGCTCCGCCCTTGCCGGAGCCGGTGACCCCGGCGATGAACACGTGCTGCGCGCCGAGGACGGGGTCGAAGAGCTGGAGGCGGGCGGGGCGGCCGGAGACGCCGCGCCCGATGGAGATGTAGCCGCCCGGGGACGGCTTGAGCACCTGCGGGCCGGGGAAGGGAAGCCCGTCCTCCAGGGGGTTCTTCTCGATGATGTGGATCTTCGCCTTGCGGGGGTCGGACTTGTTGGGCTGGTAGTCGACCAGGGTCATCGACGAGCGCAGGGCGCCGACCAGCTGCGTACGGTCGGGAACGGGGAGGGACGCCTTGTCCTCGTCGGCCACGACCCACGCCACCCAGCCGCCGGTCGCCGGGTCGACCTGGGCGTCCTTGAGGTGGGTGCCCGGCATGACCGTCGGCCGGACCAGGCGGGCCCACATCCCCTCCATCGTGGTGGGGTCCAGCTCCGCCGGCGCCGTCCGGCGCACCGTCACGTACTGCTCGCCGGGGTGGTGGCCGGCCGCGAAGCTGACCCACTCGGCCGGGACCCGGTACGCGGAGCCGACCGATTCGGCGGAGACGTTCACCGACCGGCCCTGGGGTGCCTCGATGATGCCCTCCCACCGGTCCCCGGTGTCGCTCACGCCCACGAGGTGCTGGCCGGGGTGCGCGCCGCCCTCGCCGGAGATGTGGTCGGCCCACACCTTATAGAGACCGCCCGGCCCCGGGGCGGGGGCCGGTCCGGCCTCCGGGGTGGGGGCGGTGATGCGGACCTTGCGGGCGGCCAGGGCGGGGCGGAGCTTGATGGTGAGGCCGGCCCACATCGTCCACCAGGCGGCGGAGACGAGCCCGGAGATGCTGGTCGGGTCGAGGAAGCCGGCCATGAGGGCGTCCGCGTACGCGGGGCCGAGGAACGCGCCCGGCACGACGGCCATGGAGGTCAGGAGGCTGGAGCCCAGCAGGGTGGAGCGCTGGGCAGCCAGGACGTCCCCGATCCCTGTGGCGTTGACGATGTTCGCCGGGACGCGGCCTACGTAGTGGGTGGCGAAGGCGGCGCTGCCGCAGACCGTGGCGGCCGCGGTGAGGGCGGCGAGGTCGGGCTCGAGGAGCGGGGTCAGCGCGCCGAGGACGGGCGGGGCGATCACCGAGACCAGCGCGGGGACCTGGTCGGCGAGTTGAGGGCGGCGGGACACGGTGATCTCGGACATGCTCGGTTACTCCTGTTCGTAGAAAGAGGCTCGGGCCATGGGGACGGTCATCGCACCGACCTGCTCGTCGATGCCCTCGTGGGACTTCTGGGCCTGGGCGTCGGCGGCACGAGCGGCGCCGCCGACGCTGTCGGCGGCCGACGCCGCGGCGATGGCGACCTGGGACAGGCCGCGCATGATCCGCGCCGTGTCCTTGGCCTCGCCGGTGGTGTGGGTGTCCACTTCGAGGTTCGCCAGGTTGTCGGCGACCTGGGCCACACGCTGGGCGTTCTGGTCGGCGCGCTGGCCGATCTCCCGGATCGTCTCGCCCTCCCTGGCCATGGAGTAGGCGACCTTCTGGACCTCGGCGCGCAGCGCGCGGTAGGTGGTCTCTGACATCTGGGGGCTCCTATCGGGTGTAGAAGGCGCGTTCGGCGGGGCTGGTCTCGGGGGAGTCGGCCACGGCCTTGTAGACGCCGCCGTGGCGGGTCTCCGCGTTCTTGTTGAGGGTCTGCAGGGCGTCGATGCCGCGCGCCGCGTTGGCGTGCATCTTGTCGGCCTCCTTCGCCTGGGCTTCGGTCGCGTCGTGGAGCTTCTGCAGGGAGGCGACCAGGTGCTTGCCGCCCTTGATCTTCGGGTCCTGGCACTGCTCGATCAGCTGCTGGATCTGCTGGACGCGGTTCGCCGAGACCTCCTTGGCCTGCTTGCACTGGTCGACGATCTGGTGGGTCTGCTGCTCCTTGCCCTGAAGGAACCGGGTGAAGGCGCGCAGGTTGAGGACCTCGCCGCGGGTCAGGGTGGTGCCGTTGGACAGCTGCACGCTGTCGCCGACGACCTTCGCCCCCAGGGGCGTCACTCCCGGCGTCGCCGGAGCGGCGGGGGGTGCGGGCGGGGCCGGCGGGGCGG
>NZ_JOBX01000136.1:0-4450 GCF_000720645.1 Streptomyces sp. NRRL S-378
TCTATTCGTCGGCAGCGTCAGATGTGTATAAGAGACAGGCCGACAAGAGCGTGACCGTCAACGTCTCCATGGACCAGCTCGGCCGCGGCAAAGCCATCGCCGACGCACTGCGCGGCATCAAGACCGACAACCGCGGCACCTTCGTGCAGGAAGCGGTCGACAAGGCCTTCAACGCCGCCGGCGGCCGCCACAACGTCATGCTGTTCAACCTCAGCCAGAACTACAACGACCAGTTCCAGGGCACCCGCGTCTACGCCAACGTCCAGTGGGGCAACATCCACTACGGCCTGTGGATCTTCGAGTCCGGGCAGTTCACCAACCAGGGCGACGGCGGCTGGATCAACTGGGGCTTCGTCGGCTGGTACGAACGCAACGGCGGCCACGTGACGTTCAACCGCTCCTGGTAACACCACCGCAAGCCCACCGGCGGCCCCCTCCGGATCCGTACCACGGACACCGGAGGGGGCCGCCGGGCACCCCCGCACCACCCGGACAACCCCAACACCGCCCGCCCGGCCAGGCGGGCGGGCGGGCGGCGAAGCCGGCCCCGCAGACCGAGGCCGCCAGAACCGGCCACCCAGCCGCTCCCCCTCCAAAGGACCCACCGCCCAGCCGCGCCCTGCACGCGCTCACGCGCCGCGACCCCGACCCCGACCGGGACCGGGACCGGAACCGGAACCGGGACCGGAACCGGGACCGGGACCGGGACCGGGACCGGAACCGGGACCGGGACCGGAACCGGGACCGGGACCGGAACCGGAACCGGAACGGGGACGGAGACGGAGACGGGACGGGACGGGACGGGAGCAGCATGGCCGCCGGATCGCCGCACCTTCCCAGGCGATGACGGCGATACGGGGGGGCAGCCGCAGCCACGGCGCGGGAAACCGGGAACACCGGCCCGGGAAGGACACCGGTCACCGCCGAGCAGCCCGCCCGGCTGGCCCCGGCCGGCGCGCACCGAACGAACCACAGCCCCGGACCACCAGCGCGAGAACGAAGACACGAACGGATCGCGGCGAGGGCAGCCCGCGAGCCGGCCCGTGGGGCCGGACCGTCCGCCCCGGCCGCCGGATGAGCGGCCCCCCGCAGAAACCCAGGACATGCGCAGCACGAACGCGCCGGCCGAGAGGACCGCAAAGCGAGCGGGCAGCAGCGGGCGAGAGAACCGCCGGCCGGAGCGGACCGGCGGCGAGAGGACCGGCGGGCGGACAGCAGCGGGCGATCGGAGCGGCGGGCGAGCGGGCGGCAGCGTCGACGCCAGGACCGGCCACCCGGTCTGCGCGCACCGGCCGCGAAGCTCCTGGACATGCGGTTTTCAGAGCGGTCCATGTGCCGCGTGTGCCCGGCGGTCAGGGGGCCCGGGCGGCTGCGGTGGTCAGCCAGTGAGGACGCCGGGCTCCAGTCCGGCCCGCTCCGGACGACGTGCCGAGCCCGCCGACAGCGCAGCCCGGGGGATCCGCCCGAGCGCCGAAGACCACGTCACCCACCAGGACAAAATCCCTCCGCAACCACGCCCGAGCACGCCTCGCCGCCTGCACCACGCCCGGGCACTCCTCGCGGCCTGCACCACGCCCGGGCACGCCTCGCCGCCGGCACGGCTCACGCGCCCGCGCTCGCGCCATCCTGACCCGCCGGCCGCCTCGACACCCGGACAGGCAGCTGCCCCGCACCATCCGCCCCACACCGCGAGTGCCGCAGCGGGAGGGAAGGGACACACACCGTCCCGGACGGCAGACTGCGCCGGAGCCGCACGGTGCGGCGCGGCGGGCGCGGCGCGTGCCGCGCCCGGCCGGACGCCTCGATCACCACCCACCGACCACCCCCGGCCCGCCGCCGGCCGCAGAACGCAACGCAGGACCAGGAACGAGGAACCGGCAGGCACGGGCAGGAAACCGGGGAGGACCCGTGGGACCGGTGGGACCGCAGAGACGAAACGGGTGCGGGGCAGGACGGGGCGGGGAACCGCCTGGGGTGGAGGGAGGTGTGTCGGTGCCGGACGGCCATGGCCCGGTCCGGCACGGTGGGGCGCGTGTCCAGCCGCCCGTCCCCGCGGACGAACGGCCCCCCGGGGCGTGTGTGAGGGATTCGCATGACCGAGAACGACAAAACCACCACCAGCACCACCAGCACCGGTGCCGGTGCCGGTACCGGTGCCGGCTCCTCGGCGACCAGCCGCCGTGCCTTCCTGCTGGCCGCCGGCTCGGCCGGGGCCGCCGCCGTGCTGAGCACGGCATGCGCCGGCCCGTCCGGGACACAGTCCGCGGCAGGACAGCCGTCCGCCACCCCTCCCCCGCCCCCGACTCCCGCCCCGCCGGGAGCAGGCACCCCCACGGCCCCGGCCTGCGTCCTCGCCGTCCAGGCCGGCGCCGGACCGTACTACCTGGACCTGGACCTGGTCCGCTCCGACATCACCCAGGGCCGCGGCGGAGTACCACTGCAGCTGGACCTGACCGTGGTACGGGTCCCCGACGGCTGCCGGCCCCTCGCAGCCGCAGGCGTCGAGGTATGGCACGCCGACGCCGCCGGCCACTACTCCACCGGCAAGGACACCTTCCTGCGCGGCACCCAGATCACCGACCACGCCGGACAGTGCGTGTTCCGCACGATCGTGCCCGGCTGGTACGCGGGACTGGCCCCCCACATCCACTTCAAAGTCCGCCCCGACACCCGCACCGAGACAACCTCGCAGTTCTTCTTCCCCGAAAACCTCCTCACCCAGATCTACACACACCAGCCCTACGCCCGCCGCACCCCACCCGAACACCCCAACCAACGCGACAGCCGCTACCGAGCCGCCGCACAAACCATGACGCTCCCCCTCACACCCCACGCAAACGGCTACCGAGCCGCCTACACCATCGGCATCACCTGAACCCCGCACCAGCAGACCGGCACACCAACCGCCCACCGGACACACAGCCAGACACACAAACCCCACACCCCGGCAGTCCGGCGTCAGACACACCAGCAGCACGGACAAAAACACCAGCAGACAAACGCCAGGCACCCGCGACCGCACACACGACGAGAACGGAACAACACCAGCCCCACACCTCCCCCCGAGAAGCCGGAACCCGAAGACACCCCCAGCCCCCGTGAAACTCCCACCAACCCCTCCACCCCGAACACCGCCACAACCACCCCACCCCGCAACACCCGCGAGACCGCCACCCACCAGAACAGCACCCGCCCGGCAACCACCCACCCGGCAACAGGCCGGCAGACAGACCGACGGCAGCACGCAGCACGCAGCCAGGCGGCAGGCAGGCAGGCAGGCAGACAGGCAGGCAGGCAGGCAGGCAGGCCATCGCACCGGTCCGCCACACCGGCACCCGACGCCCGGCGGCTCGTCCGCCGACGAGCCAGCAGCAGGCGGGCAGACGAACGGGCGACAAGCCAGCATGCCGACCGGCGGACGAGCCGACCGGCAGACAGGCGACAAGCCAGCAGGCTCACCGCGGACGGACGACGAGCCAGCGGGGAAACGGACGAACGACAAGCGGCGAACACGCGACAACCAGCAGGGAAACGGACCGGCGACACGCCCGCGGGCTGACCGACCGGACGGGCGACAAGCCAGCAGGCTGACCGGCGGACGGACGACGATCCAACGGGTGGGGAGACGAACGGGCAACGGAACCGGCGGGCCGACCGGCGGACAAGCGACAAGCCAGCGGGTGGGGAGACGAACGGGCAACGGAGCCGGCGGGCCGACCGGCGGACAGGCGACAAGCCGGCGGGCGACGAGCCAGCCGGCGACGAGCCACCAGGCTGACCGGCGGACGGGCGACGGGAGCCAGCAGGCCGACCGGCGGACTGTCCGGATATCCGCAGGTCAGAGGAGACCTCGAGAGCGGAACACCGCCAGCGGGTGCGGCCCACGCCCGGATCGGAGAAGCTGGGCATGGCCGCAGCGCCGCCGGGCGCGACGGATGGGCAAGGAGGTCACGTGGACGTTTCAGGACACGACCGAAACGCCCGCAGGCCGCGGGCCCGCACCCGAACCCGGACCGGAATCCTGCTGAGCGCCGCAGCAGCCCTCGCGGCAGCCGCGATACCGGTCTCCGCATCACAGCCCACCGCCGCACCCGCCCCCGACCCGGTGGTCGTCGACTGCTTCTCCAAACCCCAGACACGCCCCGAGGAATACCTCCTGGCCTGCGGCGACGGCAACAACCGGCTCGTCGACCTGCACTGGACCACCTGGGGCCCCCAGACCGCCACAGCCACCGGGACCGACATGGTCAACGACTGCCGCCCCTACTGCGCGGCAGGCCGTTTCCGCCCCTACCCAGTAACCGTCACCCTCAGCCACCCCCAACCCTGGCCCGACCACCCCGGCACCCAACGCTTCAGCACCATCCGCCTCCTCTACACCTGTCTCTTATACACATCTCCGAGCCCACGAGCCAAGAGGCAATCTCGTATGCCGTCTTCTGCTTGAAAA
>NZ_JOBX01000137.1:0-4394 GCF_000720645.1 Streptomyces sp. NRRL S-378
CCCGGCCCGTTCCTTTGGGGGTTTCCCGGCAGTCTTTCGGATTTCCGGGGCGGGACGGTCGGTCAAGGGTGGCCGAAGGCCATCGCGAAGCGACGCGACCGAAGGGAGCGCCCTTGAGGGACCGGCCCGAACCGGAGAGACGATGGGACTGACGGGAAACCCCCATCCGCCACTCTGACCACCGCCCGAGTGGAGCCCGCCCCCGCACCACCCCGCACCTCACACCCCGGTCCCGCACCCGCTGCCTCTCCCCGTACCCGCCGTCGCGCCTTCCGTCCCTGCCCCGCACCCGCCGCCTCTCCCCGTACCCGCCGCCGCGCCTTCCGCCACCGCCCCGGCCGCGTCGTCGCCCCGGTGCGTGGTGCTCGCCACGTCACCCCCGTCCCAGGCAACCCGCGCCGTCGTTCATACCTCTGTAAAGGGTGTAAGGGGGACCGGATCGGTCCGGCCCGCGCTCCGAGGTGAGCGCCGGAGAAGGAACGGGACAACAAGCGTGCAGCATGACCAGCAAGGCGACGGCAGCCCCATGACCACGGGCCGCCGCCGCCCCCACCGCCGGCGCCTGCTTCTGATCAGCGGCGGTCTGGCGCTCGCCCTCGCCGGGGGCGGGGCAGCGTACAAGTTCGGCCTCTTCTCGGACATAGGAGATCCGGTCTCCTTCGGCAAGGTCCAGGTGCAGGAGAAGACGGCCACCGCCTCCGAGGCGCTGCCGGAGGTGCTCATGCCGACGGGGCCGGCGGCTTCGTTCGTCCGCACCAGTCGGCTGCCCGACGGCACTCAGATCGGCAAGGCCACCCTCACCGGCAAGAAGTCCGGCTTCACGGGTGACGTGTGGGTGTGGGTACCGAAGGAGTACGACGACCCGAAGTACGCCAAGAGCGGCTTCCCGGTCCTGATCTCCCTGCCCGGCGGCCGCGGATACCCGACGAACTACTGGGGCACGGGTCCCGGCCTCGGCCTGCAGCAGGCCGTCGCCGACGGGGCCAAGTCGGGCAAGAGCCTGCCCTTCATCCTGATCATGCCGGTGACCAACGCGGACACGAAGCACCACTTCGACGGGTCGGACATCCCCGGCCAGCCCAAGATGGGCACCTGGATGGCCGATGACGTCCCCGATTTCGCGAAGGCCAATTTCCGCACCTTCACCTCCCGCGACGGGTGGGCCTTCATGGGTTCGTCGGCCGGCGGATTCAACGGCTTCAAGCAGCTTCTGAAGTACCCCGACCGGTTCAAGGCGGCCATTGCGAGCGGGACCGACATCGTCCCCGACTCCCCGCTGTGGAACGGGAACACGAAGGCCATGGACGAGAACAACCCCGAGAAGCTCGCCGCGAAGCTGATCGACGCGGGAGGCCCCGAGGTCTACATCAACTTCCAGATCGGGACCAAGGAGACCGGCCGCGAGCAGGCCGAGAAGTTCATGAAGGAGTACGGCAAGGGCCCCGTGCACACTTCCCTCCAGGTGATCCAGGATGGTGAGCACAACGGAAAGTCGTATGTGCGCGGCATGAGGGAGGGCTCCCTGGAGTGGATCAGCAAGGTGATGAAGGGACCGACACCCGATCCCGGCGTGCGATGAGCACGGTGGTGAAGGGAACATCGGCGGCCGCCGCCGCGGGTATCGTGGCGGTGTGCGCCGTGGCCTTCATGAAGGCGCCCGGCGAGCGTCCGGTGCTCCCCTTCCCCACCGTCGGCGTACTCATGGCGGGCGGCGAGCACTGGTGCACCGCGAGCGTCGTCGACAGTCCGAAGGGCAATGTCGTCGCCACCGCCGCGCACTGCGTCGCCCCCGCAGGCGAGGACGGGCAGCCGGGTGAGGTGGCCCACGACGGCCTGGCCATCGGCGAACTCTCCTTCGCCCCGGCCTTCTCCGGCGAGGGCGACGGCACCCAGCCCCTGGGGGTGTGGAAGGTCAAGGCGATCCATGTCGACGACCGCTGGACCAAGTGGGGCGAGGACACTGCAGACTTCGCCTTCCTCACCATCGAGCCGGACGAGGACGGGCGCAGCGTGCAGGAGGCCGTCGGCGGCCGTGCCGAGGCGCCCCGGCCCGAATGGACCTCCGGTTACGAACGCGACGTCACCGTCGTCGGCTACCCGGAGTCCGAGCGCAACCCGGAGAACAGGCCCGTCTCCTGCACGACGCAGACCCGCCACGACGATGACGACCCCGACATGCTCTACATGAGCTGTGCGGGCTTCTGGACGGGCACCAGCGGCAGCCCCTGGATCGCCGACCGGGGCGGGGCGGACCCCGCCGGTCACCTCATCGGGGTGTTGAGCGGCGGGGACACCGACGTGGACTCCACGGCCGCGCTGTTCGACGAGCGCGCGAAGGCGCTGTACGAGCGGGCCGCGCGGGACTGAGCGCCGCCGCCGCCGCTACTTTCCGACGCTACTTCTTCCGCCGCTCCGTGCTGACGATCACGACCACCGCTGCCACGACGACCGCCCCGCCGACCACGATCGGCCAGGTCAGGGCCTCGTCGAGGATCAGCGCGCCGAGTGCGACGGCGACGACGGGGTTGACGTACGCGTACGTGGCCACCAGCGACAGCGGTGCGGCCTGGAGGAGCCACACGTACGCGGTGAAGCCCACGAGCGAGCCGAAGAGGACCAGGTAGCCCAGGGCCAGCCAGGAGGAGGTGGAGAAGGCCGTGGGGTCCAGACCGCGGTGCTCGCCGCGCAGCAGGCCGACGATCACGCCCGCGATGCCGCCGGCGAGCATCTGGTAGGCGCTGCCCGTGAACGGGTTGCCGGGCAGGGACAGCTTCGAGGCGGAGAAGGAGCCCAGGGACCACAGCATCGACGCGGCCACCACCAGCAGTACTCCCGACAGCCGTACGGTGCCGCTCAGCCCGGGGCTGGTCAGCACCGCGAGACCTGCGAGGCCGACGAGCACCCCGGCCAGGGTGCGGCCCGGGGGCCGGTCCCCGGTGGCCGCGCGCAGCACCACCACCCACATGGGCACCGCCGCCACCAGCAGTGCGGCCAGGCCGGACGGCACGGAGGTCTCGGCGAGCACGACCAGGCCGTTGCCGCCGAGGACCAGGAGCAGACCGACCAGGACCGCCGAGCCGACCTGCGCCCGGGTGGCCCGGAGGGCGGCCGTGCCGTGGCGCCAGGCGACCACGGCGGCGAGCAGCAGGCCGGCGGTGATGAAGCGGGCTCCGGCGGAGAGGAAGGGGGGCATCGTCTCGACGACGATCCGGATGCCGAGGTAGGTCGAGCCCCATACGACGTAGACCAGGGCCAGCGCGGTCCACACCGCGCCGGTGATCCTGCTGGGCGGGGTGGCCGTGGCTCCGCCGTCCACCGGGGGTGAGGCCGGGGCCGAGGCGGGGGTCGATGCCCGGGACGAGTCCCGCTTTGAGGTGCTCATGCCCAGATCCTATGGTCGTTGGCCCATGCATGCATCTGGGTGTCTCAGTCCTTGAGCAGGTTGTTCAGCTCGCCGTACGGGAGCGAGTGCGCGAGCGCTCCGTAGGTCCCGTCGGCGATCAGCTCCTCGGCGGCGCGGCGGACCACGGCGTACGCGGCTTCGGCCACCCAGGAGCCGAGGCTGACCCGGGAGACGCCGAGTGCGCCGAGGGCGGTGACGGCCGGGGCGCCGGGGCCGAGGAGGATGTTGAGGGGGGCGTCGATGCCCTTGGCCAGCTCGGCCACGACGGCCGGGTCGAGGACGCCGGGCACGAAGACGCCGGTGGCGCCCGCCCGGACGTAGGCGGCGGCGCGGGCGAGGGTCTCGTCGAGGCGGGCTTCGGGCTCGCCGAGGCCCTTGAGGTAGGTGTCGACCCGGGCGTTGATGTAGAGCGGGACCCCGGCGGCGTCGGCCGCGGCGCGGGCGGCCGCCAGACGCTCGGTCTGGTCGACGGGGTCGCGGGTGCCGTCCTCGATGTTGATCCCGACCGCGCCGGCGGCGATGACGCCGGTGACGGTCTCGCCGACGGCGTTCGGGTCGGCGCCGAAGCCGCCCTCGATGTCGGCGGTGACGGGCACGGACACGGCGGCCGTCACCCGGGCGATCAGGTCGAGGGCGCGGTCGCGGGCGAGCGCGTCGCCGTCGGGGGAGCCGAGGGACCAGGCGACGCCCGCGCTGGTCGTGGCGACGGCGGGGGCGCCGGTGGCCTCCACGATGCGGGCGCCGGCGACGTCCCAGGCGTTCGCGAGGGCGAGGGGAGCGGTGGGGGTGTGCAGCGCGGTGAACGCGGCGGCTTTGGCGGCGAGGCCGACGTGGGTGCTCATGGGGTCAGTTGACCAGACCTCGGCGGCCGGGGGCTCGCGGATTTCCGACGTCTGCGTCCGGCCGGGGCGGCCGCCGCGCCGGCCGGGTGCGGGGAGCTGCGCCGCCGCCGCGCCGCCGTAGCGGGGCTCCGGCCCCCCGGGCCGCCGAG
>NZ_JOBX01000138.1:0-4328 GCF_000720645.1 Streptomyces sp. NRRL S-378
GATGGTACTGCAGGGGGGACCCTGTGGGAGAGTAGGACGCCGCCGAACAATCATTGTGGGAAAGCCCCGCACCTTCTGGTGCGGGGCTTTCCTGCGTTCACGGGCCGGTCGGGTGACCCCGTGTCGGGGTCGTCCCCTATCGCCAGCCGACGGCCTTGGCCAGGCCGCTGGGGCGGCCGATCCGCTCTCGCCGCATCAGCAGGCAACCTGGCGAACGTTCCAGGTCACAGCCACTTCCGCCGCGGATCTGCCTGGGCTACTTGACCAGCCGGAAGCCGGGGTGCCCAGCCCAGGCCCGCAGGAACTCCGCCGTTCCCAGCGTCATCCAGCCGTCGTCTGCGCTCCCCAATACCCCCGGAAGGTCAGCAATCGACCGACGGCCGGCACCGGGCTCCATCTAGTGGACCAGGAACGGCCGACGCCAGTCCTCGCGCTGCGGATGGAATCCCACCAAGGCCGTGAGCGCCTCGTCCGCGGTCACGTTGCCGAGGAGTGGAAGCGGGAACGGCTTTCGCCAGTCCTCCTCTCGCCTGTCCTCGACGCCCAGTCGCTCTGCGGGCACGTTGACATCGAAGAACCCGGGCCGCTTCTCTTCGGAGGAGAGCCCCACAATCAACGCGCGGAACTCCCGCAGCGCAGCGGGGGAGGTGGCTCCCCAACTCGATCACCAACGTAGGCCCAGACATGTGGGGAGCCTAGTTCGATCGGCTCCGCGACCGCTCACATGAGTTCCCACACCGAGTCCAGCCGGTCCGAAGACCGACGCCGCCAACCCGGCGAAGCTCTGCGGTCAGAGCACTAGAGGCGGCCCGCAGCCTTGAGGGAGAGGTAGGCGTCGGCCAGGCTGGGGGCCAGGGTGTCGGGGGTGGCGTCGACCACGTGGACGCCGTGGCGGCTGAGCTGCTCGGCGGTGCGGCGGCGCTGGCTCTGGGTCTGGGTGGCGGCTGCGGCTTCGTAGACCGCGTCCACGTCGCCCCGGGCGCCGGCCATCGCCGCGACGTGCGGGTCGGCCACCGAGGCCAGCAGAACCGTGTGGCGCTTCGTGAGGCGCGGGAGGAGCGGGAGCAGGCCCTCTTCGACGGGTGCGGCGTCCAGGCTCGTCAGGAGGACCACCAGGGACCTGCGCGGGGCATTGCGGAGGATGGTGGACACCAGGGTGCGGGAGTCCGTCTCGACCAGTTCCGGTTCGAGGGTGGCCATCGCGTTCACGAACGACGGGAGCACGTCGGCTGCCGCACGGCCCTGGACCTGGGCGCGGGGGCGGCGGTCGTGGGCCAGGAGGTCCACGCGGTCGCCGGCGCGGGTGGCCAGGGCGGCGAGGAGCAGGGCCGCGTCCATCGCCGAGTCCAGGCGGGGAGCGTCACCGACACGGCCCGCGGAGGTACGGCCGGTGTCGAGGCAGATCAGGATGTGCCGGTCGCGTTCGGGGCGCCAGGTGCGGACGGCCACCTTGTGCTGGCGGGCCGTGGCACGCCAGTCGATGGAACGGGTGTCGTCGCCGGGGACGTAGTCGCGCAGGCTGTCGAACTCCGTGCCCTCGCCGCGGGTCAGCAGGCTGGTGCGGCCGTCCAGTTCGCGCAGGCGGGCCAGCCGGGACGGGAGGTGCCTGCGGCTCTTGAACGGGGGCAGGACCCGTACCGTCCAGGGGACCACCTGGGATCCCTGGCGGGCCCACAGGCCCAGCGGCCCGTACGAGCGGATCGTGACGCGGTGGGCGTGGCGGTCGCCGCGGCGGGTGGGAAGCAGGCGGGTCGTCAGGCGGCGGCGTTCGCCGGCGGGGACGACCACCTCGTGGCGGGATGCCGCCGCCTCCGTGCCCGGGGTCCAGCTGCTCGGGGGCCACGCGTCGCGGACGCGGGCCCGGAGCCTGCGGGTGCCGGGGTTGGTGATGGTCAGGTGGACGTCCGCCCGCTCGCCGAGGCGGACCGAGGTGTCGCCGGAGCGGGCCAGTACCAGGCTGCGTACGGGCGCGGCCAGGGCGTAGTCGATGGCGCAGGCCAGTGCGATCGGGCCGTTGACCGCGAGCATGCCCGCCCAGCTCGGCTCCAGGACGCCGACCGGGATGCTGCCGAGGGCCGCCAGCAGGGCGGCGCGTCCGGTGAGGGCCATCAGCGCGGGACGGGGACGTGGGAGAGGATCGCCGTGATGACGGCGTCGGCCGTGACCCCCTCCATCTCCGCCTCCGGACGCAGTTGGACCCGGTGGCGCAGCGTGGGGAGCGAGAGGGCCTTGACGTCGTCGGGGGTGACGTAGTCGCGGCCGGTGAGCCAGGCCCAGGCGCGGGCGGTGGCCAGCAGGGCGGTCGCGCCGCGCGGCGAGACGCCGAGGACCAGCGAGGGCGATTCGCGGGTGGCGCGGCAGATGTCGACGACGTAGCCGGCGATCTCGGGGGAGACGGAGACCCGGGAGACGGCCTCGCGGGCCGCTTCGAGTTGGGCCGGGCCGGCGACCGGGCGGATGCCGGCGGCCTTCAGGTCGCGGGGGTCGAAGCCGGCGGCGTGCCGGCTCAGGACGCTGATCTCGTCCTCGCGGGAGGGGAGGGGCACGGTGAGCTTGAGCAGGAAGCGGTCCAGCTGGGCTTCGGGGAGGGGGTACGTGCCCTCGTACTCGACCGGGTTCATGGTCGCGGCGACGAGGAACGGCTCGGGGAGCTTGCGGGGCGTGCCGTCGACGGTGACCTGGCGCTCCTCCATCGCTTCGAGGAGGGAGGACTGGGTCTTGGGGGGCGTCCGGTTGATCTCGTCCGCGAGGAGGAGGTTCGTGAAGACCGGGCCGTCCTGGAAGGAGAACTCGGCGGTGCGGGCGTCGTAGACGAGCGAGCCGGTGACGTCACTGGGCATCAGGTCGGGGGTGAACTGGACGCGCTTGGTGTCGAGTTCCAGGGATGCGGCCAGGGCCCGTACGAGGAGGGTCTTGGCGACGCCGGGGACGCCTTCGAGGAGGACGTGGCCACGGCAGAGCAGGGCGACCACGAGACCGGTGACGGCCGAGTCCTGGCCGACGACGGCCTTGCCGATCTCCGTGCGGAGCGCTTCGAGGGAAGCGCGGGCGCTGTCCGCGGTCGCGGCCGTGGACTCGGTGGCCGGGTACGTCATGACGTGCGGACCTCTCTTTCGAGGGCGTCGAGGTGGTCGGCGAGCGCGACGAGCGCCGCGTCGTCGGAGGGGGTGGTGCCGAAGAGGAGGGCGGTCACGTCCCGGGGCTCGCCGGTCAGGCGGCCGGAGACGGCCGGGACGAGGGCGGCCGGTTCGTGGGCGTGGGCGGGCGGTACGCCGACCAGCGCGGCCAGGCGTTCGCGGGTGGCGGCGCGCAGCACGGTCGAGGCGCGGTCGCGGGCCCCGGCCTTGCGGTAGAGGCGGGCGCGGCCCTCGGTGGTCTCGGAGGCGCGGATGGCGACGGGGAGCTTCTCGGTGACGAGGGGGCCCAGTCGGCGGGCGCGCCACAGGGCGGCGAGGACGGCGGCGAGGAAGAGCTGGAGCAGGGCCCAGGACCAGCCGGCCGGGACGAGTTCGAAGAGGCTCTTGTCCTCGCCGCCGGAGCCGGCCGACGGGTCGGAGTCCGCGAGGGACGGCATGTACCAGACGAGGTCCGGGCGGGAGCCGAGGAGCTGGAGGGCGAGGGAGGCGTTGCCCTCCTCGGCGAGGCTCTCGTTGAGGAGGACCGTCCCGGAGCCGAGGAGGACGGTGTCGCCGCCGGTGGTGCCGGTGGGGAGGACGAGGAGGGTGGGGCGGCCGCCGCTGGGGTAGCAGGCGGTGGCTCCTGGGAGGGCGGTGGTGTAGCGGAGGTCGCCGCCGGTGCCGGCGCGGCCGGCCGAGGTGGCGGCGGGCAGGTCGCAGCGGGGTGCGAGGACGCCGTCGGGCGCGTCGCCGTCGGTGCGGACCCCGGGGGACAGCTCGGAGAGGCTGTGGTCGCCGGGGGCGAGGAGGACGGTGCGGCCGCCGGAGAGGTCGATGGCCGAGCGGATGACGCTGCGCTGGGTGGCGCCGAGGCGGTCTGGGTCGGTGACGAGGAGCGTGGTGCGTGGGCCGGTCGCGGCGGCGGCCTCGCGGGCGGTGGTGACGACGCGGGTCGTGACGCCGTGTTCCTCGAGGAGCTCGGCGACGGCGCGGCTCCCGGAGGGGTCGGCGGAGCGGGGGTCGAGGTGGCCGTGGCGCGTGCCGGAGTTCAGGGCGGCGAGGACGACGGCGCCGACGGCCAGGACGGCGAGGACGGCGGCGGTACGGCGGACCCTGCGGGTGGCTCGGCGGATCGGGGTGGTTCGGCCGGTGCCCGGTCCCGTGCCCGGTCCCGTGCCGGGGGCTTGGCCGGGTGCGGGTGGGGGTGCGGGG
>NZ_JOBX01000139.1:0-4512 GCF_000720645.1 Streptomyces sp. NRRL S-378
CGACGCCTACCTCCGCCGCATCCGCACCAAACTCAACGTCAACACCACCGCCGAAATGACCCGCATCGCCATCACCCTCGGACTCTGACACCCCACACCAACCGCACCCAGCAACATCAGCAACAAACCACACCAGCACCAAACACAAACCGCACCAGCCCAGCCCAGCAAACGACACCCACACCCCACACCGAAACCAGACAAACCAGAACCAGCACACACCACCCCCAAACAAGGCCCAAGCCAGACCAGGACAGGGATAGAGACAGGCCAGAGCAAGGGCAAGACCAGGGGAGGGCAAGCCGAACCAGGGCATGGGCCAGACCAGGACGGGCGACGACCGCGTCAGGCCAGACCGGCCGCCCGGGCAGATCCGACGGAGCCCGGGCAAGGCCGAGCAGACCACCGCCGGGGCACGCAGCGGACCGCACCGGGCAAGCTGGGGCCGCCGTCAGGCCCGAAGCCGAGGCCGGAGCAAGGGTGCACGCGGGAACGGGCACGACGCCTGACCGGGGCTGGGGCCTGCTCGGCGGTCGGCCGGGGCGCGGAGCCGGCGTGAAGCGCGGCCGCGCCCGGGGGCCGGGGAACGGGACGCCGATGGGTGGCTGTGACTCCGGCCACCCTCCCTTGACCGGTCAAGGAAGGGATACCTAACTTCGAGGACATGGCCCCCCACGAACCAGTCGCGTCCGCGCCGGTCGACTTCGCGCTCGACCTCACCCCCCACGAAACCCTCCGGCGCGCCCACATGATGGAAGCGCTCGGCCCCGACTGGAATCCGGTCGAGGTCCTCCTGGGCGAAGAAGCCGCCTACGACCTGCTGTACTCCGGGCTCGACCCGGAGCAGCAACAGATCCACGACACCCTCGTCGCAGCCGGCATACTCCCCGCCCGCGGAGACCACCGTGCTACCCCTTGACCCGCAGGCCGATCCAGGGCGCCGTGCCTGGACGCCCTGTCCCCAATGCCGCGACAGCCACCACTGCGAGCCCTGCGCGCAGCAACGGACCTGTCCCACGCACTGGCGCTACCTTCTCGCCAACACCGGCAGTCTCCTCCACCTTCAGTGCCCCACCTGCAACCACATATGGGCGCACGAGACCCACTTCGGCGCCACCCGCGCCCACTGGAACCCGCGCTGAGCGCGCATCGGCAGGTCACGGGAACCCAGCGTCAGGAGGCGGGGCCAGCGTCAGGAGACGGGGCGGAAGGCGGTGGCGCGGACCACGGTGCCGCACAGGGCGAAGTTTCCGCCGTCGTCCGGTGCGAGCTGGAGACGGGCACCCGCGACACCCAGGACCATCGAGGGTGCGGCGAACGGTTCGGCACCCGAGGCACAGTAGCCGTCGGCTTCGCCCAGTACCGGCGTGAAGGAAATACGGGTCTGGGCAGCAGCGCCGGGGGCCAGCTCCACCGGATGCGCCGGCCCCAGACGGACGACCGTGAGGCCCTTGGCATGGGCGGGCGAGCCCTGGCCTGCAAGGGCGACGGCAGGGTGGCCCCGCAGCACACATGGCGCGGAGCCGTCGTTGACGACGGTGATCCGCAGCGCGTTCGCGCCCAGACGTTCGGCGCCGTCCGCGGCGAGCTGACCGCTGCCGCACGGAGGCACAGGCGCGGCAACAGCACCAGATTCAGTTCCGGCGGCCGGTGCGGCAGCAGCCAGCAGGGCTGCCACGGCCGCGGCCGCTCCCAGGGCCGTACGCAGCCGGCCGGGGGCCGCAGCGCCGTTCACGGTGTAGGACATGACACTCCTCCGCATGCCACGCTGTGCCGGTGTGCAGATGGGCCTGCTCCCAGCCTGGCACCGCCCTCCCGTGTCCGCCTGATCTGTCAGCGTCGGTCGGTCAGCCGCGGCGGGTGAGGGCCTCGGGGGCGCCTGCCGACTGGGCGCCCTCCGACTCCAACGTCACCCGGTCGGGCTGCGTCATCGTGAGGACGTAGAGGTTGCCCCGGGGACACTCGAACGTCGCCGACCGGTCGGTGGGGTGGCTGGTCACCGCCGCGAAGACTGCGGAGTCCTGGCGGATCTGCCGCAGCTCCAACGCCTCGGTGCACCCCAGGTTCCGCCCGGTGACCAGCTCCTTGACGTCACTGACCTGCCGGCCCACGAGCTCGCCGACCGCCCCGGCGTTGAAGGTCACCGTCACCGAGAACGCACCCGTCCTGGCCCGAGTGACACCGTCCGCATCCGGGGTTCCCGGGCCGGTGCCGGTCCAGGTGCCGACCCATGCCGCAGGCAGAACCGCCGGCCCCGATACCAACGCAGACGCGGTCTGGGTCGGGGACGGGGACGGTGTGGCTTTGTCGCCATCGCCCTGGTCGCGGTCGCCGTCCATGAGGAGCCGTAGAGGGAAGAAAGCCAGAATTGCCGCCACGGCAACCGCCCCGCCCGCGGCCAGCAGCCGGCTCCGACCCGATAGCCGCCCGCCACCGGACGCCGTCGGAGGTGTGAACGGTGCGGCAGGGGTGGACGGCGACGGCGGCACAGCCGGCGGGGTCACCGGCACCGGGGGCACCACCACCGGCGGGGTGAGGAGCCGGGCCAGTTCGGCCTCGCGGCGGACGACATCCGCCTCCAGGGCCGCCGGCACCGCAGTCCCCCACTCACCCAGCCCCGTCCCCACAGCCGTCAGACGCTGCAGGAGCTCCGCCGCGGTGGGGCGCGCGGCCGGATCCTTGGCCAGGCAGTCCCGCAGCAAGGCAACCAGATCCGCCGGGACACCGTCCAGACGGGGTGCCTCATGAACGATCCGGTAGAGGAGAGCCGGCAGCGTCAGCTCTTCGCCCGCCGCCAGGAACGGGCCGCGCCCCGTCGCCGCATGAACCAGCACCGCAGCGAGGGAGAAGACGTCCGCCGGAGCCGAAGCGACAGCACCGGTGGCCTGCTCAGGAGCCAGGTAGCCGGGGGTCCCGATGACCGCACCGGTCTGCGTGTAGCGGGCATCGCGCACCCCACGGGCAATACCGAAGTCGATGAGGAAAGGACGCTCACGGCCCAGCAGCACATTCGCCGGCTTGATCTCGCGATGAACGACCCCGGCCGCCTGCAACGTGACCAGCGCAGCCGTCAGCTCCCGGGCCAGACACACCAGAACGGGCAGCGGCAACGGTCCGTGCCGATGGACCCAGTCCGCCAGCGAGGGCGCCGCCACGTACTCCGTAGCCAGCCACTGCAACACGGCCCCCGGCGGACTGAAGTCGACCACCGAGACCATCCAGGCGCCCCGCACCCGGTCACTCGTGCGGATCTCCCGGTCGAAACGCTCGGCGAAACCCGCATCCGCGCTCAGATCCCGGTGCACGGTCTTCAGCGCGAGAGGCCGCCCCGAGGCCGTCCGGGCCAGGAAGACCTCGCCCATCCCACCCTCGCCCAAACGCGCCAGCAACCGGTAACCACCGATCTCCGACGGGTCACCAGGCCGCAAAGACGCCATCAAGCCCACCCCACCCCAACCCAACCGATCCAGCGCCCAGCCCCCGGCCCCCTGCACAAGGCAGGGTCAGCGGGCAGCACGCTGGTCGTAGACGGCCAACGACAACGCCCGCACCGCAGCATGTGCCCGCTCGGCATCCACGCCCTGATCAACCGCCTCCAACGCCGCAGCCGCCGACACCCGCACAGCTTGCGGCAGTCCCTCATGCGCACAGACACGGTATGCGACGCCCCGCCGCGCGACGCGCTCCTCCTCACTGACCCCGAAAGCCGTCACCGGGAAAACCGCCGCCTGGTACACCGCCACGCTCACCAGCACCGCATCCGCGACCCCCTCGGCATACCCACCCGTGCCCGCGGCAGAGAGCGGAGCAGGGGCGTCAGCAGGGCCGTGAGCAGGGGCAGAGGGACCGGCAGGGACAGGGGGACCGGCAGGGGCAGGGGCAGGGCGGAGGAAAGCGGCCACATGGCGGCGCGACAGCAACGATCCGATCCCCGCCCCCAGCCCAGCCGCCGTCGCAGCCAGGACCCCCGTCACGCGCCCACCCAGCAACAGGCCGAGGCAGGCCCCACCCGCCACTCCGCACATCACCAACACGAAGGTGATCATCAAGTGGATCCGGGCGACAGGCGAGTACCTCATGACCAGCAGTATCCACACCCCCCCCCCCCCCGCCGAAAGCCGTCCGCCGAAACCATGATCCGGATGCCACCGTCGAGCCGAGCGGAACGGATGATCGGTGCAGGCAGCGAGGATGCTTCGACGGCGCTTGCGCGTACGGGTACGTGTAGCTGTGCGCCTACCTGTACCTATACGTGGACGTGGACGTGGACGTGGTCGTGTTCGCGTGCGTGTACGACGGGACGGCAGCGGCACCGTGGTTCCCTGTCGGACGGGGGGGCGGGCCGCCCGGCGGCGACCTTCGCCCCGGGAGAGACGACCAGCAGCGGAGGTGTTCCCTCCGCCCCACCCCCCACCCGCCGAAAGCCGTCCGCCGAAACCATGATCCGGATGCCACCGTCGAGCCGAGCGGAACGGATGATCGGTGCAGGCAGCGAGGATGCTTCGACGGCGC
>NZ_JOBX01000140.1:0-4086 GCF_000720645.1 Streptomyces sp. NRRL S-378
GCCCCTCCCGGCCCCCGGCCCAGCCCCTGCGCCCCCTGCCCCGCCCCGGCCTCGGCCTCGATGCGGCCGCGGCCGGGGCCGGGGCCCGGTCAGGACTAGAAGGCGTAGGCGTCCCCGGTGTCCAGGGCCAGCACCACGTGATCGTCGTTCGCGTGGTTCCGGTCCGTCGCACCGCCGTTCCACCACGTGTCCACCCGTACCACCACCTCCGGCACCCGCTCCCGCAGCTCCAGCGCCAGGCCCACGTGCCGGCCCCGCCCGCGCAGCGGCAACGGGCCCGTCTCGCACACCACCTCACGCAGGCCCGCCCGAGCACAGCCCTCGGCCAGCTGCTGCCGGTCCGCCAGGTCCGCCGACAGCCGCACCCGTAGCGTCGCGTTCGGCAGCGCGGCCGGCCCGTCGTTCTCCGGAACCAGCCACACCCTCAACTGCGACCCCGACAGGGCCACCCGGCCGTGGTACGAGACGTCCGCCTCCGGCCCGGCCCACCCCGAACCCCACGCCTGCGCCGGCCCGGGCACACCCGCCCCGAACGCCAGCAACCCCGCCACCATCACACTCCGTACGGCGACACGGCGCACCGCCACCACCTCCTCGCGTCTCGCGCGGAGGCTAGCCCCCACCGGTCCCGATACGTCGGACCATCACACGAACGAGGGCGCGCCCGCCCCCATCTGCCCTGCGTACCTTTGAGCCATGCTGATCGCCCGCTCCGTCGCCCTCTTCGGTCTCGCCGCCCTCCTGGAGATCGGCGGCGCCTGGCTCGTCTGGCAGGGCGTACGCGAACACAAGGGCTGGGCCTGGATCGGCGCCGGCGTGATCGCCCTCGGCCTCTACGGCTTCGTCGCCACCCTCCAGCCCCAGGGCGACTTCGCCCGGGTCCTCGCCGCCTACGGCGGGGTCTTCGTCGCCGGCTCCCTCGCCTGGGGCGCCGTCGCCGACGGCTACCGCCCCGACCGCTGGGACGTCGTCGGCGCCCTCGTCTGCCTCGCCGGAATGGCCGTGATCATGTACGCCCCGCGCGGCCGCTGAGCCGCCCCGCCGCGCCTATGCTGGCGGGTAATCGTCCGTACGAACGACCGAGGAGCCCGCACATGAGCACGGCCGCCACCCGAACCGCCGTAGTCACCGGTGCGAGCAGCGGCATCGGCGCGGCCACCGCCCGACAGCTCGCCGCAGCCGGCTACCACGTCGTCCTCACCGCCCGCCGCAAGGACCGCATCGAGGCCCTCGCCGCCGAGCTCACCGAGGCCGGACACCACGCGACCGCCCACGCCCTCGACGTCACCGACCGCGCCGCCGTCGACGCCCTCGCCGCCTCCCTCGACCGCTGCGACGTCCTCGTCAACAACGCCGGAGGCGCCATCGGCGCCGAGCCCGTCGCCACCGGCGACCCCGCCGACTGGCGCACCATGTACGAGGTCAACGTCATCGGCACGCTCCACGTCACCCAGGCCCTGCTCCCCGCCCTCACCGCCTCCGGCGACGGCACGGTGGTGGTCCTCTCCTCCACCGCCGGCCACGCCACGTACGAGGGCGGCGCCGGTTACGTCGCCGCCAAGAACGGCGCCCGCGTCCTGGCCGAGACCCTCCGCCTGGAGATCGTCGGCCAGCCCGTACGCGTCATCGAGATCGCCCCCGGCATGGTCCGGACGGAGGAGTTCGCGAAGACCCGCTTCCGCGGCGACGCGGAGAAGGCGGCCAAGGTCTACGCGGGCGTCGCCGAGCCCCTGACCGCCGACGACGTGGCCGACACCATCACCTGGGCCGTCACCCGCCCCAGCCACGTCAACATCGACCTCCTGGTCGTCCGCCCCCGCGCC
This sequence comes from Streptomyces sp. NRRL S-378, assembly GCF_000720645.1. Classification (NCBI taxonomy): domain Bacteria; kingdom Bacillati; phylum Actinomycetota; class Actinomycetes; order Kitasatosporales; family Streptomycetaceae; genus Streptomyces; species Streptomyces sp. NRRL S-378. The sequence continues at coordinate 1,824 of NZ_JOBX01000140.1, forward strand.
CAGGCCTCGAACACGAAGGTCCACCGCGACCTCTAGACGACTCCGGCACTCCTCAGTCACGGCACCAGGGCCGCCAGCCCCAGCCCGGCGGCCCCAGTGAGCGCAGTCGCGCGTCGAGACGGACAACTCCCTTACAGCAAGCGAAAGTTGCCGATCGACTGTCCAGGGAGCTTCCCAGGCACCGAGTGGAGATTCTCCACGGGAGGCTCACTGTGACCCCCGTCCCCGAGGAGGCCGGCGTACCCCTCGAACTCTCCGTGGACCTCCTCCTCGGCGGCATCGCAGGCTGACGCACACGAGGGGCCCGATCGTGATCGGCCCGGGCCCCTCCGTTCCCCCGACAGCCGCGCCCGGGCCTCAGCCCTTGACGCAGATGACCTGCTTGAGCTTGGCCACGACCTGGACGAGGTCGGTCTGCTGGTCGATGACCTGCTCGATCGACTTGTAGGCACCAGGGATCTCGTCCACGACACCGGCGTCCTTACGGCACTCGACGCCCTTCGTCTGCTCCGCCAGGTCGCGCGCCGAGAACCTCTTCTTCGCCGCGGTCCGGCTCATCTTCCGGCCCGCGCCGTGCGAGGCCGAGTTGAAGGACTTCTCGTTGCCGAGACCCTTCACGATGTAGGAGCCCGTGCCCATCGAGCCGGGGATGATCCCGTAGTCACCGCTGCCGGCGCGGATCGCGCCCTTGCGGGTGACCAGCAGGTCCATGCCGTCGTACCGCTCCTCCGCCACGTAGTTGTGGTGGCAGCTGATCTCGCGGTCGAAGGAGACCTTGGCCTTGCGGAACTCCTTGCGGACGACCTCCTTGAAGAGACTCATCATCGCCGCACGGTTGAACTTCGCGTACTCCTGCGCCCAGAAGAGGTCGTTGCGGTACGCCTCCATCTCGGGCGTCGCCGCGAGGAAGACCGCCAGATCCCGGTCGACCAGGTTCTGGTTGTGCGCGAGGCCCCGGGCCACGCCGATGTGGTGCGCCGCGAGCTCGTTGCCGATGTTCCGGGAACCGGAGTGCAGCATCAACCAGACCGAGCCTGACTCATCGAGACAGAACTCGATGAAGTGGTTGCCGCTTCCAAGCGTTCCGACCTGCTTTGTAGCGCGTTCCTGACGGAATTTGACCGCATCGGTGAGGTAGTCGAACCGCTTCCACAGGTCCTCGTACCCCTCCACCGAGAAGCCGTACAGCCGCGACGGGTCCACGGCTTCCTTGTGGAGGCCCATCCCCACCGGGATCGCCTGCTCGATCTTGGAGCGGAGCTTGGACAGGTCGCCCGGGAGGTCGTTCGCCGTCAGGGAGGTCTTCACCGCGGACATGCCGCAGCCGATGTCCACACCCACCGCCGCCGGGCAGACCGCGTCCTTCATGGCGATCACCGATCCGACCGTGGCCCCCTTGCCGTAGTGGACGTCCGGCATGACGGCCAGGCCCTTGATCCACGGAAGGGTGGCGACGTTGTGGAGCTGCTGCATCGCGCCGGCCTCGACCGACGCCGGGTCGGTCCACATCCTGATCGGGACCTGGGCCCCCGGTACCTCTACGAACGACATAAGGAATCAATCCCCCGAAACCAACAGAAAGGTGAGAATGCGCAAAAGCCTCGCTCTTGATCCCAAATACGACAGGGGACCGGCGCCAGCACCAGCGTGTGCGATAGACATTGTGTCCAGCCGCACTCAAGTCGCGGCAACGCATTTTCCTGACCGGCGGGCGTCCGCGGGTCGAAGGGAGCCAGTGGACGTGCAGCGCACAGCGGTACGGCGAGTCCTGCCCGGCATCGCGATGCTCACCGCGCTCGCGGCCGGTGCGGCCGGTCTGACCGGGTGCACCGGCGGGAGCACCGGGGGCAGCACCAGCGACTCGAAGGCCGGCGGCAGCTCCGCCGTGCCCGCCCAGCCGGGCAAGTACCGCAGCCTGCCCGCACCCTGCAGGGCGGCCGCCGACAGCAAGAAGCTGAAGGCCATGCTCCCCGCGCCGGACAGTCTCACCCCCGAACAGCGCGACCAGTTGTACGCGGGCGTCGCCGACGCCTCGTACGACGGCGACCGGCACGTCGGCTGCCGCTGGACCGCGCAGACCCCGGAGGAGACCCGGCTGCTGTCGGTCGGTTTCGAACGCGTCGTCTCCTACGACCGCGGCGCCGCCAGCGACGACGACAAGGCCAAGCAGGTCTACGTACGCCTGCTCACCGACGCGCACCTGCCCTTCCCGGGCCCGGCCACGCCCCCCAGCCCGGGCGCCGCCAACCCCGCCACCCCCGCC
>NZ_JOBX01000141.1:0-6911 GCF_000720645.1 Streptomyces sp. NRRL S-378
TCCGCCCAGCTCGAAGAAGTCCTCGTCGATGCCGACCGCCGGCACGCCCAGCACCTCCGCGAACAGGCCGCAGAGGACCTCCTCGGACGCCGTGCGGGGGCCGCGCCCGCCCCCGGAGACCGGGAGCTCCGGCGCGGGCAGCGTCCGCCGGTCCAGCTTCCCGTTCGTCGTCAACGGCAGCCGGTCCAGGACCACGAACGCCGACGGCACCATGTACTCCGGCAGCAGAGCGGCCGCGTGCGCCCGCAGCGCCTCCGCGTCCACGGCGTCGTCCCGGTCGGCCGCGGGCACCACGTATCCCACCAGTCGCTTGTCCCCCGGCCGGTCCTCCCGCACCAGGACGGCGACCTCCGACAGCCCCGGGAAGCGGGCCAGTACGGCCTCGACCTCGCCCGGTTCGATGCGGAAGCCGCGGATCTTCACCTGGTGGTCGACCCGGCCGACGAACTCCAGGAGTCCGTCGGCCCGCCAGCGCACCACGTCACCGGTGCGGTACACCCGCGCCGCGGGATCGTCCGAGAAGGGGTGGGCGACGAACTTCTCCGCGGTCAGCTCCGGACGGTTCCAGTAGCCCCGGGCCACGCCGGGACCGCCGACCCACAGCTCGCCGGGGATCCCGGGCGGCAGGAGGGCACCGTTCTCGTCCATGACGAACACCTCCGTGTTCGTCAGGGGGCCGCCGATGGGGAGCTGCCCCGCCCGGGGGGTGTTCCGGTCCACCTCGTAGCAGGTGGTGAACACCGTCGCCTCGGTGGGGCCGTAGCCGTGGACGAGGTGCTCGGGCGCCCACGGGCTGTCCACCAGCCGGTCCACGACCGGCCGCTCGACGACCTCGCCGCCGAAGAACACGTAGGTGAGCTCGGAGAGGAGGTCGGGGCAGTCCAGCAGGTGCTGGCGGAGGAGCGGGGCCGTCAGCCACATCATCGTCACACCGCAGTGGCGCAACGCGGCCTTGAGCTCGACGGCGTCGAGGAGGACCTCCTTGTCCATCACCGCCATCGCGGCGCCGGAGGTCAGCGCGGGCCAGCACTCGAAGGTGAAGGCGTCCCAGGCGAAGTTGGAGGGGTGGGCGACCACGTGGCCGGGGCCGAGGCCGGAGAACACCTCGCTGTCGACCAGCCGGCAGACCGAGCGGTGCTCGATCATGACGCCCTTGGGGGTGCCGGTGGAGCCGGAGGTGTAGATGACGTGGAAGAGGCTGTCGGGGCCGGTCGGCACGGCCGGGTCCGTGGCGGGCCGGGCGTCGATCGCGGGCCGCTCCTCGTCGATCGGCAGCAGTTCGGCGGTCACGCCGGCCAGCCGGTCCCGCAGGTGGGCGTGGGTGACGACCAGGGACGCCCGCACGTCCGCCACCATGAACTCCAGCTGTTCCACCGGGTAGTCGTGGTTGAGCGGCACGTAGGCGGCGCCCGCCTTGAGGACGCCCAGGACGGCGACGACCGCGTCGATCCCCCGCTCCACGCAGACCGGGACCAGCTGCTCGGGGCGCACTCCCCGGTCGATCAGGTGGTGGGCGAACCGGTTCGCGCGCTCGTCCAGCTCGCGGTAGGTCACCGTCTCCTCCCCGCAGGAGACCGCGAGCGCGTCCGGGGTCCGCTCGGCCTGGTCCTGGAAGAGCCGGTGCACGGTGGTGTCGTCCGGGTACGGCGCGGTCGTGTCGTTCCGGTCGACGACGAGCCGCCGGTGCTCCTCCGGGGAGAGCAGGCCGATCCGGCTCAGCGGCAGGCGCGGGTCCGCGGCGACCGCGGCGAGCAGTCGCTCCAGGCAGTCCACGATGCGCCGTGCGGTGTCCGCGGTGAAGAGGTCGAGGGCGTAGCCGAGCCGCCCGGTGATGCCGCTGGGAAGGCCGTCCCCGGCGTGCTGCTCGAAGAGCTCCAGGGTGAGGTCGAACTTGGCGACGTCGGTGTCGCCGAGGGTCACCTCCGTGGTCAGGCCCGGCAGGTCCATCGGGACGGAGGTGTTGTTCTGGAGGGCGAGCAGCACCTGGAAGAGCGGGTGCCGGGCGGTGGAGCGCTCCGGGTTGAGCCCGTGCACCAGGTGCTCGAAGGGAACGTCCTGGTGGGCGAAGGCCTCCAGGGCCACCTCCCGCACCCGGGCCAGCAGCTGCTCGAAGGTGGGGTCGCCGCTGGTGTCGGTACGGATCACCAGGGTGTTCACGAAGAACCCGACCAGGTCGTCCATCGCCTCGTCGGTCCGGTTGGCGACGGGGGTGCCCACCGGGATGTCGTGCCCCGCGCCCAGCCGGGAGAGCACCGCGGCGAAGGCGGCCTGCAGCACCATGAACAGGCTGGCCCCGTGGGTGCGGCCCAGGCCGGTCAGGCGCCGGTGCAGCTCCGCGTCGAGGGCGAAGGAGACCGAGTCCCCGCGGTGGCTCGCCACCTTGGGCCGGGGGTGGTCACAGGGCAGTTCGAGCTGGTCCGGGACGCCTTCCAGGGCCTTGGTCCAGAAGGTGAGCTGCTCGTTCACCAGGGAGCCGGGGTCGTCCTCGGAGCCGAGGAGGGCGCGCTGCCACAGGGTGTAGTCGGCGTACTGGACCGGCAGCGGCGACCAGGACGGCGCGGCCCCCTCGCAGCGGGCCGCGTAGGCACGGCTGATGTCGCGGGTCAGCGGGGCCAGCGACCAGCCGTCGGAGGCGATGTGGTGCGTGAGCAGGAACAGCACCCGCTCGGTCGCCGACAGGGTGAAGAGACGGAACCGGACCGGCGGGTCCACCGCCAGGTCGAAGCGCTCCGCCGCCAGGGCGGCGATCCGTCCGGGCAGGGCGGCCTCGTCGGTGGGCACGACCTCGAAGTCCCGTATCACCGGCGCGGCCGGCAGGATCCGCTGGAACGGCACGCCTTCGGCGTCCACGGGGAAGACGGTGCGCAGGCTCTCGTGGCGGTCCACCACGTCCTCGAGGGCGGCCCGCAGCACGTCCGGGTCCATCGGCCCCGACAGACGCACGACGAGGGGCAGGTTGTAGGTGGCCCGGGCCTCCTCCAGCTTGTCGAGGAACCACAGCCGGTTCTGCGCCGGGGAGAGCGGGATCCGCTCCGGGCGCTCCCCCGCCGTCAGTGCGGGCCGGGCCGTACCGGCCGCCGCGACCCGCTCGGCCAGTGCGGCGACGGTCGGGGCCTCGAAAACGGTGCGGACCACCAGTTCGGCGCCCAGCGCCGCGCGGATGCGGCCCACCAGCCGGGTCGCCAGCAGGGAATGTCCGCCCAGCTCGAAGAAGTCCTCGTCGATGCCGACCGCCGGCACGCCCAGCACCTCCGCGAACAGGCCGCAGAGGACCTCCTCGGACCACGGACTCGACCTCGCCGAGCTCGATGCGGAAGCCCCGGATCTTCACCTGCTCGTCGGCCCGGCCCACGAAGTCCAGCACCCCTTCGCCCGCCCAGCGGGCCAGGTCACCGGTGCGGTACATCCGCGAGCCGGCCGGACCGAAGGGGTCGGCGACGAACCGCTCCGCCGTCAGGTCCGGACGCCCGAAGTAGCCCCGGGCCACGCCCGAGCCCGCCAGGTAGAGCTCCCCCGCCTCGCCCGCGGGGACCGGCGAGAGCGCGTCGTCCAGGACGTGGGCCCGCATCCCGTCCAGCAGGCGCCCGATCGGCAGCGGAGACGGCAGGTCGCCCGTGCCCGACCACGGGTGCGTCGTGGCGTACAGCGTGGTCTCGGTGGGGCCGTACGCACTGCGGACGACGATCCCGGGGCAGTGGTCCAGGACCCGCCGGACCGCGGTCGGGGAGACCACGTCACCACCCGTGATCACTTCCCGCACCCCCGCGAAGCAGCGCGGGTCCTCCTCCGCCATCACCTGGAACAGACCGGCGGAGACGTCCAGGGCGGTGATCTCCTCATCGGCGATCAGCCGGGCGAGGGCCGCCACGCTCAGTTCGCCCTCCGGGGTGATGACGGTCCGTCCGCCGTGCAGCAGCGGCACCCACAGTCCGTAGATCGAGGGGTCGAAGGCGTACGGGATGACCATCAGGACCCGCTCGTGCACCCCGGGCTCGAACAGGCTGTCCGCGACCAGGTCGAGGACGTCCCGGTGGGTGACCGCCACGCCCTTGGGACGGCCGGTGGAGCCGGAGGTGTACATCACGTACGCCAGCTGCCCCGGCAGGCACTCCGCGCCCGGGTCGGTGACGGGCATCCCCGCCGACTGCGGGTCCTCGTCCACCAGCAGGACCGTGGGGGCGGACGGCAGGCCGCGGCCTCGCATCCCGGTGTCGGTCAGCAACACCGGGGCGGAGGTCTCGTCCACGATCCACTGCATCCGCTCCATCGGGAACGCGGCGTGCAGCGGCACGTAGAACGCCCCGGTCTTCATGACCGCCAGCAGGGCGACCACCAGGTCCACGGAACGTTCCATCAGCACCGCCACCGGCGCCTCCGGACCCACCCCCAGACCGATCAAGCGGTGCGCCAGCCGGTTCGACCGCTCGTCCAGCTCCCGGTACGACAGCTCCCGACCCGCGCAGCGCACCGCCACCGCACCGGGAGAACGCAGCATCTGAGCCGCAAAGGCCGCCGGCACCGAACCACCGGTCAACGTCGCGCCCCACGCGGACGACCGGTCCTCGGTACGACGGACGGCATGTGCAGTACTCATGGCCAATTTCTCTCTTTCGGGTTGGGCTCGCGCGACTTTCGGTTGGCCGGCAGGGAGGGGAAGGAGGGTGCACCGGGCCACCGGCGGCGCCGGGACCCGCGAGGCGCGGGGGGTGCCGCCGGTGCCCCGGGAAGGAGCGGCGACTAGGCCGGAACCGGATCCGCCACGTCGCGGTTCCATTCGGACTTGGAGGTCTGCCAGCCGTCCTCGTCCACCCCGCGCCGCCAGTAGCCGGAGATGGACAGCTGGTCGCGGTCGAGGCCGCGCTCGATCCGGAGGTGGTGCCGCAGGGCCTTCACGAAGTGCGCCTCGCCGTGGACGAAGGCGTGCACCGTGCCGTCCGGGAACTCCGAGGCGGAGACGGCCTCGTGCAGCGCGTCGCCGATCGGGCGCTCCCCGCGGTGCAGCCAGACGATCTCGGCCTCGGCCCGCGTCCGGAACTCCTGCTCCTCCTCGGGACCGGACACCTCGATGAAGGCCTTGGCGACCGCCCCGGCGGGCAGCGCCTCCAGGGAGGCGCCGATCGCGGGCAGGGCGCTCTCGTCCCCGGCCAGCAGGTGCCAGTCCGCCTGCTCGCTGGGCGCGTAGCCGCCGCCGGGACCGATGAAGTGGATCTCCTGCCCCGGCTCGGCCCGCGCGGCCCAGGGGCCGGCCAGACCGGTGTCGCCGTGGTGGACGAAGTCCACGGTCAGTTCGACGGCTTCCGGGTCCCAGTGGCGGACCGTGTAGGTCCGGGTCTTGGGCCACTGCTCCCTGGGGAATTCCTGGCGGATGGCCGCGATGTCGAACGGCTCCGGGTACTGCACACCCTCCAGCGGGAAGATGAGCTTCACGTAGTGGTCGGTGTACTCCTCCGCGGCGAAGGACTCCAGGCCCTCACCGCCGAGCACGACCCTGATCATGTGCGGGGTCACGCGTTCGGTGCGCAGCACCCGCCCCCGGTGGACGCTCGACCTGTTCCGTGTCGGCTTGTCGGACATTGATGTTCCCTTTCCGGGTGGTCAGAACTGCTTCTTCAGCGCTCGGGCCAGCACCGGAGCGAGGTCCGCGAGCGCGTCCGCACTCATCATCTGCATGTGCTCGAACGCCGTGGCGTGCTTCTCGATCCGGCCGCTCACGTACGGCTCCCAGACCTCGGACAGGCCGGTGGGAGCGCCGTCCGGTCCGGCCGCCTCGAAGAAGAGCATGTCCCCGTCATATTGCTCGGTGGCCGTCGCGCGGCTGATCCTGAGGTTGTTCGCCGTGATGTCGATGAGCGCCGTGACGGTCCGCTCGTCCAGGCCCGCCAGGGTTCCGCCGTGGGCCTTGAGGACCTCCAGGACCCGCGGCATCGGGATCGGCTCGTCGCCCGGTTCGGCGTGAAAGGCCCCGATCCCGTCGAAGGCGAGTTCCAGCAGGTCCCGCTGGGTGCGCGTGCCGTGCACAGAGCTGTGGCCGCCGGTACCGGCGTCGAGTACGGCCAGCAGGGACACCTCCTCGCCCTCCTGCTGGAGGCGGGCGGCCAGGGTGTGGGCCACCTTGCCCCCGAAGGACCAGCCCAGGAGTGCATACGGACCGGACGGCTGGACCGCCCGGATGCGGCCCAGGTAGTCCTCGATCAGCTCGTCCATGTCGGCGGGGAGCGGCTCGTCCCCGGCCAGTCCGCGGGCCTGCAGCCCGTACACCGGGTGCTCCCTGGGGACGTAGCGCAGCAGCCCCGCGTAGCACCAGGCCATGCCACCGCCGGGGTGCACGCAGAACAGCGGCGGACGGCTGCCGGCCGAGCGGAGGGTCAGGACGTGCTCCAGTCCGCTGTCCTGCTCCTCGCCGTCGCCCAGGCCCAGGTTCGACAGGGCCGCCACCGTGGGGGTGTTGAGCAGGCTGCGGATGGAGAGCCGCACGCCGAGGATCGCCCGGATGCGGCTGATGAGGCGGGTGGCGAGGAGGGAGTGGCCGCCGAGTTCGAAGAAGTTGTCGTCGATGCTGACCGTGGGCACGCCCAGGACCTCGGCGAACAGGCCGCAGAGGATCTCCTCGCGCGGGGTCCGCGGGCCGCGCCCGGTCGGGGCGGTTGCCGGTGCCTCGGGAGCGGGCAGGGCCCGGTAGTCGACCTTGCCGTTGGCGGTCAGCGGGAGCCCGTCGAGGACCAGGAAGACCGAGGGGACCATGTACTCGGGCAGCAGCCCGCTCGCGTGTCCGCGGAGCTCCTCGGTGTCCGGGCCGCCGTCCGGGCCGGGCTCGGCGACCAGGTACGCCACCAGGCGCTTGTCGCCGGGCCGGTCCTCGCGGGCGATGACCGTGACCTGGGAGAGGCCCGGGAAGCGGCCGAGCACGGCTT
>NZ_JOBX01000142.1:0-3632 GCF_000720645.1 Streptomyces sp. NRRL S-378
GCCCAGACCGCCCCGACAGCCACCGCCCCGGCCCAGACCGCCCCGGCACCCACCGCCCCGGGCGCCGCCCGGCATACCGCCGTGACCGCCGCAGGCGACCCGGAAGCAAGCCCCGCCGAGCCCGCCGCAGGCGACCCGGCAAGCCGCACCATCCCGACCACAGCCGCACCCGAGCCCGCCGCGGGCGACACCGCGGACACCGCCGCCCGGCCCGCAGCCGCGCCCGCCACCGCCGAGACCCCCAGGCCCGCCGAGCCCGCCGCGGGCGACACCGCGGGCGAGAACGGCAGCGACCGCGAATCCCGGTTCGCCGTTCTGGGGCCCGTCCGGGCCTGGCGGGGTGCCGAGGCCCTGCCCTCCGGCACGCCCCAGCAGCGCGCCCTGCTCGCCGTACTGCTGCTGCGCGACGGCCGCACCGCCACCGCACCCGAACTGATCGACGCCATCTGGGGTGAGGACCCCCCGCAGCAGGCCCTCGCCACCATCCGCACCTACGCCTCCCGCCTGCGCAAGGTGGTCGACCCCGGCCTCCTCGTCACCGAGTCCGGCGGCTACGCCATCCGGCTGCGCTCCGCCGCCACCCTCGACCTCGGCGTCGCCCGCGGCCTCGCCGCCGACGCCGAGAGCGCCCGGGCCGCCGGGGACCGCTCCCTCGCCCGTACGCTCCTGGCCCGCGCCCTCGACCTGTGGGAGGGCGAACCCCTCGCCGGGGTCCCCGGCCCGCACGCCGAGACCGAGCGCACCCGGCTCGCCGAATGGCGCCTCCAGCTGCTGGAGACCCGCCTCGACCTCGACCTGGAGGTCGGCCACCACGCCGAGGCCGTCTCCGAGCTCACCGCCCTCACCGCCGCCCACCCGCTGCGCGAACGGCTGCGCGAGCTGCTCATGCTCGCCCTCTACCGCAGCGGCCGGCAGGCCGAGGCCCTCGCCGTGTACGCCGACACCCGACGCCTCCTCGCCGACGAACTCGGCGTCGACCCGCGCCCCGAGCTGGCCGCCCTCCAGCAGCGCATCCTGAACGCCGACGCCGATCTGGCCCGCGCCGAAGACCCCGCCCCGGCCGCCACCGCCGCTCACGTGAGGCCCGCCCAATTGCCCGCGACCGTGCCCGACTTCACCGGCCGCTCCAGCTTCGTCGCCGAGCTCGGCACGATCCTCTCCGGCGGCGCCCAGGACCAGGTCATGGCCGTCTCCGCGCTCGCCGGCATCGGTGGCGTCGGCAAGACCACCCTCGCCGTCCACGTCGCCCACGCCGCCCGCCCGCACTTCCCCGACGGCCAGCTCTACGTCGACCTCCAGGGCACCGACGCCCGCCCCGCCGAACCGGAGGCCGTCCTCGGCTCGTTCCTGCGCGCGCTCGGCACCCCCGACACCGCCATCCCCGACTCCCCGGCCGAACGGGCCGCGCTCTACCGTTCCACGCTCGACGGCCGCCGCGTCCTGGTCCTCCTCGACAACGCCCGCGACGCCGCCCAGGTCCGCCCGCTGCTGCCCGGCACCGCCGGCTGCGCCGCCCTCGTCACCAGCCGGGTCCGCATGGCGGGCCTCGCCGGGGCCCATCTCGTCGACCTCGACGTGATGAGCCCCGAGGAGGCCCTCCAGCTCTTCACCCTCATCGTCGGCGAGGAGCGCGTGGGCGCCGAACGCCAGGCCGCCCTCGACGTCGTCGGCGCCTGTGGGTTCCTGCCGCTGGCCATCCGGATCGCCGCCTCCCGGCTCGCGGCCCGCCGCACCTGGACCGTGTCCGTCCTCGCCGCCAAGCTCGGCGACGAACGCCGCCGCCTCGACGAGCTCCAGGCCGGCGACCTCGCCGTCAAGGCCACTTTCGAGCTCGGCTACGGCCAGCTGGAGCCGGCCCAGCAGCGCGCCTTCCGCCTCCTCGGCCTCGCCGACGGCCCCGACATCTCGCTGTCCGCGGCCGCCGCCGTACTCGACCTGCCCGAGTACGACACCGAGGACCTCCTGGAGGCTTTAGTCGACTGCTCCCTCCTGGAATCCGCCGCCCCCGGCCGCTACCGCTTCCACGACCTCGTACGCCTCTACGCGCGTGCCTGCGCCGAGCGCGACGAGCAGCCGCCGAGCGAGCGCGAGGCAGCCCTGGACCGCCTCCTGGACTTCTACCTGGCCACCGCCTCCGGGGTCTACGCCCTGGAACGCCCCGGCGACCGGCTGCCCGCGCACCTGTCCGACACCCACTACCCCGGGCTGGTATTCGCCGAGCCGCGCGCCGCCCTGGACTGGCTGTACGCGGAGGCCGGCCCGCTGCTGGCCTGCGTACGGCAGGCCTCCGTACGGGGCGGGGACTCCCCGGTGCTGCGCCGGGCCGTGGACCTGCTGTGGGCGGCCAAGGACCTGGCCGAGTCCGGGGCCAACTCCAAGCAGTACGAGTCCGCCGCGACCGCCCTGCGCGACGCCGCCCAGGCCGCCAAGGACCCGTACGCCGAGGGCCGCGCCCGCACCACCCTCACCAACGTCCACCTGGTCGCCGGCCGCTTCGCCGAGGCCGACGACGAGGCACGCCAGGCCACGGCCCTGGCCCGCGAGGCCGGCGACCCGCTGCCCAGCTGCTGGGCGCCCAACGACCGCGGGATCATCGCGCTCTACGAGGGACGCCACGCGGACGGCGAGCGGTACCTGCTGGAGGCCATCCAGAACTTCCGCGCCGACGCCAACAACGTCGGCGAGGCGAGCGCCCTGTGCAACCTGTCCCGCATCCACGTGGAACTGGGCCGCCTCACCAGCGCCATAGACCTCGCCCAGCAGGGCATCGCCATCTACGACCGGATGGGCCTGTCCCTGCGCCTGGCCAACGGCCGCTACGCGCTCGGCATCGCGCTCACCCAGGCGGGCAGGCTCGGCGAGGCCCTCGCGCAGCTCACCGAGGCCCTGGCGCTCTTCCACGACAACCGGCAGCCGCTGTGGGAGGGCGTGACCCACTTCCGGCTGGCGGTCGCCCACCTCGCCGCACGCCGGCCCACGCTGGCCGCCGCGCACGCCGAGCAGGCCATCGCGCTGCGCGGCATCGGCGGGGAGTGGCGGCGCGCGACCGTGCTGACCGTGCTGGGCAAGGCGCTGCGGCGGCTGGGGCAGACGGACCGGGCGCGGGCGTGCTGGCGGGACGCGGAGACCGTTTTCAAACAGCTCGGTTCGGCCGAGCTGGCCGAGGTGCAGACCCTGCTGGCCACGGAGATCGCCGCCTGACCTGCAAGAACGCCGGTTGAACGAGGCGTTCATCGTTCGTTTATCGCCGAACGGCACGATAGGTGCATCGACCCGGTACGTCGGGGGACATCCGGGCCGTTTGGAAGGATCACCCGTTCGGCGGTCATCGGGGGAATCGCCGAACGGGTCCCACCCATCCATCAGGAGAACCGATGACGACGAACGAGAACATCCTGCCGAACGACAGCACCATCAAGCCGCTCGACAACCACGCCTCGGGCGTCGAGATCGAGACCCTGGACAACCACGCGTCGGGCACCGAGATCAAGCCGCCGACGGACGACCAGGCCGCGGGCGAGGAGATCCAGACGCTGGACAACCACGCGTCGGGTCCGCGCCCGTAACAACCGCACCAGCACGGGGGAGCCCACGGGGGAAACGGGGGCTCGGGGGAGCCCACGGGGGGAAAC
>NZ_JOBX01000143.1:0-3432 GCF_000720645.1 Streptomyces sp. NRRL S-378
GGGCTGGGGGACGGGTGCGGGTCCGGCAGGGGACGAGGCCGGTTCCGGGGGCGGTGGGCGGGGTGGAGCGGGGCCGGCGGGTGGCGGGTTACCAGGAGCGGCGGAAGTTGACGTAGCCGCCGTCGCGGTCGAACCAGCCGCGGAAGGCCCAGTTGATCCAGCCGCCGTCGCCGTGGTTGGTGAACTGGCCCGACTCGAAGACCAGCACCCGGTAGGTGCCGTGGATGCCGCTGACCTTGGCGTCGTAGACCACGCCGTGCAGGTTGGGGGTGTAGCTGTTGGCGTTGTTGATGACCATCACGTTGTAGCGCTGGCCCGACTCGTAGAAGGCGCCCTCCATCAGGGACTTCACGTAGCCGGAGCGGTTCTGCTTGCGCTCGATGGCCTCGTTGACGATGTTGAAGATCTTCTGGGTGATGTCGAGGACCGCGGAGGCGACGTCGACCCTCCCCGCGAGGGCGCCCGCCTCGCCCGGGGCGACCCCCGAGACCGCGGCCGGGGCGGCCGGGGCGGGCGTCTGGGCGGCGTAGGAGGCGGTGGAGGGCAGGAGCACCCCCGCGGCGGCGACCGAGCTGACGATCATGACGGCGACACGCTTGCGGCTGATACGCATGGATCTACTCCTTCAAGGGATGTACCGGGCATTCGGTGGGTGTGGGAGCCCTGCGGGCCGTAGGGCGCCGCGGGCGGGCCGGACACCGGCCGGGAGCGGCCGGAGGCCGGCCGCGGGCAGGCCAGGGACGGACCGGGCCCGGCCGGGGTAGGCCGGTCCGGTCCGGTCCGGGGTGGGCCGGGTCGGTCCGGGGTGGACCGGGGGTGGTCCGAGGTGGACCGTGGGCGGTCGGGTAGCGGTTCGGGAGGGGCCGGGGAGGGGTGTGCCGGGGGAATGGCCGGACTGTGAATCCGGTACCCCCGGAACAGGATTTCCGGGGAGTGTCCGCCCGGCGCTGCCGGCCGGCGGGCAGAAAGGAAAGGATCGGGCCTATTTCAGGCCGAACCCATTCGGCCGACCCCTCCGCCGCCCCTGATCACTGATTTACTGAAAGCGCTCTCGTGCATCGGGAGCGGGGGAAGGTTTTTCCGTCACCAGGAAGTGGTGAGATGGGCGGCCGCGTCGTTGTGCGGCGGCCTCCCGCCGCCGGTGCGGCGGGGGGCCGGCGAGGGGGAGGGGCCGGTGAACCGCCGGTGCAGCAGGATGGCCAGGCATCCGGCACAGAGCAGCGAGAGGGTCTGCCACCAGGGAAGACCTGCTTCCCTGTGGTCTGGAGGGGGGTTCGGCATCGGGTTCTTCCCGTGACTTTCGCGCGATGGTGGAACCTGCTGGCGCCCGATCGGCTCTAGAGGACCGGAGGGCAGTGGCTTGCGGGGTTCGTCCACTCGGTGTCCCCCGGACGGCTGTCGCACGGGGCGGCGGTCCGTGCGGAAGCCGGACCGGATCCGGAATCGGACGCCGCGCCGGAAACGATGCTGCCCGCAATACCCACGGCCAGCGCCGCCGCACAGAGGAACCGAGTGAACTTCATGCTGTTCTCCTGAGAAAGTGAATTCCGATCTGATTCCTGCCGGGTCTTTCTTTCCGGTGACTCAAGAATCCCCGGCCGGGAACTCGGGGTCCAGCAGGTACGGCCCTCAGCAAGGTGCGTGGCACGAAAGGGAGGGGTTCAAAACATGGACAGAACCAGCGATACCGGGGCATCCGCCGGGGCGTCGGGAGCATTACCGCACCCGCCGCACCCGGCCCGGACCCCGCACCCGGCCCCGGACCGGGGCCAGGACCACGACCAGGGCCCGATCCCGGACCACGACCGGGGCCAGGACCACGACCGGGGTCTGGACCGGGACCAGGGCCTGGACCGGGCCCGGGGCCGGGATCCGCTCCCGGCTGCGGCTGCAGCTGCGGCTTCGGCCTCGGGTCCGGCTGAAGCTCCAGCCCGGGCCTCGGGCCGGGAGCCGCGCCTGGACCAGGTCCCGTCCCCGTCCCCCTCCCCGGCCGTCGCCGCGGACCGGGCCCCGGACCCGTTTTCCGTCCCGGCTGCAGTGCCGGCCCCGCTTCCGGCCGCGGCCGCGTTCCCGGCCGGGGCGGGAGCCGGGGCCGCGGCCGCGTTCCCGGCCGGGGACGGGGCCGGGGCCGGGGACGGGGGCGGGGCTGCGGTCCCGGCTCCGCCGCCGTTCCCGGAGCCGGCCGTGGGGGAGGTCGCCGAGCTCGGGCCGGTCGCGGTCCGGCTCTACACCCGGCTGCTGGAGGGCGGCCCCCAGCCGACCACCGCCCTGGCCGCCGCGCTCGGCCTGAGCGAGGAACACACCGAGCACGCCGCCGCCGAACTCCTCCGCCACCGCCTCCTGGCCCGCGACCCCGACACCACCCCCGCCCGGTGGCGGGCCGTCAGCCCCTACACCGCCGCCGCCGAACTGGTCGGACCGGAAGAGAACCGGCTGCGCCGCCGCCTGGAGACCCTGGAACGCACCCGCGCCCGCCTCAGCTCGCTGATCCCCCTGTACGAGGAGACCCACCGCCGCGGCGCCGACTCCGGCGCCGTCGAGGTCGTCGAGTCCCGCGACCGCGTCATGCTCCTCATCGCGGACACCGCGGCCCGCTGCACCGAGGAGGTCCTCACCGTCCAGCCCGGCGGCGGCCGCCCGCCCGGCTACCTCGAACGCGCGCTCCCGCGGGACCTGGAGATGCTGGGCCGCGGCGTACGCCTGCACACCCTCTACCAGCACACCGCCCGCTACAGCCCCGGCACCCAGGAATACGTCCGGGCCGTCAGCGCCGCCGGCGCCGAGGTCCGCACCCTGGGCGAACTCTTCGGCAAGATGCTGGTCTTCGACCGCGCCACGGCCTTCCTCCCGGTCTGGGACAACCCCGACGCCGCCGTCGTCCTGCGCGAACCCTCCGCCGTCGCCTTCCTCTGCTCCGTCTTCGCCAACGCCTGGAGCCTCGCCGAGCCCTTCTCCGCCTCCTACACCGCGACCACCGCGACCCAGCTGCAGGACACGATCGCCGGCCGGCTCGCCGACGGTGCCAAGGACGAGCTCATCGCCCGCCGGCTCGGCATGTCCCTACGGACCTGCCGGCGCCACATCGCCGAGCTGATGGACGAACTGGGCGCCGAGAGCCGCTTCCAGGCCGGCTACCTCCTCGCCCTGCGCTCGGCATCCACCGTCCCACCGGCCGAGGACCCCCACCGCGCCACCACCGCCCCCTGAACCCCGCCCCGCCGACCCCTGCCGGCCAGTCGGCCGGCCGGCCGGCCGCCTCTCGCCCGGCGGGCCCCGGCCGACCGCCCGCCCGGGCAGGAAGCCCTGCCCGGGCCTGCCGGTCAGCCACCACCCGCCCTACCCGGCCCTCGCCCGGTCAGCCCCGGCCGGCCCTCGCCCGGTCAGCCACCACCCGCCCTACCCGGCCCTCGCCCGGTCAGCCCCGGCCGGCCC
>NZ_JOBX01000144.1:0-3413 GCF_000720645.1 Streptomyces sp. NRRL S-378
GACCCCTTCGACGTCAACGGACGGCCCGGACCGGCGACATGCACCCGCGCATAGGCGGGCGGATGCGTTCCGGCCGGGCTCGAAACGGTTCCCGGCCACGGGCCGAGGAGCCACACTCTGGCCGCCCGGCACACCCGGACACCGCCCGCCCACCCCCTGTTTCCCAATCCGGATATGTCCGTAACTCTCCCTTGTAACGGACAACGGTCAAACCCGGATTGACGCCCCCGGCACGGCAGTTCCCCACCAACCGGTGGCACGCCTGCACAGCAGCCCTCCCCGCAGCCAGGCCCCCGCCCCCGGCCACGGCCCGCACCCCTGCGCCGAACGGGTTCAACAGCCTGTAACAGCCGCCCCCGCCGCCCCTTCGCACGCACCTGCGGAAACGATTCCGGTGTACGAGAAACCGGCACCCCGCCGACCACCCCGGCCCGCCCCGCCGACCGCCCCCGGCTCCGGCGGCCGTCCCGGCCCGCCCGCCGACGACCCCGGCCCCGCCGCCTCGTCACCGCCCCGCCCTACGGCGGCACCGTCACCGCCCCCAGTACTTCCTGACCAGCTCGTAGGAACCGATCCGCTCCCGCAGGTCGTAGACCGGCGTGGCCAGCATCAACTCGTCCGCCCCCGTCTCACCGGCCAGTCGCGCGAGCCGCCCCACCACCGCCTCGGGCGCCCCGACCGCCTGCTGCGCACGGAAACCGTCCAGGGCCTGCCGCTCCTGCTCCGTGAAGGGATGCGCGGCCGCCTGCTCGGGCGTGGGGAACGGCGTCTGGCTCAGCCCCTGCAGGAGCCCGGCCTTGACGACGTTCATCGGCCCCGCCCGCCACACGGCCTCCTCCTCCGTCTGCGCGCACACCGTCTCCACGCACAGCAGCACCCGCGGCCGCTCGCACCACCGGGACGCAGTGAACGCCGCCCGGTAACCCTCCACGACCGCAAGGGTGTTGTCCGGACGGATGTGATGCGCGACCGCGACCGGCAGGCCCAGAGCCGCAGCGAGAGCACCCCCCGCGGCACTGGAGGCCAGCAGCCACGGCTCCGGCAGCGGACCCAGCGCGACCTCCTCCACCAGGAACGACAGGACCGCGGCCACGTCGTCCCGGTACTCCGCATCCGTCGCCGGCCCTGCCCCGCGGCGCAGCGCCCGGGCGATGCCCTCGTCGAAGGTGCCCGGACCCCGGCCGATGCCCAGGTCGATGCGGTCCTCGTGCAGGGCGGCCAGCGTCCCGAACTGCTCGGCCAGCGCGAGCGGCGCGTGGTTGGGGGCCAGGACCCCGCCCGAACCGAGACGGATCACCGAGGTCGAGGCCGCGGCGTGCGCCGTCAGCACGACCGGCGGGAACGCGCCGATCGCGGGGGAGTGGTGATGCTCCGCGTACCAGAGGCGGTGATAGCCCAGCCGCTCCATTCCCTGTGCGAAGGCCGCGGTGTCCCGCAGGGTGTCCACGGCGCGGGTGCCCGTCTGCACCATCGCGACTTCCAGCGCTGAAAGAGGTATGTCGAGCATGGCCGTCAGCATAGGGAGCACCCCGCCCGGCAACCGCCCCGATGATCGTTTTCACGCCACCGCGGACGGACCGCGGACGGCGGGCCCCGCAGCCCCGCCCCGCCCGCCCTCGCAGCAGCCGAAATCCCGATTAACCCGCATCGGCGGAAACGTCAAGCCCCGAATTCACGGAACGTGACCGCCGGTGCGGCGGACCGGCTTACTGGATATGCGGCCCCACCGGAAAAGGGAACGAGGTCGCAGACGCGGTGGGGACAGTCCCCACAATCGCGGAGGCCCCGAAATGCCGGAGCCTTTCAGGTTCCGATTCGATCAGGAGAAAAACCATGAACCGCAAGTTCGAGACGTCCGAGTCCCGCCCCAAGCGCCGAGGCTTCCGCCTCGCGACCGCCGTCGCCGCTGCCGCGATCGCCGGCGGGATCCTCATCCCTGCGTCCTCCGCGATGGCGGCCCCCACCACCTCGGTGGAAAGCGTCGTCACTCACAGCAAGCACGACCACAAGAAGCACGACGGCAACCACCACGGCAAGAAGAAGAAGCGCCACAACGGCGGCAACACCCAGGGCGGTACGCAGGGTGGCGGTAACGGCAACACCCAGGGCGGTACGCAGGGTGGCGGCAATGGCAACACCCAGGGCGGTACGCAGGGTGGCGGTAACGGGAACACCCAGGGCGGTACGCAGGGTGGCGGCAATGGCAACACCCAGGGCGGTACGCAGGGTGGCGGCAATGGCAACACCCAGGGCGGTACGCAGGGTGGCGGCAATGGCAACACCCAGGGTGGAACCCAGGGCTGACCAGTCCGGCCGAAAGGCGCAGCACCTCGCAGAGGCCCCCTCTGCGAGGTGCTGGCGTCCCCTCCAGCCGTTGCCGCCCCGACCCGCGTCGGGGCGGCAACGGCTCGACCCGTGCCAGGGCACCGGCCGAACCCGCGCCGCCCACCCCAGGCGCGACAGGGCGCCCATCCGGATGTGAATTTGTCAAGCCCCGAATCTCCGTCTCTTTATCCCCGCGCCCGAAAAGGGCAATCTGGATACAGATAAACCGCTCGGCCAGACAAACGGAACTGAGACACCAGGCAAGTCGAATCCCCGGCTCGCAGAGAATCTCGAATCCGGGTCGACCATTCAAGGGAGATTTAAATGTCGAGGAAGAAGCACGTCGCCAACATTGCCGGTCTTTCCTGTGTCACCGCGATACTCGCCGGAACGGCGGGGGTGGCATTCGCTCAGCCCTCCCAGGCCTCCGCATTTCCGACCGCAGCCCCTGCGGCGGTATGCAGCCTGACGGGCGGGGAAATCCGCGGCAACGGCTTCGCCCTCGAGCAGACCTACGACGTCAAGCGCAACGGGAAGACCATCGCTCGCGTCGCTGCCGGACCGAAGGGCGACATCCGGGCCGACATCACCGGCGGCGGTCCGGTCTCCGTAGGCACCGTCCGGTGCGCGTCGGCCGCATCCAGCGCGGCTTCGACGAAGGCCGACGCCGCTGTTGCAACGGCACGAGGCGCGGCAGCGGCCCAGCAGGCAGCCCGCGGCGGAGCTTCCCAGGCACAGGCGGCCGCCATCGGGCGGAAGGCCGCGGCCTCCGAAGCGAAGCGGCTCGGACTGGCACCCGCCGTGGTCAACCAGGTGACGAACAACGTGACGAACATCGTCAACAACACGATCATCGGCGGCTCGAACAACACCATCGGCGGCACCCAGGTCGGCAACGGCAACACCCAGGGTGGTACGCAGGGCGCCGGCAACGGCAACACCCAGGGCGGCACGCAGGGCGCCGGCAACGGCAACACCCAGGGCGGGACCCAGGGTGGCGGCACTGGTAACACCCAGGGTGGTACGCAGGGTGGCGGGACCGGTAACACCCAGGGTGGTACGCAGGGTGGCGGGACCGGTAACACCCA
>NZ_JOBX01000145.1:0-3365 GCF_000720645.1 Streptomyces sp. NRRL S-378
TGGTACTGCAGGGGGGACCCTGTGGGAGAGTAGGACGCCGCCGAACAATCATTGTGGGAAAGCCCCGCACCTTCTGGTGCGGGGCTTTTCTGCGTTCACCACCAGGTTCTGGGACTCGGCTGGGTATCCTGGCCAGCGTTCCCCTGGAGGACACGATGACAGCACAGCAGTTGGAAGACGGCGGGCCTCTCATCCCCCAGCCGGCGATGACACGGGAAGCCCTGCGGGACGCCGTGCGCCGGATCGACATGGCCAACCTGGCCGTGCTCGACAAGGAATGCAACGAGGCCTTCGACCGTGCGGCGGAGACGGGCGCCATCAACCCGCTGCGGTTCTTCCTGATCAAGTGGGCCACGCACGTGGCGATCCACCGCTGGCCGGCCCGCTCGGCGGCGCTGCACGAAGCCGAACGGATCGCGGGCGATCCCGACGCCACAGAGGAACAGTTCCGCGTCGCGATGGAGACCAGCAGCCGCATCCTGGCCGAGGCCCAGCGCGAGATCGGTCAGTGACCCGGCGCGGCGAGGGCGTGGAGAACGACAGCGGCTGGGCCTGGGAGTGCGACCCCAGCCGGCTGTGGGTGCTCGGCGACATGCCCGAGGACCAGCAAGAGCTGGTCGGCGCCGTCATGGACGGCCTGGTCGACCTCGCTTCGATGGCCATCGACCCCAAGGACGGCAGCCTCTACGAGGACCCCCACCCGATGCGGCTCCGTACGTACGAGGACGAACACCTCATGGTCTGGTACCAGACCATCCCGCACCGCAGCCGGGTCTACCTCAAGCGCGTCAACCTCTGACCTTCGCGGGCCGGAAGGCACCGCCGCCGACGACCTGGTGGCCGAGTGCGACGGGCCGCTCAGTCCAACCAGATCACGAGGGCGTGGCCGTCTGAGGCCGCGGCTCGGAAGAACTCCGTCAGGGGAATGAAGAGGTCGCGGGCCCAGTCCAGCGACGTGGGCGAGTCCCAGATCTGCGGGTAGATCTCGGCAGCGACGAGCTCGGAGCGGTCGAGGCCCCTGATCATTTGGTCATAGGTCATCCGCGTCAGTGCGTCGGCAGCCAGCCGTACCCGGCCGGCAGTCACGTACCGCGGCGGCCCGTAGCCCCAGTCGTCGGCCTCGGGGAGGGGCTCCTCGCCGTACACGATGTCGACCGGGAAGAGCGAACGCTTCAGCAGGAAGTCCAGCAGGTGCCACGTCTGGTGCGTGCTGAAATGACGGGCCTCGGCCGGCGTCGCCCTGTCGTCGTCCTCCTCGGCGAGGTCCAGGACCCACTCGGGGTCCTCCAGGACCCGGGCCAGTTCGCCGGGTGTGACGCGCAGATACTCGCCGTTCATGCTCATGGGCGACAGCCTAGGAAGGCGCTTCGACAGCGGGCCCGAGCGAGCCGTCGATCACTCGTGTCCGGGAGTGGAGGTGCAGGCAATGGGGCACGTCGTGGCACTCCGCCGAGGGGGCGCGGGGAGGCGGTGGGCTGGACGGCGGTACGAGAGCTGCCGGAAGGTTCGGATCTCGCTCGGCTGAACAGGGCTGGCGAGCACGAGAAGGTGGGCGGCGCTGCCGGTCTGGGGCCGAAGGCACCGCGCCGACGGCGGCCTGCGGGTTGCCGGTTGCGATCTCTTCGAACGGGATGAGGGTGGGTACGTGCCGAAGCTGGTGGAGGGGGCCGTCGTAGAGGCACTTCGTGAGGGGGGCGGCGAGGCGATCCGCCTGTATGTCGCCGCCTGTGCCGAACGCATGGCGCCACTGTTCGTGGGGCTGAGGGCCGGCGCGCTGGGGCGCGAAGCCGACCTGGACTTCTATGCGGAGTCCGTTCGTGATCTCTGGCATGCCGACCGGCCCCTCGCCGACGCGACCAAGGGCGTGCGCCGTCTGGAGCGGTTCTGGGAGCTGCAGCCGAACGAGGAGGGGATCACCGCAGTCGCCGACACCTACGCCTTCTTCGCTGCGCTCTGTTTGCGCTACGCCATGGTGGCCCATGGCTCGGGCAGCGCTGATGACGCGGTGTCCTGCGGCCATGTGGCGCTCACCGCGATGGGGATGCTGGACCAGAACGTGGCGGGTGCCAGTTATCTCGCCGAGGAACAACGGCTCCAGTCCCTCTCGCTGAGCGGTGACGCCTCGAGCCTGTGGGGCGCGTGCGTCACGGCAGGGCGGGAGAGATTTCGCGCTGTGTTGGACCACTGCCCTTAGTGCTGTGACGGGGAAGGTTCGCCGGGTGGGCGGGTCACTCCTCCTCGGAGGCAGCGGCGAGCTGACGGCGACAGAAGTCGGCAGCTGTGAGGTGGGGGGTGTGCAGCGCATCGCTGTAGAGCCGCATCTCACGAGCCGCTCGGTCCAGGTGCTGCCAGAAGCTGAGCGGCAGGTCGAGGTGGTCGCCGAGATCGACCAGGCACTCGAAGGCGAGTTTCAGCTCGTTGTGCTCCAGGAGCTCCAGCGTCGCTGCGAGATCGATGTCCGGCAGGCCTGCGAGGTGGGCCCGGGCGGTGTCGAGGTGGCCACGGGTCTGGTTCCAGCTGGCTTGAAGAACTTCACGATCAACGGTCATGGCGCCAGTGTTGCCGGTGCTGTCAGTAGGGTCACGCGGCTTTCATCGGACGTCCGCCCTAGGGGATGCCCTTCTCGCTGCGCACGCGGAGCACGCTCTCGTCTGCCGCGCGGCCCGAAGGGGGCCTCGACGGGTTGGCCCAGGACGCGTAGGTCGGGGTGTAACCCAGCTCGACCTGGTTACGGGCTGCCCACCTGCGGATTCGCCAGTTCAGGGGGGGGCGGAGAGGTTGTCGAGGATCACCTAGATCGGGGCGCCGCCCGGGAGGGCTGCCCGGATCGACCTCAACGCGGCCCAGGAAGCCCTGGCCGGCGTCGGCGCCACCCTCAGGAGCGGCCGGGTGCTACGCGCGCAGCAGCGGCGGCGGCGTCCCATTCGGGTGGCGCCCCCATGCCCGCGGACCAGACGAGTGATCTGCTGCCCAGTGCACCGCGCGGCGGTGACGGAGCGCTGCTGACTGGGGCGGCGAGGGCCGCGACCTGGGTGGGGAGGGACGTTTTGACTCCTCCTGGGCACGGTTGTAGAGTTGAACAGTTGCCTGGAGCTGAAGCGCTCGGCAGCAGCCCCCACGAGGATTCACCTTCGAGTGGGGACGCTCGACTCTTCATTCGGGAATCGAAGTCGGAGAAATCCGGTGGAGAACTTCTGATAGAGTCGGATCCGCCGGAAAGGGAAACGCGAAAGCGAAAACCTGGAAAGCGCCGAGGAAATCGGACACGAAAGAGTCTGATAGAGTCGGAAACGCAAGACAGCAGAACGAAAGCCCGGAGGAAAGCCCGAGAGGGTGAGTACGAAGGAAGCGTCCGTTCCTTGAGA
>NZ_JOBX01000146.1:0-3255 GCF_000720645.1 Streptomyces sp. NRRL S-378
GGATTGGGTCCACGCATGGAGGCGTGTGAGGATCCGCCCATGGAGTGCGATGTGTGTGGACGGGCCATGTGGCGATGGCCGGCGGTGACGCATTCGGAGGACTGGTCCTGTTCCTGGTGCTACGCCTCCACCTATGTGGGTGGTGAGTGGTTCGAGGTCGCGCGGCCGCGGTATTTGCCCGTGAAGATGCGCTGGGAGAGGGCCGTTGCAGACGGCCTTCCCGCCGACGTCTCCCACGCCTTCGGCATTTTTGACAGGACGCTGTGCGGAATCCAGGAAGCCGGCATGTCGCCGTCCGACTACTGGTGGCTGCCGGAGCGGGAGAACGCCTGCGGCGCTTGCCGGGAAGCGGCGGGTGTCATTGATGACCGCTGGCCGCAGGCAATGAGGGGCGAAAATGCGCGGGTCAGCGTGGCCCGGCGACTATGAGTCCAGTTTGTCGAGCGCCACCGCGGTGCGGGGGCGGCACAGGGTCCAGTGCCCCTCGTAGTAGACGCGGGCCGTGGCGAGGTGGTCTAGCTGGCGTCGAAGTGTACCAGTGTGGTGCCGTCGTCGGCGTGGTGTGCGGTCAGTGCGATGTCCGTGGCGCCGGTGTTGGAGCGGTCCATGCGGTCTCGCATCACGCCCACGCAGAGGTCGTACTTGCAGGGGCCGCGGAGGAAGGGATTCTCGTCCGGCGGCTTGCGGTCGGGGAAGGAGGCGGCGACCCAGGTGTCGAGGTCGGCCTGTGGCATGCGGAAGGTGACCTGGTGCGTCTCGTCCAGGACTCCGTGCGACCGGTACCGCAGGTTCGTCGCCCCATCGGGGACGGGGGCCGGCAGGTAGGCGAAGGCGTCCTTGCGCGGCACTCCGTAGTCATCCTGGAACACCGCCAGGAGCACCCCTCCGACGATCCAGACGATGGACAGGGCCATCCACGCGACCCAGAGGGCGAAACCTACCGCGACGGCCAGGAATGCGTTCTCTACGACCCTGAAGGGTTGGATGCGCAGCGGCGTCAACGGCCGCTTCCCTGAAGTGCTCACGTGCCCCCCGGCCACCATGTATTGAACGTGTTCAGGATGCAGCCTATCGGACGACGCCGGCCCGGTGCACGCCAGATTGGAGGCGGGGCGGCCGCGGCCAGACTGACTCGTGCGAGGCCCGCGCGCACCGCATGCAGGGAGGCCGAGGGCCGGCACCTCCTGGCTGGAAGCCACCTGCACGGCCCTGGTCGGCTGCTTCGTGGACGCGACCTCGCCTCCCTGACCACCCCGGCCGCCTCCCAGCCCCCGGCGGCAGCCCCGCCCACGTCCCGCCGCCTCTCAACGGTCGGACCACGCATAGGCGGCCTGGGCAGGTGGCTGACCGAACGCGGAGGGGCGTGGAGGTGTTCAGGGGACGAACCGGGCCGCGGCTTACGAGGCTTCGGCGTCGGTGTCAGTGCGCTCTTCTATATTCCGGATCATGAGCGGATGGCTGCGGGACACTCAGGTGCTGGTCGAACAGGCGGCAACGTACAAAGCCCTGGCCGGGCGGGGTGAGCTGCGCGAGCTGTCACGTGCGGTGATGCGGGCCGCCTGCGCGAACGGCTCGATGACGGGGGTCGGCGTCGAGAACATGGACCTGTTGCGGGCACTGCCCGACTGCGACCGTCTGGAGCTGGCTGCATTGTGGGCCGAGTGGCACGCGCGCGTGGAGAACGACTGGACGGCTGAAGAGTTCAGAAGAGACGTCGACTACCTCCGCACGGAACTACTCATGGTTGCTTCCGGAGTGGCTCGCGGCCTGGACGGTGAGATTCTGGCCGCCGAGCGTGCGGCGCAGCTCGCCGCATTGGGCGACCAGTACGTGGTCTGGTCGCATCACCGGATCTGGGAGCTGGCCGACGCGGAGCTCGCGGCCGGGCGCATACCCGGTCCGGCGGTCCTGGCCGCCTTCCGTCGCACCGTGGCGGCGGCGACGCTGCCCGGATTCCGGCGCACGCAGGCGTCGGCGAACGCGGCCCAGGTCGGCCTGCGCGAGGTCATGGGGCGCTGGCCCGGTCCGCCACTCAACTCCGGGGAGGTCTGGGCCGACCAGGCGCTCAAGGACGCCGGCGTGGGTGGTGAGCCGTGGGGTCGGCTGCTGTCCCACGCCGCTCCGGCGACCGCGAGCGCGCCGTCGGCGGGATGGCGACGGGATTCCCTGGCCCTGATCGAGGAGATCGGCCCGGAGGCAGTGCGGGAGGCAGTGCCGAGATGGTTCGAGTTGACCGGCCTCGACCGCACGGTCCCTCTCGTGGGCCATCCGCATCTTCCATTCGACGTGAACACCCGCTTCGACGCCCACAACTCCCATGTACTGCGCGGGCTCGCCTGGACCCTCGCTCTCGTGCCCGCCGGGCCGGACACCGTCGACGCCCTCGCCGGACTCGTCGAGACCTCTCTGGACCAGCGCTCCGGTGAGGTTCCCCGAGCCCCTCATGTGGCGGAAGCGGGCGTCGTAGCACTGGCCCTCACCGCAGACCCGGCAGCGCGGTGCGAGTTGGAGACCCTCCGCAGGTGGATCCGGCACAAGGGCACTCTTCTGCGCATCGACAAAGCTCTTGATCACTTGTCAGACAGGCCCTAACGAGCTCGTGCATGGTTGGCGGTGAGACGTCGGGGCAGCGATCGCTGATCATGGTTTCGTGGTGGGGACAGCGGCTCGTGCAGCGATCATCGGCGACCGGAGGATCACGGGCTTGTCAGCCGAGGCGATCACCGAACTCGTTGTCGAGTTGGGTCCGTTGTGGCATGACCGCCACCAGGCGAGACTGGTGGCCAGGCCGCGGAAGCGTGCCGTCGGGGCTGGCGCAAAGCATCGGCTGGTCTTCGTCGACCGGCTCCTGGCCACACTGGTGCACCTCCGTCATGGGGCCACCCACGACGTGCTGGCCTGCTGGTTCGGCGTCGACCGGTCCACCGTCACCCGGGCCATTGGCGAAGTCCGGCCTCTGCTGGCCGAGCGGGGCTGCACCATCTCCCAAGGACTTCGCCTGCGGACGCTCGCCGAGGTCATCGACCACCTCGGCTCCAGCGGGCAGACCGGAATCATCGACGGCACAGAGATCCGCGTCCGCAGGCCGGCCGTCGGACGCAAGGACCGGGACAGGTTCGTCTCCGGCAAGAACAAGCAGAACGCCGTCAAGGCCATGGTCCTCACCGACGAGAAAGGGCGGATGCTGTTCTGCAGCCCGGCCGAGCCTGCGAGCTGCGCTGACATCACCCACGCCCGACAGTTGGGCCTGGTCAA
>NZ_JOBX01000147.1:0-3519 GCF_000720645.1 Streptomyces sp. NRRL S-378
TCCTCACCCGCACCCGCACCACCGACCTCGCCGCCTACACCCACCAGGACACCCCCTTCGAACGCATCGTCGAAACCCTGAACCCCCACCGCTCCCTCGGCCACAACCCGCTGTTCCAGGTGATGCTGGTGCTGCACACCCAGGCGGCCCCCGTGTTCGACCTGCCCGGCCTGTCGGCGGTCAGCGAGGACCTGACCCGGGACGTCACCAGCTTCGACCTGACCTTCAACTTCTACGAGGCCACGGACGCGGCCGGGCGGCCCGGAGGGCTCCACGGCTTCCTGGAGTACCGCACCGACCTGTCCGAGCGGGCCACCGCGGAGCGGTTCGCCGAGGGCTTCCGGCGGCTGCTGGGCGCCGTCGCCGAGCACCCCGACCTGCCGATCGGCGACGCCCCCCTGCTCTCCCCCGCCGAGCGGGACGCGCTGCTCGCGGCGGGCACCGGCGGCCCCGCCCCGGCGCACCGGTTCTTCACCGACATGTTCGAGGAGCACGCGGCCCTCCGGCCCGATGCGCCCGCGCTGGAGCACGAGGGCACCGTGCTCGGCTACGCCGAGCTGAACGAGCGGGCCAACCGGGTCGCCCACTGGCTGATCCGTGAGGGCATCGGCGCCGAGGACCTGGTGGCGCTGGCGGTGCCCCGGTCCGTGGAGATGGTGACCGCGCTGCTGGGCGTCCTGAAGGCCGGAGCCGCCTTCGTGCCCGTCGATCCGGGCTACCCGGAGGACCGTGTCGCCTTCATGCTCCGGGACGCGGCCCCGGTCCGCGTCCTCACCAGCCGGGGGGTCGCCGGGCGGCTCCCGCAGGACGGCCCGACGGCCCTGCTCCTGGACGACGCCGCGGCCCTGGCCGGGCTCCCCGGCCGCAATCCCACGGACGCCGACCGGAACACCCCGCTCCGGCCGGACGGCCTGGCGTACACCGTCTACACCTCGGGTTCCACCGGCGTCCCCAAGGGCGTTGCG
Organism: Streptomyces sp. NRRL S-378; assembly: GCF_000720645.1. Classification (NCBI taxonomy): domain Bacteria; kingdom Bacillati; phylum Actinomycetota; class Actinomycetes; order Kitasatosporales; family Streptomycetaceae; genus Streptomyces; species Streptomyces sp. NRRL S-378. Next base: position 966 of record NZ_JOBX01000147.1, read on the forward strand.
GTCACGCACCGCGGCCTCCGCGCACTGGTGGCCACGCTGGCGGAGAAGTACCGGCTCGGCCCTGACGACCGGGTCCTGCAACTGGCCTCGATCAGCTTCGACATGGCCCTCGAGGACTTCCTCCGGGCGTTCTGCTTCGGCGGCACCCTCGTCGTCCCCGCTCCCGGCCCCCTGGTCGGCGACGCCCTCGGTGACTTCCTGGAGGACCGGCGGATCTCCTGCGCCGACATGCCGCCCAGTGTGCTCGCCACGCTGCCGGAGCGGGACTTCCGGGCCCTGCGCGTGCTGAGCGTCGGTGGCGAGGCGTGCCCGCCCTCGCTGATCTCCCGCTGGGCAGACGGCCGGCGGATGCTGAACCTGTACGGGCCCACCGAGTCGACAATCTCGGCCACGGCCAGCGAGCCGCTCTCCGCCGACGACCCCTCCGCGTCCGCCCCCATCGGGGCCCCCGTGCGGGGCACCCGGGCGTACGTCCTCGACGCTCGCCTGCAACTGGTACCGCAGGGAGTGCCCGGAGAGCTCTACCTCGCGGGCGAGGGCCTGGCCCGCGGCTACCTGCGGCGGTCGGGCCTGACGGCGGAGCGGTTCGTCGCCGACCCCTTCGGTCCGGCCGGCGGCCGCATGTACCGCACCGGCGACCTGGTGCGCCTGCGGGGCGACGGCCAGCTGGAGTTCGTGGGCCGGGCCGACGACCAGGTGAAGATCCGCGGCTTCCGCATCGAACTCGGCGAGATCGAGGCCGTCCTGGGGCGTTTCCCGGAGCTGCACCAGGTCGCGGTGGTGGTCCGGGAGGACCGGCCCGGTGACAAGCGCCTGGTGGCGTACGTGGTCGCCGAGTCCGCGGGTGCCGGGCTGAGCGCGGACGACCTGCGCGCCCACGCCGGCCGGTCCCTGCCGGACTACATGGTCCCCACGGCGTTCGTGACGATGGAGCGGCTGCCCCTGACCGTCAACGGGAAGCTGGACCGCAGGGCCCTGCCGGTCCCCGCGTACGAGCCGGAGAACAGCGGCCGGACCGCGCGCGGTCCGCAGGAGGAGATCCTGTGCGGGCTGTTCGCCGAGATCCTCGGCCTGCCCGCGGTCGGCATCGACGACGACTTCTTCGAACTGGGCGGCCACTCCCTGATGGCGGCCCGCCTGGTCAGCCGGATCAGGACGATCATGGGCGTCGAACTGCCGATGCGGGCCATGTTCGAGGCTCCCACGGTCGCCGCCCTGGCCGGCCAGGTCTCGGAGGCGGATGCAGCCAGACCGCCGCTGAAGGCAGCCAAGCGCCCTGAACTGGTACCGCTGTCACCCGCGCAGAAGCGGCTGTGGTTCCTGAACGAACTGGAAGGACCGAACGCCACCTACAACATGCCGGTCGCCTTCCGGATCACCGGAGACCTGGACGCGCAGGCTCTGGAACAGGCCCTGAACGACGTCGTGTTGCGGCACGAGAGCCTGAGGACGGTCTTCCCGGAGGTCGACGGCAGCCCGGTCCAGACCGTGCTGGGCGCGAACGCCGTCGATCTCAAGCTGCACCACGTCGGCTGCCCCGCGTACGAGCTGGACGCCGCGGTGGGCGCCGCCGGGCGGCACGTCTTCGACCTGGCCTCCGACCTCCCGTTCCGGGCGACCCTGTTCACCGTCAGCCCGACCGAGCGGGTACTGCTCCTGCTCGTGCACCACATCGCGGCCGACGGCGCCTCGATGGGGCCGCTCGGACGCGACCTGGAGACGGCGTTCACCGCCCGGCTCCAGGGGCATGCTCCGGCGTGGCAGGCGCTGCCCGTGCAGTACGCGGACTACAGCCTGTGGCAGGACGCCTTCCTCGGTTCCGAGGACGACCCGGACTCCGTGGTGAGCAAGCAGCTGGCCTACTGGACCGAGGCCCTGGAAGGCGCCCCGGACCGGCTTGAGCTGCCTGTCGACCGGCCCCGCCCGACGGTGGCCAGCCACCGCGGCGACACGGTCCCGGTCGACTTCGGCCCGGAGCTGCACCGTGCCCTCGTCGACCTGGCCCGGGACACGAACACCACCCTGTTCATGGTTCTCCAGGCCGCCGTCGCCACCCTGCTGAACCGGCTCGGCGCGGGAACGGACATTCCGATGGGCACCCCGGTCGCGGGGCGCACAGACGAGGCCCTCGACGACATGGTCGGGCTCTTCATCAACACGCTCGTGCTGAGGACGGACACCTCGGGGAACCCGACCTTCCGGGAGCTGCTGGAGCGGGTCCGCGCCACGAGCCTGGCGGCGTACTCGCACCAGGACGTGCCGTTCGAGCGGGTGGAGGCGTTCAGCACCCGCACGGCCAAGTTCGATCTCGGCTTCGCGCTCAACGAGCGCTACGGGGCCGACAACAGCCCGGCCGGTATCGCCGGAATGCTGGAGTACAGCACCGACCTCTTCCACGAGGGCACCGCCCGACGGATGGTTGGCTGGCTGGTACAGGTACTGACCCAGCTCAGCTCCGATCCCGATGGTCGGATCGGTGGGATCGATGTGGTGGACGAGGCCGAGCGGGTGCGGTTGTTGGAGTCCTGGGCGGGTGCGCAGCCCGCGGAGGGCC
>NZ_JOBX01000148.1:0-3217 GCF_000720645.1 Streptomyces sp. NRRL S-378
CCGCCCGCCCGACCACCCCCGCACTCGGCCATTCGCCACACTCCCGCCGGCAGCGATCAGCCCCGCCGGCCCGCCCCAGCCCCACCGGCGCTGGAGGGACCGGGGGCAGCGCCCCCGCGACGGCGCCGCACCCGAACCACGGCACGGCCCCGCGACGGCGCCGCACCCGCGCCACCCACGGCCCCGCTACGCAAGCACCCGCACCCCCAGCTGGGAAGCCAGCGCCGGGGCCAGATCGAACAGCTGCGCCGGGCTGATCACCGCCCCGGCCAGCGCGTCCACCCCCCGCGCGATCTCCAGCACGGCGGCCTCCCGCAGGTCCACGTCCGCCATCCGCACCCCCGAGAAGTCCACCCCACGGAGCGCGCAGTCCCGGAACTCCACCCGCTCCAGCACCGCACCCCCGAAGTCCGCTTCCACCAGCACGCACCCCTCGAACACCACGTCCCGCAGCCGCGCCTTCCGCAGGTTCAGGTAATCGATCTTGCCGCCCCGGACCACCACCCGCTCCAGCCCCGCCCCGTGCAGCTGCACCCCGCCCAGGCGGGCGTCCACCAGCTCCACGTCCCGCAGCGACGCCCCCGACAGGTCGGTCCCCACCCCGCGGACCCCCTCCAGCACCGAATCCAGGATCCGCGCCTTCGCCAGCCCCGCCTCGTCCAGCGCACAGCGCCGCACCGCGCAGTCCATGAACCGGGCACCCACCCCCTCCTGGCCCGCCAGGTCCAGGTCCGCGAACTCCAGCCCGTCGTAGTCCCCGTCCGCCTCCAGCTCCCGCCCTTCCCAGGGCGCCAGGTCCGGCAGCCTGAGCTCCGGCCTGCGCGCCGCCTTCACCGACTGCTGCCGCCCGTTTCGCACCATGCCCCCATCGTGGCCGACGGCACCGACAACGGCCCGGTCCGGCCCTTGACCTCAACCGAACTCGAGGTCACAGGCTGACCCCATGCCCACCGACCCGCACGCCACCATGAACGCCGTCCGCCTCCACGCCTTCGGCCCCGCCGAGAACCTCACCTACGAACGCACGGACCGCCCCGTACCCGCCCCCGGCCAGGTCCGCATCGCCGTCGCAGCCGCCGGCGTCCACCTCCTCGACACCTCGCTCCGCCAGGGCATCCAGGGCCCGCCCGCTCCGCTCCCCGACCTCCCCACCGTCCCCGGCCGCGAGGTCGCCGGCACCGTCGACGCCCTCGGCCCCGGCACCGACCCCGCCTGGCTCGGCCGCCACGTCGTCGTCCACCTCGGCTTCGCCCCCGGCGGATACGCCGAGTACGCCGTCGCCGACGCCACCCGCCTGCACCCCGTACCCGAGGGCCTCGACGCCGCCCAGGCCGTCGCCATGATCGGCACCGGCCGCACCACCCTCGGGATCCTCCAGTTCGCCGACCTCGGACCCGGCTCCGTCGCCCTCGTCACCGCCGCCGCGGGCGGCATCGGCACCCTGCTCGTCCAGTACGCGAAGAACGCCGGCGCCACCGTCGTCGCCCTCGCCGGCGGAGCCGCCAAGACCGCCCTGGCCACCGCGAACGGCGCCGACCTCGCCCTCGACCACACCGACCCCACCTGGCCCGAAGCCGTCCGCGCCCACCACCCCGGCGGCGCCACCGTCCTCTTCGACTCCGTGGGCGGCGACATCGCCCGCACCGCCCTCGCTCTGCTCGCCCCCGGCGCACAGCACCTCGTCTTCGGCTGGTCCGGCGGCCCCCTCGACCTGACCGACACCGAACGCGCCGCCCTCACCGCCCGCGGCATCACCACCCAGGGCGTACTCGGCCCCGTCATGCTCCGGCGCGCCGGCGGCGACGACCCCCTGCGCCTCCTGGAGACCCGCGCCCTCGCCGAAGCCGCCACCGGCCGACTGCGCCCGGCCCTGACCCGCTACCCGCTCGCCGAGGCCGCCGCCGCCCACCACGCCCTGGAAACCCGCGCCACCACCGGCAAGGTCGTACTCGAACCCTAGGGGGTCCCGAGCTCCGCCAGCGCCCCGTCCGTCAGCCGGTACACCGACCACTCCTCCTGCGGCCGGGCGCCCAGGGACTCGTAGAAGGCGATCGTCGGCGCGTTCCAGTTCAGGACCGACCACTCCAGCCGCTCGTAACCGCGCTCGACGCACGTACGCGCCAACTCCCGCAACAGCGCCTTGCCATGACCACCACCCCGCACGCCCGGACGTACGTACAGGTCCTCCAGATAGATCCCGTGCACCCCGCGCCACGTCGAGAAGGAGAGGAACCACACCGCGAACCCGACGACCTCCCCGCCCTCCCCCTCCGCGACGTGCGCGAACACCGCCGGCTGCTCCCCGAACAGCGCCTCCCGCAACTGCTCCTCGGTGGCGCGCGCCTCGTGCGGCACCCTCTCGTACTCCGCGAGCTCGCGGATCATCTCGCAGACGACAGGAACATCGGTGACTTCAGCCCTACGGATCATCCCCGCAGCCTAGGCGCCCCCAGCAGCACGTCCGCCACCGCCAACTGCTCCTCGTCCAGCCGCTCTTCCTGCTCTGGGGTGCTCGGCGGTGCCCCCTGCGGGGGGTGCTCGGTGGTGCGCTGTGCCGGAGTGCGGCGGGGCGGGGTGGGGCGGTGCGGTGCCCCTGCGGGGATGCTCGGCGGTGCACTGTGCCGGAGTGCGGCGGGGCGGGGGTGTGCAGGGTGGGGCGGTGCGGTGCCCCTGCGGGGATGCTCGGCGGTGCGCTGTGCCGGAGTGCGGCGGGGCGGGGGTGTGCAGGGTGGGGCGGTGCCCCGCACGAGGATCTCCTCGGCTCGGCGCGTGCTGCCCTGTCTCGGCAAGACGGCCCTGGTCGCGCGCTCGTCCTGCGGGGACCCTCCTGCGTGTCCCCACCCCACGGCAGCGCTCCGGCAACCCGCCCACGGCCGAGCCCCTCCTGCCTGGCTCAACCCCACGTGACGCTCGGCAACCCGCCCACGGCCGAGCCCCTCCTGCCTGCCCAACCCCACGTGGCGCTCCGGCAGCCCGCCCACGGCCGAGCCCCTCTGCCTGCCCCAACCCCACGGGGCGCTCCGGCAGCGTGCCCACGGCCGAGCCCCTCCTGCCTGGCTCAACCCCACGTGACGCTCGGCAACCCGCCCACGGCCGAGCCCCTCCTGGCTGCCCCAACCCCACGGGGCGCTCCGGCAACCCGCCCACGGCCGAGGGGAGTGGGGACGGTCCGGGGTGTCCCCGCAGGACGAGCGCGCGACCCGGGCCGCCTGGCCGG
>NZ_JOBX01000149.1:0-3548 GCF_000720645.1 Streptomyces sp. NRRL S-378
TACGAGATACGCGCCGACCTCCACCTCGGGCTGCTTCAACTCGCCTGCAGCATCATCTGCTTGCGACGCCTACGAACCTCATTCTGAAACGATCAGTAAGAGGGTGCGCCTCTCCTCGTACGGGCGCGTCAGGAGCTCCTGGCCGTCCAGCTGCAACACGTCGAACGCGACGAAGTAGGCCGGCAGGCCGACCGCAAGTCCTTCGCGCGCCGCGAGCGCGGGCGGCGGCCCGGCGCTGCAACGCCTCGAACGACAACCGCCCCGCTTCGGCGTCCCAGACGACCAGTGGAAGACCAGGCCGTGCGGCAACTGCTCCTCGGCGGCCGCCACCAGGCCCAGCCACCGGTCCTGAACCAGCGACCCGCGACGGGTCTCACAGCGCCGCCCGGCCCGGCCTCGGCGAAAACGAACGCCCGATGCCCGTCCCAGCTCCGTTCATAGGCCGCCCCCGCGCGCAGCGCAACAGGGCCCGGCACCAATCCACGACCTGCGCCAGCAGCGGCTCAGCCGGTGGTCGCAGCACCGTCCCCGGGGCCTCCCTCACGGATCGCCCCCTCCAGGGTCGCCCCGGCCGCCCCCTGTACCCGAGTGCAAGGGAAGCGGAACTCGGAGGCTTGGAACCCCTCCAGGGAAGTGCCGACGGGCCGGGCGGCGTCAACGCGCGCGCCTCGAACCGGCCCAGCGTGCGCGTCGGCGCCGAGGCGGCGCCGAACTCCGCCCCGCTCGCTGCTGACCGCCGAGTATGCCCCGGCGGTCAGGCTGAGCTCACTTGCTGGCAAGGCTCCACGCACCTTCGCTGCCTTCGGCGGTGCTGTTGAGGGCGGTCCACTCGGCCTCGTCGAGGTGGAGGGCTGCGCGGAGGTAGGCGGAGATCGCGTCGGCTGTGAGGGCGACACGGGCGGGGTCCTCGTCGGTGGTCTCGGCGACCTTCTCGCCGGCGATTCCGCCCATGGTGTGCTCGGCCTCGGTGATGCTGAGCAGGCTCTTGGGCGCCGGGCTGAGGTGGTAGGCGTCGGTGAACCACTCCGGCCCGCGGGTGGAGAGCTGCGAGTCGTCCTTGCCGCCCGCGACGACCAGGGCCGGGGTGGTCATGGTGGAGAAGTCCGGCTTCATGAACGGAAGGTTCTCGGCGGCGAACGGGGTGAGGGTGTCGCCGGTTCCCGTCGCCCCGATCAGCGCGCCGGCCGAAACCGCGGAGTGGGAGAAGTCCTCTCCCGCAACACCCTCGGCGTCCAGCACGCGTGCACCGAGGAGGGCGCCCGCAGTCTGGGCGCCCCAGGAGTGGCCGACCACGGCAGTGCGCTCACGGTCGGCGCGGGTCTCCAGGCCGGCCTGGGCCAGGACGTCTGCGAGGTGGTCGAGGATTGCGTGCAGGTCGGTAATCCGCACGCGCCAGATGGTGGCGAAGCGCGGGTCGTCCCAGGCGATGGCGTTGCGCCGGGAGTCCAGGTGGGTGGGCTGCACTACGACGAATCCGGTGGCGGCCCACCGGTCGACGAGGGGCTCGTACCCGTCCAGTGACCACGCGTTCCCGTGGGAGAAAACGATCACAGGCAGGTTCTGGCCCGACCGGGGTGCGGTGACCTTGACCTGAAGGTCGATGCCGCGCCCGGGCGAGGGAACAACGATGGGCTTGACCGAGACGATCTGCTGGCTGAGGGAGTGGGACGAGGACATGAGGGTCCTGCACTTTCTGATTACCGGGATGCCATAATTTGGCGGAGCGTCGTTCCGCCAAATTAGCGGAACATTGTTCCGCGAGCAATGGGAGGCATCCGTGCCGGAGTCGGTCGGGGTACGCCAGGCACAGGCCCAGCGCACCCGCAGTGACGTGCTGGAGGCCGCTGCGGCAGTCTTCGTGGACCGGGGCATCCAGGCACCCGTCCGCGACATCGCCGAACGCGCCGGCGTCGGTGTCGGCACGGTCTACCGAAACTTCCCGACCCGCGCGGATCTCGTCACTGCCGTCTACCGGCACCAGATCGACGCCTGCACCGCTCTCGCGCCCCGGCTTCTTGAGGAATCCGCCTCGCCGTTCACCGCTCTGACCCTGTGGACGGACGCGTTCGTGGACTTCCTGGTGACCAAGCACGGCCTCGGCGCGGCGCTGGGCTCCGGTGACCCAGGACTGGAGAACCTCCACGCCCTCATGCTCGACACCCTGGTCCCGGCCTGCGCGTCATTGCTGGACGCCTGCGCCGCCACCGGGGAACTTCGCCCCGGTGTCGCCGCCTACACGCTCCTCCGCGCCATCGGAAACCTCTGCATCACCGGCCCCGACTACGGCCAGGCCGACGCCAAGGGCGTGGTCGCCCTCCTCCTCGCCGGATGCCACAGCAAGGTGTGACGGCTGCCTCAGGGGGCAGCGGCAAGCGACGTCCGCTGCTCGATTCGGTCCGGCCAGGGACCAGCCTCGAATGAAACCTGAGAGGTGATGCGCCTGTCGGTAAACGCTCGTGGGCCTGCTCCGTTGCGGGCTACGGTCCGGAGGACAGCGCCATCGGCGTGCTGTAGCTGCCCGCCCAGCACACAGGCCCCGGACGGAACCCGTCCGGGGCCTGTGTGCTGGGCGGGCCGGACCCGCGGTACCGCCTGCTTCGAATCGTGGTGTCAGTGGCCGGTTGACCTCAAGAAGTCCCCCAGGTTCTCGACAACGGGCGTCGTCTCCCCTGCCGTCCGCGGCGCCTCGTACGTGCCCACAACGACCGATTGGTTCGTCTTGACGAGAACGGCGCCGTTGGCCTTGTTCTTCAGGTGGATCGATTGGGCGCCTGCATTCAAGGTGCCGTACTGGGTGCCGGCGAGCTGCAGGCCCGACACCTTTGCTTGTATGGGTGGGGTGTTGCGGGCTGAGCCGTTGTGGGTGGAGACGTTCACGGGGTTGCGGGTCGACCGGTTCGCGAAGGTGGTGCGGGAGCGGGGCGGGAACGGGCCCGGTGGTGGCCGCCCGTGGTGTCTGCCGCTGGCGGACCGGGTGCTACTGGTGGCGGTGTACTACCGGACGAACCTCACGATGCGGCAGCTCGCCCCGCTGTTCGGGATCTCCCCGGCCACCGTCTGCCGGGTGATCCAGCGCCTGCCTGATCCCGGTTCCGCGACCGCACCGTCGGTGCCTCCTCGCGCAACTACCCGTTCTCGGCGAACGTGCAGGTCATCATCGACGCCGACACCCGCCTGGTCATCGCGAGCGCCCGGCCGGCACCAGGGAACAAGGCCGACGCCCACGTCTGGCGGGAGTCGGACCTGCCCGCCAAAGCCGCGGGGACCACGGTCATCGCCGACGGCGCCTACCTGGGCACCGGCCTGATCGTCCCGCACCGCAAAAGGGCCGGACGACCCCTCCTGCGCGGACAGGAAGAGGACAACGCCGAACACCGACGCGTCCGAGCCCGCGTCGAGCATACCTTCGCCCGCATGAAGAACTGGAAGATCCTCCGCGACTGCCGCCAAAAGGGCGACGGCCTCCACCACGCCGTCCAGGCCGTCGCCACCATGCACAACCTCGCCCTCGCCGGGTGAAACAACAGGCCAAACACCACACAGGCCTG
>NZ_JOBX01000150.1:0-2649 GCF_000720645.1 Streptomyces sp. NRRL S-378
CGTCGATCACGCGAGTGGCGGGCCCGGCGCCCTCCCCCCGAGGCCGGCGTACACGCCGATGTGCTCAGGCGCGTACGAATGAACGTGCTCAGGACGGAGGGCGTGTCGTAGCCGGGCAACGGGGGTCCGCGATTGACGCTTTGGCTCTGCGGTCGCTGGCCGGGTGACCGGCGTCAGGAGGTACAGGAGGTAGCGGGGATGCTTGTTCTGGGCCGCTCACAGGTCGAGGCTCTGCTCGATACGGACTCGCTGATCGACGCCCTGGCCCCGGCGATGGCAGACCTCAGTGCGGGCCGCGCCTCGGTACCCGACCGTGTCGCCGCCCTGGTGCCCGAACGCGATGGATTCCTGGCGGCCATGCCGGGCTTCCTGCCGTCGGCCGGGGTCCTCATGACGAAGCTGGTGTCACTCTTCCCACACAACGACGGGGCACGGCTGCCTACCCACCAGGCACTGATCGTCGCGTTCGACCCGGACACCGGCGAGCCCGCTGCGCTGCTGGACGGTACGGCCATCACCGCAGCGCGGACCGGCGCCTGCTCGGCGCTGTCGGCGCGACTGCTGGCCCGCGAGGACGCCATGGTGCTGGCAGTTCTGGGCACCGGCGTGCAGGCCTGGTCCCACGCCCGCGCGATCTGCCGGGTCCGCCCGATCCGGCAAATCCGCGTGGCCGGCCGGGATCCGGCGAAAGCCGCTGCCCTGGCCCAGGAACTCTCAGCCGTCCTGGAGGCCGAAGTCCAAGCCGTGTCCGGCTACGCCGAGGCGCTCGACGGCGCGGACATCGCCGCCGCGACGACGCACGCCGTCGAACCCGTCATTCGCCGCTCGTGGCTGACACCCGGGGTGCACATCACATCCGTGGGATACAACCCGGCAGGTCGCGAGATCGACGACGCCACGGTCGCCGAGGCGCTGGTGTGCGTCGAATCGCGCCAGGCCGTACTTGCCCCACTCCCTGCGGGCAGCAACGACCTGCTCATGCCGATCCGGGACGGCCTCATCACAGCCGAACATGTGCACGCCGAACTGGGCGAACTCATCACCGGTAGCAAACCGGGACGTACCAGGCCGGACCAGATCACTCTCTACAAGTCGGTCGGCGTCGCAGTGCAGGACGCCGCGGCCACGGCCCTGGTCATCGCGTCCGCCCACGAGCAGTCAATCGGCGAGGACATCGCCCTGCGGTGACGCAGGCACCACCACGCGATCTCCCCACCGGGCGGCGGCCGGGTCGGTAACAGGCGGCACACCGGCTGAGCACATTTGCCCGTACGCGGCTGAGCGCATAGGCGTGTACGCCGACACCCGAGGCCGCGACCTTCCAGATCGTCCCGCCGGGCGCCCGCACGATGCCGCCGCAGCCCCGAAGACGTCACGGCGGACGTCAGCACCATGGCACCGGCCTCCACCACCGCAGCCACGAAGCCGTCAACGGCGGCAGCCCGGACACGGCGAGCACCAGCGGGCAACCACGCAAGCCACTGAAACACGCCCCGGAAACCCGCAGCCGCAGATACAGCCCACTCCGAACGCAGCACACAAACAACAGGCGGCCGCAGGACCGTCCACCCCAACAGTGACGGACACGAGCGACATACGGGCTCCGGCACGGACTGCGGTGCGCATCACCCAACCCGCCAACCAGCCCCCCCACACACAGCGAAGATCACCCCGTACCAAGGCCCACACCGACCCCACCGGCCCACCGGCCCACCGAAACAAACACCCCCGCAACCCGGAATCCGGCAAAAGAACGCGGTGGCCCGCTCATCCACCCACCCCACGAAACCCGGCAGCCGGGGACGGAACGGCCGCGCCGCAGGACACACCGGGCCGGTCTCCTACCGCGTCGCCCACACCTCTGCCGCACGGACCACGACCGACCTCAGGCCAAGCACCGCACCCGCGGCCCGCTCATCCCCCCACGCCACGAAACCCGGCAGCCGGGGACGGGCCCGGACACGGTGAGCCCAGCGGGAAACCGCAAGCCACGGGAAACTGCGGGCGGCGGCAGGACCGGCCACCTCAATCGGTGACGGACACGAGAGACGTACGGACTCCGGCGCACGTGACCCCACCCGGCAACCAGACCAAGCCCCCGCCCCACACAGCAAAGATCACCCCACATCAAGGCCCACACCGACACCCCCCGCCCCGGCCCCCGCCCCGGCCCCGGAGGCGGCCCCGGAGGCGGCCCTGACCACGGCACCCCGCCCGGCCCCACCAGGCCGTAAACACCACAGACAGGGACCTGTCACACGCCTGTGACAGACAACAGACAACCCCATGAACTCCCACAGCCACGCTCTAACCAAGAGAACAAAAGGGACATACCGGCAGATGTTCCCTTCCTGCTTCCGAGGGCGCGAGCAGCGATGACCCAGCCGCCCCCGGCAGAGGAAATCCCATGACTCACACACTCACCACCCCCCACACCACCACCCCCACCCCCGAACTCGCCCCCCGCGAACAAGAAGCACTCCGACACATCGCCGCCGGACACACCTACCTCCAAACCGCCCGCCACATGGGACTCTCCAAACACACCGTCGACGCCTACCTCCGCCGCATCCGCACCAAACTCAACGTCAACACCACCGCCGAAATGACCCGCATCGCCATCACCCTCGGACTCTGACACCCCACACC
>NZ_JOBX01000151.1:0-2660 GCF_000720645.1 Streptomyces sp. NRRL S-378
AGGTCGCCGGTACGGAGGAGCTGCTGTCCCCGGACTACTGGGTCCGTCATGTCCGTGACGCCGTCCGCTTCGCCGACGGCATCCGCACCCTCCAGGAGCTGGGTACCGGCGTCTTCCTGGAGCTGGGCCCCGGCGGCGTCCTCACCGCCATGGGCCAGGAGTCCGCCGACGCCGCCACGGACCCGGTGTTCGTGCCGTTCCTGCGGACCGGCGGCCGCCGCGTGGACCTGCCGACCTACGCCTTCCAGCGTGAACGCTTCTGGCTCGAAGGCACGGCCGGTGCCGGCGACGTGTCCGGGGCCGGTCTCGCGGGAGCGGAGCACCCGCTGCTCGGCGCCGTCACCCGCCTCCCCGACTCCGGCGGCGTGCTCGCCACGGGTCTGCTCTCCCTCCGCACCCAGCCCTGGCTGGCCGACCACGCCGTCAACGGCACGATCCTCGTGCCCGGCGCAGCCCTGGTCGAGCTCGTCGTCCGGGCCGGCGACGAGGTGGGCGCGAGCCTCCTCGACGAACTCGTCATCGAGGCCCCGCTCGTCCTGCCCGAGAAGGGCGGGGTCCGCGTCCAGGTCGTCGTCGCCGGACCCGCCGACGGACTGCGCGCCGTCAGCCTCTACTCCGCCGCCCAGGACGCCGCCCCCGAGACCCCCTGGACCCGCCACGCCGTCGGCGCACTCTCCGAAAGCGCCCCCGCCGCCCAGGACTTCGATTTCACCACCTGGCCCCCCGCCGGAGTGGAGAAGATCGACCTCGGCGGGTTCTACGAGGGCCGCGCCGCCGCCGGACTGCACTACGGCCCGCTGTTCCAGGGCGTACGGCACGCCTGGCGCCGGGGCGATGAGGTTTTCGCCGAGATCGCCCTGCCGCAGGACGCCGAGAGGGAGCGCTTCGGCCTCCACCCGGCTCTCCTCGACGCCGCCCTGCAGTCCAGCACCTTCTGCCCCGGGCAGGAGGCCGACGCCGAACAGACCCGGCTCCCGTTCGCCTGGAACCGGATCGCCCTCCATGCCTCGGGTGCCGCCGGGCTGCGCGTCCGCGCCGTGCCCGCCGGCTCCGACGGCGTCAGCCTGGAACTGGCCGACCAGACCGGCGCACCCGTCGCCACCGTCGGCCGGATGGTGCTGCGCGCCGTCTCCACCGAGCAGCTCGGCGCCACCCGCACCCCGATCCACGACGCCCTCTTCCAGGTCGCCTGGAACCCGGTGGAGCTTCCCGAGACAGGCCCCGAAGGCCTCACCGGTTTCGTCCTCGCGGACGTCACCGAGCCGGTCGTCGCAGGCCCCGAGGGGGTACGAGAGCTGGCCGGCCGGGTGCTCGCGGCACTCCAGCACCAGCCCACCGAGGACGCCCGCCTCGCCGTCCTCACCCGCGACCCGGTCACCGACGCCGCCGCCTCCGCCGTCTGGGGCCTGGTGCGCTCCGCGCAGTCGGAGAACCCCGACTCCGTCGTGCTCATCGCCCTCGACGACGACCAGGCCTCCCGCGACGCCCTGCCCGCCGCCCTCGCCACCGGCGAACCGCAGCTGGCCGTGCGCGCCGGACTCGCCTCCGCGCCGCGCCTGGCCCGCGCCACCGGGGCCGACGCCCTGCCCGTCCCGGCGAACACGGAAGCCTGGCACCTGGACGTCACCGCAGCAGGCACCCTGGAGAACCTGGCGCTGCTGCCCAGCCCCGAGGTGGGTGAACCGCTCGCCGAGGGCCAGGTCCGCATCGCGGTCCGCGCCGCCGGCCTGAACTTCCGCGACGTCCTCATCGCGCTCGGCATGTACCCGGGCAAGGCCCACTTCGGTGGCGAAGGTGCGGGCGTGGTCATGGAGGTCGGGCCCGGCGTCACCACGCTCGCCCCCGGCGACCGTGTGATGGGCCTGCTGCGCGACGGTTTCGGCCCGCAGGCCCTCGCCGACCACCGCAACCTCGTACGGATGCCGGCCGGCTGGACCTACGAGCAGGCCGCCACCGTCCCGATCGTCTTCACCACGGCCTACTACGGCCTCTTCGACCGGGCCGGACTCACCGCCGGTGAGAGCGTCCTCGTGCACGCCGCCGCCGGTGGGGTGGGTATGGCCGCCGTCCAGCTCGCCCGGCACTTCGGCGCCGAGGTCTTCGGCACCGCCAGCCCCGGCAAGTGGGACACCCTGCGCGCCGGCGGCCTGGACGACGCGCACATCGGCAACTCCCGCACCCTGGAGTTCAAGGAGCGGTTCCTCGCCGCCACCGGAGGCCGCGGTGTGGACGTGGTCCTCGACGCCCTCGCCCACGAGTTCGTGGACGCCTCCCTCGAACTGCTGCCGCGCGGCGGCAGGTTCCTGGAGATGGGCAAGACCGACATCCGCGACCCGCAGCAGGTCGCCGCCGCCCACCCGGGCGTCGCCTACCAGGCGTTCGACCTCGTGGAGGCGGGCCCGGACCGGGTCCAGGAGATCCTCTCCGAGCTGGTCCTGCTCTTCGAGCAGGGCTCCCTGCAGCCACTGCCGGTCAAGGTCTGGGACGTCCGCAAGGCCCCCGAAGCCTTCCGCTACGTCAGCCAGGCCCGTCACATCGGCAAGGTCGCCCTCAGCGTCCCGCGCGCTCTGGACGGTGAGGGTACGGCGCTGGTCACGGGTGGTACGGGGACGCTGGGCCGGTTGGCGGCCCGTCACCTGGTCACCGAGCACGGTGTGCGG
>NZ_JOBX01000152.1:0-2528 GCF_000720645.1 Streptomyces sp. NRRL S-378
GGCCACGATCCGCGCCCCGCGGGGATTGAGCCGCTCCGTGAACCGCTGGATCGTGCCGCCCTTGCCCGCCGCGTCCCGGCCCTCGCAGATCACCACCAGCCGCGCACCCGTGCCCTGGACCCAGTGCTGCAGTTTCAGGAGCTCGATCTGCAGGACCCGCTTCGTCCGCTCGTACTCCCGACGGCGGACCTTGCGGGCATATGGATAGTTCTCCTGCCACGTACGAATCGGCGCCCCGGCAGCGTCCAGCAGGACCGGCTGCTCCGGCCTGCTGTCGTCCACACTCAGGCCCGAGAGCAGGTTTTCGGCCACCTGCCGGTCGGCTTCCTGATCACTCACGGCATGCACCTACCCGAAGGGCAGCAAACTATGACGAAACAGCCATCCGAGCCCTGGCACTGCCCCCCACTTACCGGCTGGCGGGCCGTCGTGGAGTGCAACGACCACCCCCGGGGTGCCCGGGCGCGGCCGCGGTGAGGTGCTCGGCGACCGGATTCTCACCGGCACCCCCCGAGGTCTGGGCACGTGCTCCCGTCGCTCCGGGCTGCGGTCCGTCCGTAGGGGCGGGCCGCAGTGGTCGGGAAGCGCTTAGGGGTCAGGCGGCGATGCTGAATGCGTAGCCGGCGGCGATGAGCGAGCTGCTGCTCAGTCCACTGACCGGGGTGACGACGGTGGTGCGGGTCGTGGTCGTGCCGTCGCCGAGCTGCCCGGAGGCGTTGCCGCCGACGCTCTTGACCTGTCCTTCGCGGGTGAGGCTGTGGCTGCCCCCTGCGGCGATGGGGCGCACGTTGGACACACCGTCCATGACGACGGGGGTGGGACGGTCGGTGGTGGTGCCGTCGCCGAGCTGGCCGGAGGTGTTGGCGCCCCAGCCCTTGACGGTGCCGTCGGACATGAGGGCGAGGCTGTGGTTGGCGTTGGTGGCGCCGGTGATGGCGCGGACACCGGTCAGGCCGGAGACGCTGACGGGGGTGGTCCGCTGGGTGACGGTGTTGTCGCCGAGCTGGCCGGCGTTGTTGTAGCCCCAGGACCGGACGGTGCCGTCGTTGGCAACGGCCAGAGGGCTGAGCCGTCCAGTCGACCCGCTTCCCGGTAGAGGCGCGGCCGTGGGCCGGCACGGCCGCCCTCCGGGACAGCCGTCCCAGCCAGGGCACCGCACCGGCCCACCCGTCGAACCGCCGGTCAGGGGGCGTCGATGAGTACCCGGCCGTCGGCGGGCACGGTTGCAGCGAGCCCGTTCGCGTACGCGTTCTGCACGCGGGACCGCTCCGTCGCGTTGGGCACGGCGTTGGTGCAGGCCGTCCCGGCGCTGGACCCGGACATCAGCTGAGAGCACGGCCCCGGCTTGGTGTCCGGGAGGCCCAGGCTGTGGCCCAGTTCGTGCGCAGCGATGCGCGTCTTGTCGTACCCCTGGCTCACGGCCTGCGCACCGAGTTCGACGCGGACCTGTCGCCCCGGACGGACCGGGCCCAGGGTGGCTTGCGGCCAGCCGGTGGTGGCCACGATGACGATCTCGGCCCGGGCCCCGGGCGCGGCCTCCACCAGCCGCACGTTGCTGACGTTCACGTTCCAGGAAGCGACCCCGGCCGCGATGGCCGCTTCCCAGCCACCGGCCCGGCTGTCGTCGTAACGGAGTGTCACTACCGCTGCAGTGGCGTCCGGTATGGGCGCGGGTGCCGCGGTCGCGGCGGTTGCCGCCGTGAGAACGAGCGCGGTGGCGGAGGTGCCGACTCTTAGCCAGGTGCCCAGAGACATGGTCGTCTTCCTTCGTGTGGGGGGACCGACCCCTCGGCGGAGCCGGGGCACTGGAGACGCCGCCACCGCCCGTCTGTGGCCTGCGGGTTCAGGCAGCCGCGCCGTCCGGAGCCCTAAGAAGGTAGTCCCGCACCCCACTCTCCGGTCATGCACCTGCCAGCCAATTTCCGCAGGCACTCCAGCCGATGGCCGGTAAGCGGGCGGGCCCGTCCAGGGGCTCGCGCGGCCGCGCTCGGCGAGCGGACGCGGACGGCCGCGTCGGCATGGACATCCGCCCCGTCCCGGCTGACGCCCATCCGATGCCACCGCCGCACCGCTTCACACGCTGGAACGGTGACCGCCCGATCAGCGGGCGCCTACCGCGCCGGAACCCCGACCGGGAAACGGGCGGCCGAGCTCGAGGAGCTTCCACGCCGAGGGCGTGCACGGTGGCCTTCCGCCCGCCCGCGGCCACGCCACCCCCCGCATGCGATGTCTCGGCTGGCACGGCATCCGGAGCGGGACTCGCTTCCGCACGCTGACCGGCCATGAAGCGGCCCGCAGGCGGCCACGAGAGGAGCAGGACGTGATGCCTTCTCAGAATTGCTGCCAGAAAAGGCGTTTGGGGAGAAGGCTCCGGGTCAGACGCGTACATGTCGGAGGCCTCGCCGTGGGGGTGGGCTTCCGGAGCGGGCCCCGCCCCCGTGACGCCCCTCCCCCCGGCGTCACGGGGCAGGCCCGCCCGCACGACGGGCTGCCGCCCGGATCCGTACGGCACCCGGACACCCGACGCC
>NZ_JOBX01000153.1:0-2415 GCF_000720645.1 Streptomyces sp. NRRL S-378
CCGGCTGGAGGTGCCGTGAGCTGGCCGCACACGTGGTGGTACGGGAGCGGCGGCCGGACGCGGCGGGCGGCCTGGGGCTGAACGTGCTGAAGGGGGGGCTGGGCGCGGGGGTGGGCGGGGGTGTGGTGGTGAGGTGCAGGCCGGCGTCCAGGCCGAGGGCGGCGGCCAGGCCGGTGCCGTCGGGTGCGGTCAGGGCGGCCGGGGCGCCGGTGTAGAGCATCTGGGACTCGTGCCAGGCGGGTGTCTGCCCGGGGAGGGTGACGGCGGCCGTGCCGGTGGCGGCGCGGCCGGTGAGGAGGTGGCCGGCGGTGCCGACGGCGCCGTAGCCGCCTTCGCCGCCCGCGTCGGCGGGCGGGGAGAGGACGGGGGCGGCAGCGGCAGCGGTGGTGGTGGCCAGGGTGGTGGTGACGGTGCCGGTGCCGGGGCGGCGGAAGGAGAGGCGGACGCCGTCGTCCTGGGCGGTGGCGGAGAGCACGCCGGTGGTCGCGGGCAGGCCGGTGGGGAAGGGTCCGGCGAGCGGGGCGCCGGGGGCGGGCTGGGTCCAGGCCAGGACGGTGCGGTCGGTGGCCGCGTACACGTGGCGGCGTCCGGCGTGGTCGGTGGCGGTGACGGGGTCGCCCTGCAGGGCGGTGCCGCCGAGGGTCTGCCAGGGGCCGAAGTCGGCGCCGGGGGCCGGCTGGGTGCGGGCGCGCAGGGTGCGCCGGGAGTCGCGTAGGTAGACGGTGATGCGGCCGGTGGTGTCCACGGCGGCGGTCGGTGCGCCGGTGGCCGTGGTGGCGGAGGTGTCGCCGGTGTCGGGGGTGCCGAGGCTGTGCCAGGGGCCGAAGTCGGCGCCGGGGGCGCTTTGGAGGGCGTAGACGGTTTCGCGCCGGTAGTCCTGGGGGGTGGTGCCCAGGGTGGTGCGGGTGGCGAGGACGGCGATGCGGCCGTCGGGGAGGCGGGCGGTGGACGCGCCGGCATCGAGGGTGGTGCCGGGGGCGGTGGCGGGCAGGAAGCGGGGGCCCTGCCAGTCGGAGGCGGGGCCGGGGCGGGTCCAGTAGGCCATCTGTCCGTCGAGGGCGGCGAAGGCGTAGAGCCGGCCGGGCGTGCCTTGGGTCATCCAGGTGGTGCTCTCGCCGCGGCTGTAGCGGATGGTCTGGTTCCATCCGGCGCCGGTGGGGCGGGTCGCGGTCTTGCGGTCGCCGCAGCCGGCGGGGCTGCCGCACCAGTCCTGGTGGTCGCTCCAGGCGTAGGTCTTGAGGTAGCCGAGTTTCTCCTCGGCGGCCTTGGCGTCGAGGGTGGGGGGCAGGGAGCTGTTGGGGTAGCTGACGTAGTTCTGGACCGAGAAGTGCGGCCGGTCGGTCAGGGCGGCGTAGCGTTCGGTGGCCGCCTGGACGAAGCGGGCCCCGTACATGTGGTCCTGGTGGTCGAGGAAGGCGCCGTCGGGGCGGGTGCGGCCGGGGGTGGGGTCCTGGGTGCGGATGGTGGTGGGTTTGTAGCGGGCGAGGACGCCGGTGATGGCCTGGACGGCCTGGTCCTTGGTGTAGGTGAAGGGGGTGGTGACGGGGGTGTGGGAGGCGAGCTGGGAGCCGAGGGCGGGGATCTTGCCGTCCCACAGGCCGCGCAGGCTGTCGGGGTTGTCGCCGGAGATGCTGCGGGCCTCGCGCATCTGCATCCAGACGAGGTTGACCTCGGGGCGGTCGAGGAGGACGTCGACCTCGGCGCTGCCGCCGCCGGCGGTGGGTATGGAGGTGCGCTGCCAGGTGCTGGTGCGGCGGCCGGTGGCCATCTCGGCGTAGGCGGCGCGTATGCCGTTCTGGCGGGCTTCGGCGTAGGCGGCGTGGTCGGCGGGGCGGGTGGGGTCCTGCAGGTGGGGGCTGTGGGCTTCGTTGCGGCCGTCGGACTCGCCGGCGGTGAGGTAGACGGTGGTGACCTTGATGCCGGTGGATATGGAGCGGCTGAGGTCGGGGTTCATGAAGAAGAGGTCGTCGTCGGGGTGGGCGACGAGCTGGAGGACGGTGCCCTCGGTGACGCTGGGCCGCAGGGGGGCGTGGGGGGCGGCCGGGTGGGCGTCGGTGTCTCCGTGGGCCCAGGTGGTGACCCCGGCGGCGCCGACGGTGAGTGCGGCGAGCAGGGCCGCGAGGCGGGTGCGGCTGGCCAGGGACATCTGCGGGCGCCTTGGGGGTCGGTCCGGTGCGGGTGTGCGCCGAAGGGCGGGAGTCGGTGCCCCGATGGCTCCAGCACTTCCGGAGACGACCGGGGCCGATTATGCCCCGCGTGTTTTCTGCTGACACACCCTCAAGCCCCATATGGAAACAAACCAGTTGAATGCGACATATGGGAGGCTTGTACCTATTTGGTATTGGTTGGGTGGGGGTTGGGGCTGTCTCTTATACACATCTCCGAGCCCACGAGACAAGAGGCAATCTCGTATGC
>NZ_JOBX01000154.1:0-2395 GCF_000720645.1 Streptomyces sp. NRRL S-378
CGGAGACGGGGTCGTCGTACCGTGCCGCCAGGTTGGCGGTCATGATCTGGGTCAGGTCACCGAACTCCGCCACCAGGATCAGCATGAAGCCGGCCCCGGCTCCGGCCCCGTCTCCGGTGCTGCGCCTGCCCCGGACCGCCGTTTCGGTTGGTCCAACATGTTCGTCCACCCCGATGAGGACACCCGTACCGACGGCGGCTTCCGGGGCGAGCGCGACGTACTCACCGGCTACCTCCGCGACCAGCGGCTCACCCTGGAGCTCAAATGCGCGGGCCTCGACGCGGAAGCCCTGGCCCGACGCTCGGTGGCGCCGTCCGACCTCTCGCTGCTGGGGCTCGTACGACACCTCGCGGGCGTGGAGCAGTACTGGTTCCGGCAGGTCATGGCGGGCCAGGACGTACGCCGTCACTACCGGACGGAGGAGGAACCCGCCGGGGAGTTCACCGGTGCGGTGGCCGACCCGGAACTGGTCGCCGACGCGTGGAAGACGTGGCGGGCCGAGGTCGCCTTCGCGGAACAGTTCGTCGCGCAGGCTCCCGGGACGGACGTCACGGGCGACTGCGGCGGTGAGCCGATGGAACTCCGCGAGGTGCTGGTCCACATGATCGAGGAGTACGCCCGCCACAACGGCCACGCGGACTTCCTGCGGGAGCGCATCGACGGGCGCGTGGGGCAGTAGACGGGCGGGGCGGTAGGCGGACGGGGCGGGAAGCAGGCAGCCGGGAAGCAGTCGGGCAGGCAGAAGGCGCGGCTGGGGACGGGGGCCCGGGCCCCCGGCCGTCGCGCTACTGCGCAGGCGCGTTCGGGTGCTCCGTCCGCAGCGTGATGCGGATCGAGCCGTCGGGGCCGGCCGTGACATCGAGGAACGTCAGGTCCGGGACGTGCACCGTCGGGCCGTGCGCGGCAGCGCGGGGACCCACGCCGATCACGCGCATGCCCGCCGCCCGGCCCGCGGCGATACCCGCGGACGAGTCCTCGAAGACGATGCAGTCGGCCGGGTCCACTCCCAGAGCGGCGGCACCCTTGAGGAAGCCCTCGGGGTCTGGCTTGCTGGCGCCGACGGACTCGGCCGTGACCCTCACCTCGGGCATCGGCAGCGCGGCAGCCGTCATCCGGGCGGTGGCCAGAGCGGCATCGGCGGACGTGACCAGGGCGTGCGGCAGCCCGCCGATCGCGGCCATGAAGGCCGGGGCGCCCGCGACCGGGACCACCCCGTCGGTGTCGGCCGTCTCGCGCGCCAGCATCTCGGCGTTCTCCGCGAGGTTGACCTCCATGGGGCGGTCCGGCAGCAGCACGGCCATGGTGGCGTAGCCCTGGCGGCCGTGGACCACCTTCAGGGCCTCCTCCGGGTCCAGCCCGTGGGAGACCGCCCAGTCGCGCCAGCAGCGCTCGACCACCGCGTCGGAATTCACGATCGTGCCGTCCATGTCCAGGAGCAGGGCCTTGGCGGAGAGGACTGCGGGGGCGGTGGTCGTGGTGGTGCTGGCCGGCATCGACGGGGCTCCAGACGGGCGGGAAAAGAGAACAAGTGGTTCCGTCCACCGGTCAGGGAGTGCGGACGGAACCACTTTGTTCCACCACGATACAAAACGCGGGATGGTCTGCGCCACTCGAGGGCATGTGACCCCCGTCGCGCCCCCGCCCCAGGGCGTCGCGCCGCCTCCGGCCGGCCGCTCCGTCTCTTCAGTTGTGCTTCCGCGCAGCTTCGTGCACCTTCGCGCAGGTTCCGCGCGGTGTCGCTTGCACCTTGCCTCGCAGTCCCGTCCCGTCCCGTCCCGCCCCGTCCCGTCCCGTCCTGGCGGCCTACCCCTCCAGTGCCTTGCGGGTCACGGGACCGTAGACGCCCCACTCCTCGTCGTCGATCCCGCGGTCGTACTGGAACTCCGACAGGGCCCGCTCGACCCGCCAGTCGAACTTTCCGTGGAACTTGCCCCCGTACAGCCCCTGCCCCGCCAGCAGCCGCTGGAGCTTCTCCACCTCCGGACCCGAATCCCCGAAGCGCAGCACCGGAGCCTGCGCGGGCGGTGGCGGGCTGGAGGAACGGCTCGCGCTGGGCGACGCGCTCGGCGACGGCGGCGCGGAGGAAGCCGAGCGGGACGCGCTCGGCGACGGCGACGGGGACGACGACTTCGAGGCGCTCGGTGACGCGGAGGCCGACGGGGAGGCGGAGGTCCGGCTCGGGCTGCCGGACGGCGCGGCCGGAGCCGCGCCCACCGCGGACGCCGACGCCTTCGCCTCCACCATGGCCGTATCGCTCTCCGAGGAAGCCGGAAGCACCCACACCGCCACGGCCGTGCCACTGAGGGCGACGGCCGCCGCGGCGCCGGCCAGCAGGGCCAGCGGCCGCCGGCGGGAAGGACGGCTCGACCACTCCTCCGGGCCCCCGCCCCCACCC
>NZ_JOBX01000155.1:0-2385 GCF_000720645.1 Streptomyces sp. NRRL S-378
CCCCGGCCCCCCGGCCCTCCCGCGCCCGGAACGCCCGCCGTTCCCGCCGGATCCGCCTCACCTGCCGTTCCCGCCTCACCTGCCGCGCCCGCCTCGCCCGCCGTTCCCGCCGGGCTCGTGGTGCCTCCCGCGCCCGCCGGGCCGATATCGGCCGATCCGCCCCGCCCTGCCCGTGCCGCACGGCCCCTGCTCACCCAGTCCTGGCTCGACCTGGCCTTTCTCCACTGGCCCGCGGACCCCGCCGACGTCGCCCCGCTGCTCCCGGCCGGTACCCGGCCCGACACCCTGGACGGCCTCACCTACATCGGGCTCGTCGCGTTCCGCATGCACCGCGTCGGATGGCTGCGCCTGCCCGGCATTCCCTACCTGGGCTCCTTCCCCGAGACCAACGTCCGCCTCTACTCGGTCGACACCCACGGCCGCCGCGGCGTGGTCTTCCGTTCCCTCGACGCCTCCCGCCTCCTGCCGGTCCTCACCGCCCGCACCGTGTTCCGTATCCCGTACGTGTGGTCGCGCATGTCGGTCCGCCGCGACGGCCCCACCCTCACCTACACCAGCAGCCGCAGATGGCCCGGACCGCGCGGCGCGCACTGCACCCTCACCGTGCGGACAGGTGAACGCATCGCGGAGCCGACCGCCCTCGAACACTTCCTGACGGCCCGCTGGGGCATGCACAGCGACTTCTCCGGCCGGCTGCTGTACCTGCCCAACAGCCACCCGCGCTGGCCGCTGCACCGCGCCGAACTCCTGGGCTGCGACGAGGACCTGGTGACGGCGGCCGGTCTGCCCGCGCCCGCCGGCCCGCCCGTCAGCGTGCTCTACTCCCCAGGAGTCCCCGTACGGTTCACCCGCCCCACCGGCTGACCCGCCCCGGCCCTGCACCCGTCCGACCAGGCGCGGGGCATTGACAGAGCCTGCGGGACGTGCGAAAAAGACCCCACGTCCGAGGCCGCGCGATGTCCGTTCTCCGCGGCCCGGCGCCGCAACCGCGAGACGCCGCCCGGGACCGACAACCCCGCGGGGTCCACCCCGCCGCGATCAGCACCGCGTCGGTGCGACCGACCGCGACCGACCCACCTGAAACACGACGATCGGACCCGACTTGACCCTCATGCCCGGATCACGCGTGCCCGGCCGGACCTGGACGGTCCGGCTCACCGGCCACGCCGATCACAGCGCCTCCGTCACCTGCAGCACCGAAGCCTGCCGGATGCCGCCCCGTTCGAAGGACACCGCGTCCCTGAAGCGGTTCGCCGCCGAACACGCCCGGGCCCACGCACGGCTGGCCACCGTACGCCCCAACGCCGCCTGCGCCTGCCGGGCCGTCGCACAGTGCGCCTGGCACGAGACCCGCACCCAGTGCACCGGCTCCACCCTCCTGGTCCTGGTCCACAACCCGGCCGTGGGACAGGTCTGGACGCTCGCCGAGATCTGCCAGTCCTGCGCGCCGCTCATCCCGCACACCGCCGTCCTCGGCCGCTCCCAGCCCCAGCCCCAGACACAGGGGCAAGGGCAGGCGCAGGCGCAGGCGCCGGGGCAGGCCCGCCGGGCCCCGGCCGGCGCCGTGGTCCCCGCTCCCGCCACCGCCCCGGCGGCGGCCCCCCTGCCCGTCGCGGGCGGGTTCTCCTCACCGCAGGCCGCCCCGGAGGCACCCGCCGCCCGCCGCCGCCCGCGCCGCCCCGCTCGCCCCCGCCGGGCCTCCTGACCCCGCGGCCGGCGGCCGGGCCGCCGCCCGGGGCCCGCGTCCGGCCCGAGCAGGCCGGCCCCCGCCGGACCGTCACACCGTCAGACCGTCACACCCACGTGTAGTTGTCGTCGGTGACGGCTTCCAGGGCGGCGTCGGCCGTGGCCGCCCGGGGATCGGGCAGCGCGGCGAGCGCGGCACCGATGGGCGGGAAGACCGGGAGCCCGGCCACCTTGCGGTAGTCGATCCACTCGATCACGCCGATCTCATGGCTCCCGTCGGGCTGCTCGTCGCGTTCCTCCACGGCCAGCGTGGCGCGCACCGCGGGGGTGATGTGCAGGCGGTGGATCAGGTGCAGCTTGCGCGGGGGCGGGGTGGGGCCGGGCCGGGTGACCCGCTGGTCGACGACCCACAACAGGTCGCCGCCCTCGGCCAGGCCGACGTCCAGGGCGAGTTCCTCGGCGAGTTCCCTGCGCAGGGCGCAGGTGAGGTCCTCGCCGTCCTCCACGTTCCCGCCGGGCGGGCTGTAGTGGGTGGAGCCGGGCCTGTCGCGGCGGATGAGCGCGACCTCGTCGCCGCAGAACACCAGGGCCGCGGTACGGATCCTGATGCGGGAGAACGGGACCGCAGGCGGGGGAGTGGACGTCACGACGGCCAGTATGGCGCGCCGCCCCCGCACCCGCCGCCGACCCCCCGCACCC
>NZ_JOBX01000156.1:0-2570 GCF_000720645.1 Streptomyces sp. NRRL S-378
GCCGGTCAGCTCTTGACCAGGAGGCCGCGGCTGCGCAGGACGGAGCGTTCGAGGGGGCTGAAGATGAGGAGGTCGATGGCGATGCCGACGACGAGGATGAGGGTGATGGCGAGGAACACGCCGGGGAGGTCGATGTTGTTGCGGCCGTTCTCCAGGAGCTGGCCCAGGCCCAGGCCGAGGTCGGGGGAGGAGGCGATGATCTCGGCGGCCATGAGGGAGCGCCAGGAGAAGGCCCAGCCCTGCTTGAGGCCGGCGACGTAGCCGGGCAGGGCGGCGGGCATGACCACGTGCCGGGCGCCGCGCAGGCCGGTGGCGCCGAGGGTGCGGCCGGCCCGGAGGAAGAGGGGTGGGATCTGGTCGATGCCGGAGACGAGGCCGTTGGCGATGGAGGGGACGGCGCCGAGGAGGATGACGGTGAACATCATGGCGTCGTTGAGGCCGAACCAGAGTACGGCGGGCGGCACCCAGGCGACCGAGGGCAGGGACTGCAGGCCCTGGAGGATGGGGCCGATGGCGGCGCGCACGAACTTCACCCGGGCGACGAGCAGGCCGAGGGGGGTGCCGATGGCCAGGGCGAGGAGGAAGCCGAGCAGGCCGCGGGAGACGGAGGTCCAGATGACCTCCAGCAGGGTTCCCTGCAGCCACATGTCGGACAGGCTGTCCCACACTGCGGCGAGCGGGGGGAGTTTGGTCGCGTCGGTGACCTTCAGTGAGACCAGGGCCTGCCAGACGAGCAGGACCAGGCCGACGGCGAGGAAGGGGGGCAGGACCTTGCTGAGGAGGACTTCGCGCAGTGGTGTGCGGTGGGTGTGGACCGCGTCGAGGGCGTCGAGGCCGGCTTCGAGCCCTGCCAGGTCGTCCGTGGTCGCCTTCGTTTCAGTGCTGGCCATGGCGGCGGATCTCCCCACGCAGGTGTTCAGTGATCTCGAGGGACAGCTCGGCGACGTCCGCGTCCTCGATGCGGCGCGGCTGCGGGATGTCCACGGTCCATTGCCTGGCGATCCGGCCGGGCCGGGAGGAGAGCAGGACCACGCGCTGGGCGAGGCGGACGGCCTCGCGGACGTTGTGGGTGACGAAGAGGACCGAGAGGCCTGTCTCTGTCCAGATGCGGGTGAGTTCGCCGTGCAGGACGTCGCGGGTGATGGCGTCGAGGGCGGCGAAGGGTTCGTCCATGAGCAGCAGGCGGCTGTCCTGGGCGAGGGCGCGGGCGAGGGCGACGCGCTGGCGCATGCCGCCGGAGAGTTCGTGGACGCGCTTGCCGTAGGCGCCGGTGAGCCGGACGAGTTCGAGGAGGCGTTCGGCTTCGGGTTTGCGGTCGGTTTTGGCGACGCCGCGCAGGCGCAGGGCGAGTTCGATGTTCTTGCCCGCGGTGAGCCAGGGGAAGAGGGCGTGTTCCTGGAACATGAGGGCGGGGCGGCCGCCGGGGGTTTCGATGGATCCCAGGGTCGGCTTGTCGAGGCCGGCGACCAGGTTGAGCAGGGTGGACTTTCCGCAGCCGGAGGCTCCCAGGAGGGTGACGAACTCTCCGGGAGCGACATCGAGGCTGATGTCGTCCAGGACGAGCTGCGTTCCGGCCGGGCCGGAGAAGGACTTCGAGACGTGCTCGATACGAGCGGCGTGCGCCGCCGTGTCGAGTGTGCCTTCGGCAGCCTTGGCTAGTGTCGTGGCCATGGTCGTCACCTCCTGGGATTGCTGGATTGCTGGATTGCGGGTTACTTGGCGCCGAGGCCGGCGTCGGAGACCTCGGGCTTGCCGGCGGCCTTGAGGACCTTGTTCAGCAGTGTCAGGTCGTAGATGCCGGCCAGGTCGGGCTGCTCGATGAGCTTGGCCTGCACGGCGTCGTCGGCCTGGGCCTTGAGGGTGGAGGCCAGCGGGTCGTCGGTGACGAGGATGCTCTGCCAGGCGGGGTCGATGACCTTCGCGTCCAGGGGCTTGCCGCCCTCGGCGGCGAGCCGGGCGTTGGCGGAGGCCTTGGCCTTGTCCGGGTTGGCGTTGATCCACTCGTTGGTCTTCACGGTGCCCGAGAGGACGGCCTCGACGACGTCCGGGTGCTCCTTGAGGAACTTCTGCGACACGATGATGTTCGTGATCACGAACTTCTTCTCGGGCCACAGCGTTGTCTCGTCGAGGAGGACGGAACCGCCGTCGGCGACGAGCTTGGAGGCCGTGGGCTCCGGCACCCAGGCGCCGTCGATGGAACCCTGCTTGAAGGCGTCGGGGGTGACCTTGTTGTCGGTGCGGACGACGGAGACGTCACCCTTGCCGGACTCCGGGTCGACCGTCCAGCCCTTCTCCGCGATCCAGTTCAGGAACGCGACGTCCTGGGTGTTGCCCTTCTGCGGGGTGGCGATCTTCTTGCCCTTGAGGTCGTCCAGGGTACTGCGGCTTGATCTTCGTGCCGTTCAGCTCCTTCTCGATCAGACCCTCCTGGAGACCGACCAGCGCGGTGGCGTGCGTCAGGTTCGGGAAGTAGCCGATCCGGACCTCGGAAGCCGACAGCTTCCTGCCCTCCGTGGCCGCGACGTTCGTCCCGGCGTCTTCCTTCTTCGCCTCGGAGCCGTAGCCGCAGG
>NZ_JOBX01000157.1:0-3987 GCF_000720645.1 Streptomyces sp. NRRL S-378
GGGCGGGGTGGGGCGGGCCGTTCACGGCGGGGTTCCCGCCGGCCGCGCGCAGGTCTCCCGCAGGTCCGGTGCGGGGCTTGTCGCGGGCTTGTCGCGGGGTTTCCTGCCGGGCTCTTGCGTGGCCCGCAGGCTCCTCGCGAGGGCGCCCCGCGGGGCCTGCAGTCGCTTCCACATGGGTTTATGGGCCTTTACGGCCGTTTACGGGGTTGCGCGCAGGGGCGCGCTGCCGGGCTGCTCCGCACGGGTTCCCCGGAGGCTGTCCGGGGGCTGTCCGGGAGGAGTTGCCGGGGGGGGCGTCCGGGGGCCCGGGGGTGGTTCGGAGGATGCTCAGGGAGGTGGTCCGGGAGGGGCGCTGGGGGTGGCCCGGGGAGGGCCGGCTCAGGGGGTGGCCGAGGGGCGTTCGGCGGGCACCGGGCGGAGTGCGGGCCAGCGGGTGAGCATGCGGTGGTGCAGGGCGGTGGTGAGGTCGCTCACACCGGCCAGGGCGGGATGGCCGGCGGTCATGGCGGCGACGGTCCGGAGGCGGTGGAGCAGTCGCTGGCGGGCGGTCGCGGTGCCCCACGTCCAGTCCCGGCGCGCGGCGCGGGCCAGGTGGTCGGTGCCGTCGCGGCGGGCCCGCTGGACCAGTGCGTCGCCGCGCAGCAGCCAGCCGGCGCACGCGTCGGTGAGGCCGCCGTCGGCCAGGCCGGCCACGTCGGTGCCGGTCGCGGCGCGCCACTGGGTGCGGTAGGCGTCCTCGGCCCGCCGCAGCAGCGGCCCGGGCGGCGAGGTGACGCACCAGCAGGTGGGGAAGCCGATGCGCAGGTAGGCCAGCTCCGTCAGGCCGCTGCCCAGGCAGGCCTGCTCGAAGTCGACGAACCTGATCCCCTCGGCGGTGTGGAGGTCGTTGCCGGGGCAGGGGTCGCCGTGGAGCAGGGCGTGGCCCGGGGCCCGGCCCAGCCGGTCCAGCAGGTCCTCGAGCTCGCCGGCCGCGCCGGCGGTGACGGGGGCGGGGACGCCCAGCGTCCGGGCCAGCCGGAGGAAGGCGGCGGCGTCGGCCCGGTCCGGGCCCTGCCGGCGGGGCAGCGCACCGGTGTCCCCGGGGCCGGCGGTGGCGTGCAGGCGTGCCAGCGCGGCGGCGTAGCCGACGATCCAGTCGGGGGCCGGGCCGCGGTGCTCCAGGTGCTCCAGCACCAGGACCCGCTGCCCGGGGTCGGCGGCCAGGAGCACGGGCGCCACCGGGGGCCGGGCCCGGGCGGCGATCCGCAGCGAGGCAGTTTCACGGGCGTAGGCGTCGTCGGCGCCGGGACCGGCGACGATCTGCTTGAGAACTGCGGGGCCCTGCGCGAGGCCGACGCGCCACACGCGCGAGCGGGGACTGCTCGCCAGCCGTCGGGCGCGCCCGGGCGCGCCGAGTTCTGCGCGCAGCACGTCCCCGAACGGCAGTGACAGTCCCATGAGTTCATCCTTCCACCCGGTCCCGCACCACCGCACGGGAGTTACACGGCACGGGCCGGCACGGGGGGCGCGAGGCGGCAGGGGGCGGCGCCGGCGGACAGCGGGCGGTACGGCAGCGCGAGGCGGCAGGGGGCGGCGCGGGCGGACAGCGGGCAGTACGAGGGGCATGGGCAGCGCGGGCGGCAAGAGGCGCGGCGCGGTCGGTACGGGCAACGCGGGCAGCGCGAGGAGCAATGGGCTGCGCGAGGCGGGGCGGGCGGCGCGGACGGACACCGGGCAGTACGGGCGGCGCGAGCAACGCGGGCTGATGCGGGCGGCGGAGGCAGCACGGGCTGGCGCGAGGCGGCACGGGCGAACGCCGGGCAGTACGAGCAGCGCGAGGAGCAATGGGCTGCGCAAGGCGGGGCGGGCGGCGCGGACGGACACCGGGCAGTACGGGCGGCGCGAGCAACGCGGGCTGATGCGGGCGGCGGAGGCAGCACGGGGTGGCCGGGGCGGACAGCGGGCGGCACGAGGGGCACTGGCGGCTCGGACAGCGCGGGCGGCAAGAAGCGCGGCGCGGGCGGTGCGGGCCACGCGGGCAGCGCGGGCAGCGCGAGGAGCAATGGGCTGCGCGAGGCGAGGCGGGCGGCGCGGACGGACACCGGGCAGTACGGGCGGTACAGCCGCGGGCTGGTGCGGGCGGCGAAAGCGGCACGTGCCGGCGCGGGCGATACCGGGCAGCGCGGGCGGACGAGCAGCGCGAGGCGCGAGCAGCGCGAGGCGCGAGCAGCGCGAGGCGCGAGCAGCGCGAGGCGGCACTGGCTGCCCGGGCGGCATGAGCGGTACGAACGGCGCGGGGCGTGTGAGGCGGCCCGGGGGATGCGGGGCGGCGAGGGAGTGCCGGGGTGCGGGCGGGGCGGTGCCGGGTGTGCGAGGGGCACTCGTTGATGTCGGGTGCGGCCGCCGGAGCCTCCGCCCGCGCGCGGGGTCCGCGGGGCCGCGTAGACCCGCACAGGCCGCGGGGGCCCGCCTAGATCTGCGTAGATCTGCGTAGATCTGTGTGGATCTGTGTGGACGGACTGCCCGGGCCCGCGCGGGTGGGTGCGGTGGGGGTGGTGGTGTTACTTCAGGCCGATCTCTTCGCACGTGGCCTTGAGGGTCTCGGTGCAGATCTCCTCGATGGTGTAGACGCCGTCGAGGACGACGGTGGTGGCGATGTTGTTCCGGTTGACCGCCGTGCCGGGGATCAGGACGGCCGGCACGCGCTTGTTGGTGGGGCTGGAGACCACCTGGTTGATGATGCCGTCGATCTTCTCGCCCTTGGCGAGGAGGACGGCGAGTTCGGCCGCGGCCTCCGCCTCGCGGGCGTAGGGCTTGTAGACGGTCATGTGCTGGTCGCCGGCCACGATGCGGCGCACGCCGGCGAGTTCGGCGTCCTGGCCGGTGACCGGCGGCAGCGGGGAGACGCCGGCGGCCTTGAGGGCGGAGATGATCCCGCCGGCCATGCCGTCGTTGGCGGAGTAGACACCGACGATCTTGTCCCTGCCGAGTGCGGAGAGCGCGGCCGTCATGTTGGCGCCGGCGTTCTCAGGCTTCCACTCGACGGTGTCGTACTCCTTGCCGACGCTGACCTTGCCGTCGAGCACGGAGCGGGCTCCGGCCTTGAAGCTGGCGGCGTTGGGGTCGGTGACCGCGCCGTTCATCATGACGATCTTCCCGGTCCTGGCCTTGTCACCCAGGGCCTCCAGCATCGCCTTGCCCTGGACGCGGCCGATGTCCTCGTTGTCGAAGGAGGTGTAGGCGTCGATCGGGCCCTCGGCCAGGCGGTCGTAGGCGACCACCGCGATGCCGGCCTCCTTGGCCTTCGTCACCGCGCCGGCGATGGCCTTGGAATCGACCGCGTCGATGACCAGGACGTCCACCTTGTCCTTGATCATCGCTTCCGCCTGGGCGTTCTGCCGGGCCGCGTCCCCGGCCGCGTTGGCGTAGAGGACCCTGCCCTTGCCCAGGGTCAGCAGGGCGACCTTCTTCTCCATCAGCGGCTTGTCGAACTTCTCGTAGCGCGCGGTCTCGTTCTCGGGGAGCAGCAGGCCGATCCTGACCGCGTCGCTGCTGGCGCTGCCGCCTTCTTCGGTGGTTCCGCAGGCGGTGAGTGTGGCGGCGAGCGCCACGACGGCCACAGCTATGGGGGCACGCCCCAGGTACGCGTTCACGAGGTGAGCCTCCCTGACGGGGCCGTGTCCGTACGGCCGAGGTGGAGGCAGTCAACGTGCCCGCACCGCTGCCGTCAAGAAGTGAATCCTTAACGAGATGGCAACGCTGTCACCGTGCCGTCCCACCCCGTCCGGTCAGGGCTTTCCCTCACCGGGGGCTGCTCCTCCCCTGGTGTGACACCAACTCCTGAAGGATGGGGGCGGGGTGGGTGTTCGACACGTGGCGCGGGCGGGCGGCTTCCGGCCGGGCGGGGGCCTGCCGGGCCGGCCCGGTGCCCGGGGGCGGCCCGGGCGGGGCGCCCCCGGGCACTCGGCCCGCGGTGGGGCTTCCGGCCGGGCGGGGATCCTGCGGGCC
>NZ_JOBX01000158.1:0-2274 GCF_000720645.1 Streptomyces sp. NRRL S-378
GACCGAGTTACACGTTTGTCAGCAGGCATGGAGCGATCTTACGGACGAGGTCGAGCTCGACAGCAAACTCCTCGTCACCCTCATTGTGAAACGAGCTGTTAGGCCTAGGACTTCCAGACCCGATGTGTCGTTCACTTCCCTACCCCCGTAAATGCCCAGTGGGCACACCTGTTGAATATGAAACGTCCGTCTTTCGAACGGCGCCGGACCGGCTCATCCGGCGTGTGGCCTCTCGTGTGGGAAGCCGGGCGCCCGTTGCCGGTTACCCGGGAAGGTGTCGCGCGGTTTCCAGTTGTGCTCCGCGAGAGTCGGCCGCTGCCAGGCGCTGCCTCGCGGAATACGGCGACCCTGGTCATGAGCAGTGGGTAGCGACGCAGCAGTCCCTCTCGCTCTTGTGCACGGCACTTTCGATGCCGTGCACCCGGGCGACGCCGATCCGACCCCAGTTACGTGCGACGGCCTGCGGCTGCCCGTCACCGGTACGGCGGGCCACTGGTTGTTCCCGAGCCGTGCGCCCGTGTCGCACCGTGCTGCCGGGCAGCGGCCGGCCGCGCAATGCCGGATAACGCGAAGTTTCTGCCCAGCCCTTGCTCCTCAGGGACGCCAGAGCCATGCAAGAGCCGGCCGAGGTACGCGACGGTGCCTCGTGGCGGCCGCCCTGCACCCGGCCACGCCGCCTGTCCAGGGTGCCCCTCAAAAACGCGCTGATCAACAAGCGATACTGGAACCCGTCTTTAGCCAGGCTCAACAGGGGGAACGGTGCTCGAGCGCTTGGAAATGGAGGCATTCCTCGTGCTGGCCGCGGAGCTGCACTTCGGACGCACCGCGCAGCGTCTGGGTGTGACCACCGGCAGGGTCAGCCAGCTCATCAAGAAGCTCGAACGCAGTGTCGGTGCTCCATTGTTCGAGCGCACCAACCGCAGCGTCCATCTGACCGCGCTCGGCCACCAGCTCCATGGTGACCTCAATCCCGCGTACGAGCAGATCCAAGCCGCCCTCGCCCGCGCCATCAGCAGCACCCGGGCGACCACCAGCGTCCTCAGGGTTGGGTTCATCGGTGCCGCCGCCGGCCAGATCGCCCACCAAGCGGGCCTTATGTTCCCCGACCGCGAGCCCGGATGGCGCGCCCGCATCCGTGAGGTGCAGCTCTTCGACGCCCTCGCGCGGCTCCGCGAGGACGACGTGGACGTCCTGATCCTGCACCTGCCCATCACCGACACCGACCTGGTTGTCGGACCGGTGATCCTCTCCGAACCGCAAATGCTGGGGCTCCCTTCGGATCATGCCCTGGCCCGGCGTGAAAGCGTCACCGTGGAGGACCTCGCGGAGGTCGCGCTCCTGCGCGTCGCCGGCGTGCGGCCCGGAGAGTGGCTCTCCGACCGCTGGCCCGACCGCACACCGGAAGGCAAGCCCATCGCCTCAGGACCGGAAGTGGAAACGTTCTTGGAGGCTCTACAAGTAGTCGCCTCCGGAACCGGCGCCCTTATCGCCGGCGCGCAGGTCACGCGGTTCTACGCCCGCCCCGACATCACCTACGTCCCGCTCATCGACAGACCACGGCTGGACTGGGCCCCTGTCTGGCTCAAGTCGCGCAATATCGCCGCAAGCCGCACCTTCGCCTCCACCAGCCTTGAGGCAGCCCGTCTCCTCTACCCCACCCCCTGACCACGCCCAACGGCAAAGGCCTGGCAACCGACTGCTTCCGTCGCCGCCGACTCGGTTGGAGTGGGAACAGTCGACCACGTGCACCTTGGTCGGAGCACATGATCAGACGAAGGCCGCCCGCGCGTCAGGCGAATGCCCAGGTGAGCGACCCAGTTCGACGGACGATTCGAGCGGGACATGAGGCGCGGTAACCCTACGCCTCGGGCTCCGGCTCGGCCCTGAGGTACCGATCCCAGATCTGGGCCTCGCGATAGGGACCGTCCCCGTCGCAGTCGTACTGCGGCGCGTCAAAGATCACCCAGTACACCAGGTCGCCGCTGAGCGCCTGGGCATGTTCATTGGGTTCGGGTGCACCCATGGCACCGATCGTTCCGGGAAACTCGGCCTGCCAAGGACCGTCCCAGTCCGGGGCACGAACGACCGTGACCCGGCTCCTGTCGGTGACGGGTGAAAAGTGGACCGTTGGCGTCGGATGAAAGTTGACCCCCATCGAGGGCCTGACTCGTTGAGTCAGGCCGGGAGGATGGGTGATCAGCGTGGAGGACTGGGCGGAGATCCGGCGGCTTCATAGGGCCGAGGAGATGCCGCTCCGGGCGATCGCGAGGAAGT
>NZ_JOBX01000159.1:0-2209 GCF_000720645.1 Streptomyces sp. NRRL S-378
CTACCCCTCTCTATTCGTCGGCAGCGTCAGATGTGTATAAGAGACAGCGCCCCCCTCGCCGACGCCCTCGCCACCACCCCCGGCCCCACCCTCGTCACCGCCACCGCCGGCACCACCGACGCAGGCCTCATCGACCCCCTCCCCGCCATCGCCGACCTCTGCGACCACCACGGCGCCGACCTCCACATCGACGCCGCATACGGCGGCCTCCTCGCCCTCAGCCCCCACCACCGGCACAAACTCACCGGACTCGGCCGCGCCCACTCCCTCACCATCGACCTGCACAAACTCGGCTGGCAGCCCGTCGCCGCAGGACTCCTCACCGTCCCCGACACCGCCCTTCTCGCCCCCCTCGCCCACCAAGCCGACTACCTCAACGCCACCGACGACACCGAAGCCGGACTCCCCGACCTCCTCGGCCGCTCCCTGCGCACCACCCGCCGCCCCGACGCCCTCAAAATCGCCACCACCCTGCGCTCACTCGGCCGCGACGGCCTCACCCACCTCATCGACCACACCTGCAAGCTCGCCCACCACCTCGCCCGACTCCTCGACGCCCACCCCCGCTTCGAACTCCACGCGCCACCCACCATCAGCACCGTCCTCTTCCGGCCCACCCACGCCACCGACGACGACGTCGCCACCCTGCGCCGCACCCTCCTCCACCAAGGCCGCGCCGTCCTCGGCCGCACCCACGCCGACGGCCGCCTCTGGCTCAAAGCCACCCTGCTCAACCCGCACACCACGGCGGGAGACCTGGACACCCTCATCGCCCTCCTGGAAGGCAGCACCCACCGATGACCGCCCAGCTCGATGCACCCCACGACCTCGTCGGAATCGGCATCGGACCGTCCAACCTGTCCCTCGCCGCCCTCGCCCACGGCCTCCCCCACCAAGGAGCCGGCGAACTCGCCACCGCCTTCTACGAGCAGCGCCGCGACTTCCGCTGGCACCCCGGCCTCCTCATCGACGGCACCACCCTCCAAGTCCCCTTCCTCGCCGACCTCGTCACCCTCGCCGACCCCGCCAGCCCCTGGAGCTTCCTCAGCTACCTCAAGCACAAGGAACGGCTCTACCCCTTCTACTTCGCCGAGCAGTTCCACATCCACCGCGCCGAATACGACGCCTACTGCCGCTGGGTCGCCGGCCGCGTCCCCGGACTCCACTTCGGCCACCAGGTCGACGCCGTCCGCTGGAACCCCGAACGCGACCTCTTCGAAGTCGACTTCACCCAACTCGACCCCACCGGCGAAGCCGAAGCCCTCGGCCGCACCTACACCCGCAACCTCGCCCTCGGCATCGGCACCGCACCCCACATCCCCGAACCCCTGCGCCCCCTCGCCGAAGCCCCCACCGTCCCCGTCATCCACTCCGCCGACTACCTCGACAACCGCCAACGCATCATCGGCGCCGACCACGTCACCGTCATCGGATCCGGCCAGTCCGGCGCCGAAGTCTTCCTCGACCTCCTCCGCGCCCGCCCCGCCGGCCGCGAACGCCTCACCTGGCTCGCCAGAACCCCCTCCTTCGCCCCGATGGAGTACTCAAAACTCGGCCTCGAACACTTCACCCCCGACTACACCCGCTACTTCCACTCCCTCCCCGAACCCGTACGCGACCACCTCGTCCCCGCCCAATGGCAACTCCACAAAGGCATCGACACCGCCACCATCGCCGCCATCCACGACGAGCTCTACCGCCGCACCCTCCACGGCGGCTGGCCCGACGCCGTCCTCACCCCCGGAGTCACCGTCCGCACCGCCGGACGCGTCGCCACCACCAAAGTCGAACTCCACCTCGAACACACCGAACAAGGCGCCCGCTCCCGCCTCACCACCGACGCCGTCGTCCTCGCCACCGGCTACCGCGAACGCCCCCTCACCCGCCTCCTCGCAGGCCTCGACCCCTACCTGCGCAAAGACTCCTCCGGCCGCCCCCGCATCGACGACCGCTACCGGATGATCCTCGACCCCTCCGTCACCGGCAGCATCTTCGTCCAGAACGGCGAACGCCACACCCACGGCGTCGGCGCCCCCGACCTCGGCCTCGCCGCCTGGCGCAGCGCCTCCATCCTCAACACCCTCACCGGCAAAGAGCCCTACCCCCAGCCCCCACGCACCGCCTTCACCACCTTCGGCCTCGAACAGCACGAACACACCCGCCCCCGCCCCGCCGGCGAACTCCTCCCCCTCGTCGACCACCCCTGACC
>NZ_JOBX01000160.1:0-2120 GCF_000720645.1 Streptomyces sp. NRRL S-378
CTGTTCTGCAGTCCCGCCCAGCCGGCAAGCTGTGCCGACATCACCCACGCCCGGCAGTTAGGCCTGGTCAAGCACCTGATTAGCGGCCCGGCCGTGGAGGTCCTTGCCGACGCCGGCTACCAAGGCTTGGGCGCTCAGACCGGCGGCCGCGTAGTGACACCACCGCACCGCAAGTTCAAGAAGAACCCGTCGGAGTGGTACGAGGAGATCTACGAACGCCAACGCAAGGCGCACTCCTCACGCCGGATCCGGGTCGAACACGGCATCGCACACCTCAAGAACTGGCGGGCACTCGCTCGCCACCTCGGCCGACGCGAGCAGATGAGTGACCCAAGGTCCACTTGGCCAGTGATGGCCAGGCCCGGCCCCTGGCCATCCGCGTCACCGCCGGCCAAGCCGGTGACGCGTCGGCCTTCGAGGCGGTCATGGCCAGGATCCGGGTTCCGCGAACGGGGCTCGGGAGGCCGAAAACACGACCTGCCGCCGTCCTCGCAGACCGCGCCTACTCTTCCCGTGCGATCCGCGGGCATCTCCGTCGCCGAGGTATCCGTGCTGTCATTCCGCAGCCTGCAAGCTCGCCATCGCCTACCAGGCCGCACTGCACCTCGCTGCGATCCTCATGTGGACCCGGCGCTGACCGAGGGGCAGATCCTAGGACAGCACCCGACGGCCAAGGCCCGTCCGGCCGGCGAGGCGAGGCGAGGCGAGGCGAGGCGAGGCGAGAACGTCATCGTCCTGTCGGCCCTGGCGGATGAGTGCGCGCTGAGATGGCAACGGTGACATCGGATCGCGGGCCCTCCCGCGCACACCTCCTCGTACGACCTCCTCCAAAGGATCTTCAGGCAGTACGCCAGACCCAGGCCAGGGCGGCTCCAGGGGTGACGCAGGACAGGAAGGCGGCCGGACCGGCCGCTTCCCATCCCAGGGCGGTCGGCAGCAGCAGGAGCAGTCCGAGGACGAGGATCCCGAGGGCCGGGAGGTGGACGACGGGTCTGAACCGCCGTACACGGGGCGTCATGTCCCAGTCGAGGGCGCCCTTCAGGATCGCCGTCGGCGGAACGATCAGGAGGAGTCCGAGGAGGAGGTAGAAGTTGAGGTTGGCCAGGCCCGGCCGTTGGCGACGGCCGTCGGTCAGTACCGGCGAATCCGGGCGAGGGTCGCCCGGCGCGTAGTACAGCTGGATCGTCGTGCCCGCCTTCGGAGCGTGCTGGGTGGTCATCGCGCGCTTGGTCACCTCGCGGGGCCCGTTGTCGTAGGGAATCTTCAGGACGAGGTCGGTTTGGTAGTACACCGGCTCGTCGGAGTCGTCCTGCCCGCGGACCGGATCCCCGGCGAGCCGGACCACGGTCGCCGGATGCTCCCCCCATCCGGCTGCGTCCAGCCGAGCAGTCTCCCGTCCGTACTCCGGAGAGACCATCAGCCCCATGGCGAAGCAGGCCAGGGTGGCCATGGGCACCAGCAAGGCGACG
The DNA here is from genome assembly GCF_000720645.1 of Streptomyces sp. NRRL S-378. NCBI lineage: Bacteria > Bacillati > Actinomycetota > Actinomycetes > Kitasatosporales > Streptomycetaceae > Streptomyces > Streptomyces sp. NRRL S-378. The sequence goes on from NZ_JOBX01000160.1 coordinate 1,470, forward strand.
AACCACACCAGCGCGCGGCCGCTGTACTCGCCGCCGTCGACCGAGGTGCCGCGGAAGGGCCTGGTACTCGCGGGGCCACGCCGCGGCCAGTACGACTTCCGCAGAGGGGCCCGGAGCGAAGAGATGATCCAGGCGGCGGCGAAGAGCAAGGACAGTGCGGCCATCGCCGTCTCGGCGTACAGCGGCGGGTACGATCCGACGCCCCACAGCACGCACCCGATTGCCCCGCTGGCGCTGAGCACCATGCCCCAGCCGGTGAGCGTGGTCCACACGCTCCGCCCGTGCTGGTATTTGCGTTTCCCTGCCGACCGCTTCATTCCCGCCCCCTGTTCGCATGGTTCGCGCGTGGCAGGATAGATCAACTCGGCCGGAACAGGTGCTGTTCAAGGAGACAGAACCTAACGAGCTCGTGCATGGTTGGCGGTGAGACGTCGCGGCCTGCTGTCCTGGGGTTCAGCTTGTCGATTTCTGGCTGAGGTCTGCGGTCTGCTGGTGCGCGAGCAGGCCAGCGACGGCTTGGACGGTGTCGCTCATGTGCTCCCGGCGCCCGAAGTGACGGGCGAGAGCTCGCCAGTTCTTGAGGTGTGCGATCCCGTGCTCGACGTGGATACGCCGTGAGGAATGGGCTTTGCGCTGCCGCTCGTGGATCTC
>NZ_JOBX01000161.1:0-2271 GCF_000720645.1 Streptomyces sp. NRRL S-378
GCGGACCGAGTCCCCGACGGCCTCGAGGTGGTCGGCGAGCTTGCCCGCCTGCGCCTTCAGCGCCTGCGCCGACTTCGCGGACACGACGAACGGCAGCGGACCACCGTGACCTGCGACCGGCGGGGCCGCGTCCTCCTCGGCGGGCTCCTCGGCGGGTGCCTCTTCGATGACGACGTGGGCGTTGGTGCCGCTGACACCGAAGGAGGAGACACCGGCACGACGCGGCCGCTCGTCCGTACGGCTCCACGGCCGGGCTTCGGTCAGCAGCTCGACGTCGCCCGCGTCCCAGTCGACCTTGGGGCTCGGTTCGGTGATGTGCAGGGTCTTCGGCAGCATCCCGTGGCGCATGGCCTCGACCATCTTGATGACACCCGCGACACCGGCCGCCGACTGTGCGTGGCCGATGTTGGACTTCAGCGAGCCCAGCCACAGCGGCCGGCCCTCGGGCCGGTCCTGGCCGTACGTCGCCAGGATGGCCTGCGCCTCGATCGGGTCGCCGAGGGCGGTGCCCGTGCCGTGCGCCTCGACCGCGTCCACATGCACTCGCCGGTCCGCAACGACTGGGTGGCCAGGTGGATGGCGACCAGTGAGGACGAGCAGGCCGTCTCCACCGTCACGGCAGGCCCTTCCAGGCCGAGGGTGTAGGAGACGCGGCCGGAGGTCGCGCTGCCGGAGTTGCCTATGCCGAGCATGCCTTCGACGGTCGCCGGGATCTGCTGCCCCATCGGCGCGTAGTCGTGGTGCATCACGCCGGCGAAGATGCCGATGCTGCTGCCCTGCAGGCCCGTCGGGTCGATGCCGGCGTGCTCGAAGGTCTCCCAGGAGGTCTCCAGCAGCAGGCGCTGCTGCGGATTCATGGAGAGGGCCTCGCGCGGCGAGATCCCGAAGAACGCGGCGTCGAACTCACCGGCGTCGTGCAGGAACCCGCCGTGGCGGACGTACGAGGTGCCGGGGTGGTCGGGGTCCTCGTCGTACAGCTTCTCGGTGTCCCAGCCGCGGTTCTCCGGGAACTCGGTGATGGCGTCGGTGCCTTCGGCGACCAGCTGCCACAGCTCCTCGGGCGAGGTGACCCCGCCGGGCAGCTTGCAGGCCATGCCGACGATGGCGATGGGTTCCGACCGCTCGGCCTCGACCTCACGCAGCCGGCCGTTGGCCTTGCGCAGGTCGTTCACCGCCTTCTTGAGGTAGTCGCGGAGCTTGTCCTCGTTGCTGCTCATGTCTGTGCCTGTCCCTTTCGAAATCTGTGTTCAGCCGTCCGGTCAGGACAGACCGAGCTCGCTGTCGAGGAGCGCGAACATCTCGTCGTCGGTCACCGCGTCCAGGTCCGGACCGACGTCCTCACCGGCCGGGAGGCCGTGCAGGCTCTCCCACCGGGTGCTGAGGGCCAGGAGGCGCTGGGCCACCTGGGCCTGGACGTCGCGGTCCGCGGAGGGGGCGGCGATCGCCCTTTCGAGGCGGTCGAGCTCCTCCAGTACGGAGAGGCCTGCGGCGGGCGCCTCGTGGACCGCGAGCTGCTCCTGCAGGAGCTGGACCAGGGCCGTGGGCGTCGGGTGGTCGAAGACGAGGGTGGCGGGCAGCCGTACTCCGGTCGCCTCGGTGAGGCGGTTGCGGAACTCGACCGCGGTGAGCGAGTCGAAGCCGGAGTCCTTGAAGGCGCGCGTGGTGTCGACCGTGGCGGGGTTGGCGACCCCGAGGACGGCGGCCACCTGCACCCGGACCAGGTCGAGCAGCATCTGCGCCCGCTCCTGCTCCGGGCGGCCTGCGAGGCGCTGCGCGAGGGTCTGGCCGGTGGGCGCGGCGGCCCTGGCGGCGCGGCGTGCCGGGCGGACCAGGCCGTGCAGGATCGCCTGGACTCCGGCGGTCCCGGCCTGGGAGCGCAGTTCGGCGAGGTCCAGCTTGGCCGGCATGAGGACGGCCTCGCCGGAGTGCAGGGCCGCGTCGAAGAGGGCCAGGCCCTCCGTGTTCGGCAGGCCCAGCATGCCGCCGCGGCGGCCGCGCTCGAGGTCGGCGTCGTCGAGGTGGGCGGTCATACCGGTGGCCTCGGCCCACAGGCCCCAGGCCAGCGAGACGGCGGGCTGCCCGGTGTCCCTGCGGAGCTGGGCGAGACCGTCGAGGAAGGCGTTGGCCGCGGCGTAGTTGCCCTGGCCCGGTGTGCCGAAGACGCCGGCCGCCGAGGAGTAGAGGACGAAGGCGGCGAGGTCGAGGTCCCGGGTCAGCTCGTGCAGGTTCCAGGCCGCGTCCACCTTCGGACGGAACACCTTGTCCAGACGC
>NZ_JOBX01000162.1:0-2066 GCF_000720645.1 Streptomyces sp. NRRL S-378
CGATATTGCCTCTTGTCTCGTGGGCTCGGAGATGTGTATAAGAGACAGGCCGCGAACTGCTCGAACGTTTCGTGGCCGATCGCGTGGGACGGGGTGAGGTGGCCGCCGCGGCGGAAGGCCGCGTAGGCCTTGCCCGGCAGGGGGAGCGGGAGGACGCGGCGGTTGCGGCCCGTCGCCCGCAGGTGGACGCGGGCCAGCTCCGGCAGGCTGCGGACCTGCGGGCCGCCCATGTCCGGGACGCGGCCCGACGGGGTCGGGACCGCCAGCTCCGCCATGCGGTCCGCTACCTCGCCGACGGCGATCGGCTGCACCGGTACGCCCTTCGGGACCGGCACGACGGGGAGCTTCGCCAGGGCGTCCGTCAGCATCGCCACGAGGTCGTGGAACTGCGTCGTACGCAGGATCGTCAGGCCCAGCCCGGACGCCTCCAGCAGCCGCTCCACCCGGAACTTGCGCCGGTAGTAGCCGAGCGGGACCACGTCCACCCCGACGATCGAGATGTAGACGATGTTCCCGACGGTACCGGCCCGCCGGGCAGCCTCGATGAGGTGCCCGGCAGCCACGTCGTCGCCCTTGCCCGCTCCGCGCGTGTTGCTCGCGCAGTGCACGACCACCTCCGCGCCCGCCAGCGCCGCGTCCAGTCCGGTGCCGTCCCGGAGGTCGACGGGATGGTCCGGGGCGTGCCGGCTCAGCACGCGGACCTCGTGCCCGGCCGCCCGCAGCCGTTCGGTGACGAGCGAGCCGAGCGTTCCGGTACCTCCGGTGACGACGATGGTGCCCATGGCGCGGGTCCTTCCCTGGTGCGGTGAGAGGGGTGTTCACCAGCCGGGACCGGACAGCCGTCAGGAATGTGACAGCTGCCGCCGGAGGAACTCCAGCTTCTCCGGGTTGACCACCGTGCTGATGCCGCTGACCAGCCCATTCTCGAATTCGACCAGCAGGACCGCCACCTCGCCGAAGAGCAGCGCGGGCGTCCCGTTGACCTCTGCGATGCTGACCGGCACCCCGGCCACGTACTTCGCCATGGCGCCCAGCGCGAAGCGGGCGACGTTGTCGCGGCCCAGGATCGGCCGCCGCGCCGCGTTGACCACGCCGCCCCCGTCCGACACGTACCGCACGTCGGCCGCCAGCACCCCCTCCAGCTGGGTCAGGTCCCCGCTGCGCGCCGCCGTCAGGAAGCTCTCCACGAGGCCCTGCCAGTGTTCGGGGTCGGCGGAGAACCGCTTCGCCCGGGTGTCCGCCCGATCGGCCCCCACCCGGCCTGCCGCACGCCGGTAGACCTGGCGGCAGTTGGCCTCGGTGAGGTCCAGGAGGCCGGAGATCTCCCGGTGGCTGTAGGCGAAGGCCTCGCGCAGGACGTACACGGCGCGCTCGACCGGGGTGAGCTGCTCCAGCAGCAGGAGCAGGGCCACGGACACGCTGTCGCGCTGCTCCGCGGTCTCGAGCGGGCCGAGGGCGCCGTCCCCGGTGAGGACGGGTTCCGGGAGCCAGGGGCCGATGTAACTCTCGCGCCTGGCGCGCGCCGAGGTGAGGCTGTTGAGGCAGAGGTTGGTGACGACCTTGGCCAGCCAGGCCCCCGGGTTCTCGATGCCGGAACGGTCCGCGCCGTCCCAGCGCAGGTAGGCGTCCTGCACGATGTCCTCGGCCTCCGCGGCGGAGCCGAGCATGCGGTAGGCGATGCCGAACATCCGGGGCCGGTGTTGCTCGAATTCCGCTACGGGCGCGGTGACATGTGTGATCACCCGGCCAGCCTACGAGGGCCTGCCGGGCGGGAACGTGCGAGGACCCGGTGGCCGCCGGGCCACCGGGTCCTCACGTGTGTTCGCCGTCAGGGCGGTCCGGTCAGCAGGCGCCCTGGTCCTTCCAGACGCCCCACTCGCCGGTGGTGCCGGGCTCCTCGTTCTGCGTCCACCACTGGGCCTTCCAGGTGTGGCCCTTGTGGGAGACGAGGTTGCCGCTGTTGTAGACGGTGCCCGCCACGTACGCCGGGCTGGTGCAGGTGCCGCCCGGAGGGGTGGTCGGGGGCGTGGTCGGCGGGGTCGTGGGCGGGGTGGTCGGGGGAGTGG
>NZ_JOBX01000163.1:0-1825 GCF_000720645.1 Streptomyces sp. NRRL S-378
CCGATCCCGATGGTCGGATCGGTGGGATCGATGTGGTGGACGAGGCCGAGCGGGTGCGGTTGTTGGAGTCCTGGGCGGGTGCGCAGCCCGCGGAGGGCCTGCGGGCGTCCTCGGTCCACGCGGCGTTCGCCGCGCAGGCGCAGCGGACCCCGGAGGCGATCGCGGTCCGCTGCGCGGGCCGGGAGCTGACCTACCGTGAACTCGACGAGCGTTCCAGCCGGCTGGCCCACCGCCTCATCGGCCTGGGCGTGACCCCTGAAGCACCGGTGGCGGTGCTGATGGAACGCTCCGTGGACCTGGTCGTGGCGCTGCTGGCGGTACTGAAAGCGGGCGGCTTCTACCTCCCCCTGCACAGCGACTCCCCGCGCGAACGCATGCAGTGGATCGTCGACGAGACCTCCGCGCCGGTGCTGCTGACCGACACCGGCATGCGCGGACGCGGCCTGCCCCGCACACCCGGCGTCGTCACCGTGGACCAGGACCCGGTCCTGGCCGGCCTGCCCACGACGGACCCGGGCGTGACCTGCAGCCCCGAGCAGCTCGCCTACGTGATGTACACCTCCGGCTCCACCGGCCGGCCCAAGGGCGTCGCGGTCACCCACCGCGACATCCTCGACCTCGTCATCGACGGCATGTTCGGCGCGGGCGCCCACGAACGGGTCCTGCTCCTGGCCTCCTACGCCTTCGACCCCTCCACCTACGCCTTCTGGGTCCCCCTCCTCAACGGCGGACGCACCGTCATCACCCCCGAAGGCGACCTCACCGTCGCCGAGATCGCCCACCTGATCACCGAAGAGGAGATCACCGGACTCGACATCACCGCCGGACTCTTCCGGATCATGGCCGAAGAGGACCCCGCCTGCTTCACCGGCGTCCGCGAAGTCATCACCGGCGGCGACCTCATCTCCCCCACCGCCGTCCGACGCGTCCTGGACCACTGCCCCGACACCACCGTCCGCTGCGCCTACGGCCCCACCGAAACCACCCTCTTCGCCTCCCAGGCCCCCTGGACCGCCACCGACACCGTGCCCGCACCCGTCCCCGTCGGACGCCCCCTGGACGGCATGCGCGCCTACGTCCTGGACGACAACCTCGCCCTCGCACCCACCGGCGTCACCGGAGAGCTCTACCTCGCCGGCGCCGGTCTGGCCCGCGGCTACCACGGCCGCCCGGACCTCACAGCCGAACGATTCCTCGCCGACCCCTTCGGCCCGGCCGGCTCGCGCATGTACCGCACCGGTGACCTGGCCCGCTGGACCGGCGAAGGACTCATCCACTTCGTCGGCCGCACCGACACCCAGGTCAAGATCCGCGGCTACCGCATCGAGCCCGCCGAGATCGAAGCCGCCCTCGCCCACCACCCCGGCCTCGCCCAGGTCGCCGTCATCGCCCGGGAGGACCAGCCCGGCGACAAGCGCCTGGTCGCCTACATCGTCCCCGAGCCCGGACAGGACAGCGGCCCGGACACCGCAGCCCTGCGCGCCCACGCCGCCGCACACCTGCCCGACTACATGATCCCCTCAGCCTTCGTCCCCCTCGAAAAGCTCCCCCTCACCACCAACAACAAGATCGACCACCGCGCCCTGCCCGCCCCCGAACAGCAGACCACCCCCACCAGCCGCACACCCCGCACCCCCCGCGAGGAAACCCTCTGCCACCTGTTCGCCGAAACCCTGGGCCTGCCCACCGTCGGCATCGACGACAACTTCTTCACCCTCGGCGGCCACTCCCTCCTCGCCACCCGCCTCATCAGCCGCATCCGCACCACCCTCAAAGCCGAACTCCCCCTCCGCACCCTCTTCGAAGCCCCCACCGTCGCCACCCT
>NZ_JOBX01000164.1:0-2179 GCF_000720645.1 Streptomyces sp. NRRL S-378
GCGAGGGCCCGCAGGCCGACGACCGCATCGCCGGTTCCGGTGGCGACGACCACCGCCCGGTGTTCCAGCGCCGCACGCGACGTGACCAGCGAGTACGCGATGTCCGCGGCGCGGACCGAGTCCCCGACGGCCTCGAGGTGGTCGGCGAGCTTGCCCGCCTGCGCCTTCAGCGCCTGCGCCGACTTCGCGGACACGACGAACGGCAGCGGGCCTTCGCGGCGCGGCCACGGCCGGGCCTCGGTCAGCAGCTCGACGGCGCCGGACTCCCAGTCCACCTTGGGGGTGGGGGCGTCCACGTGCAGGGTCTTGGGCAGCAGGTCGTTCTGCAGCGCCATGACCACCTTGATGATGCTGGCCACGCCGGCCGCGCCCTGGGCGTGGCCGATGTTGGACTTCAGCGAGCCGAGCCACAGCGGTTCGTCCTCGGGCCGGTCCTGGCCGTACGTCGCCAGGATGGCCTGCGCCTCGATCGGGTCGCCGAGGGCGGTGCCCGTGCCGTGCGCCTCGACCGCGTCCACATGAGCAGGACACCGACGCCCTCGGCCCACGCGGTGCCGTCGGCACCGGCCGAGAAGGCCTTGACCTTGCCGTCGCGGGCCAGGCCGCGCTGGCGGGAGAACTCCACGTAGGTGTCGGGGGTCGACATGACCATCGCGCCGCCGGCCAGGGCCATCGAGCACTCGCCGGAGCGCAGGGCCTGGACGGCCATGTGCAGGGCGACCAGGGAGGAGGAGCAGGCCGTGTCGATGCTGAGGGACGGGCCCTCCAGGCCCAGGGTGTAGGAGACGCGGCCGGAGGCGACGCTGCCCGCGGTGCCGGTCAGGCGCAGGCCCTGGAGTTCGGCGGGGGCCTGCTGGAGACGGACGGTGTAGTCGTGGCTGATGATGCCGGTGAAGACACCGGTGTCGCTGCCGCGCAGCTCGGCCGGGTCGATGCCGGCGCGCTCCAGGGTCTCCCAGGAGGTCTCCAGCAGCAGGCGCTGCTGCGGGTCCATCGCGAGGGCCTCGCGCGGCGAGATCCCGAAGAACCCGGCGTCGAACTCGCCGACGTCGTGCAGGAAGGCGCCCCGGTCGACGTACACCTTGTCGATGGCTTCGGGGTCGGAGTCGAAGAGGTTGTCCAGGTCCCAGCCGCGGTTGTCGGGGAAGCCGCCCATGGCGTCGACCTCGTTCTCGACCAGCTTCCACAGGCCCTCGGGGCTGGTGGCGCCCGCCGGGAACCGGCAGGCCATGGAGACGATGGCGATCGGGTCGTCGTGGTCGGCCGTGGCGCTGTCGGTCCGGGCCGCCTGGGCGGTGATCACCGGCTGGTCGCCGATGCCCAGCTCGGTGCGGAGGTGGCGGGCCAGCGTCAGCGGGTTCGGGTAGTCGAAGACGACGGTGGCCGAGAGGCGGATGCCGGTAGCGGCGGAGAGCCTGTTGCGCAGTTCGACCGAGGTCAGCGAGTCGAAGCCGGCGTCCTTGAAGGCGCGCTCGCCGTCGACGGTGTGTGCGCCGGCGTGGCCGAGCACGGCCGCGGCCTGGCCGCGGACCAGTTCCAGGAGCAGGCGCTCCTGTTCCTCCTGCGGGAGCCCGGTGAGTTCCTGTACGAGGGAACCGGCGGGAACGGCACCGGCCTTGGCGGCCTGCCTGGTCCGGCGGACCAGTCCGCGCAGGATCACCGGGACGGGGTCGTCCGCGGAGCGGGAGCGGAGCGAGGCGAGGTCCAGACGGGCCGGCACGAGGGCGCCTTCGGCGGAGTCCAGCGCGGCGTCGAAGAGCGCGTTGCCGATCTCGGCCGTGATGCCGAGCATGCCGTCGCGCTTGTTGCGCTGGAGGGCGGCGCCGTCGAGGTTCTCCGTCATGGCGCTGGTCTCGGACCAGAAGCCCCAGGCCAGCGAGGTGGCGGGGAGGCCGAGGGTACGGCGGTGGCGGGCGAGACCGTCGAGGAAGCCGTTGGCCGCGGCGTAGTTGCCCTGGCCCGGGTTGCCGAAGACGTTCGATGCCGACGAGTAGAGGACGAAGGCGGCGAGGTCGAGGTCCCGGGTCAGCTCGTGCAGGTTCCAGGCCGCGTCCACCTTCGGACGGAACACCTTGTCCAGACGCTCGCACCGGCCGTGTGCACCACGGCCGTCAGCGGATGCTCCACCGGAACCGAAGCCAGCAACGCGCCCAGCGCCTCACGATCGGCCGCGTCACAC
>NZ_JOBX01000165.1:0-1904 GCF_000720645.1 Streptomyces sp. NRRL S-378
ACCACCGGCGGAACCGGCCTGGTCGCTCTGCGCCCGGGCCCCATCCGGCCCGGCGTCTGCCGGCCGAGCCCCCTGCCGCAGGCCCGCGCCCCCGCCGGCACACCGCCCCGAGCCCCACCCCCGTCCCCCCGGCCCGGGCCACGGCGTCTGCCGGCACGGCGCCGAACCTGTGCCGCAGCGCGGCCCGCCGGCGTTCCCGGAACACACCACCGGCGGAACCGGCCTGGTCGCTCTGCGCCCGGGCCCCATCCGGCCCGGCGTCTGCCGGCCGAGCCCCCTGCCGCAGGCCCGCGCCCCCGCCGGCCGCACGCCGGGGCCGGTGCAGGCCGGGCCACGGCCGGTGGGGTGGGCCTTCCGGAAGCGTGCCACCGGTAGTGCCCGCCCGGCCTGTGCCCGGGCCCACGGCGTCCGCCGGTACGGCGCTCACGCCCCGTGCCGCAGGCCGGACACAGGGGGACCGGCCGGACCTCCCGCAAGCACGCCACCGGCGGCGCCCGCCTGGGCGCCGCCCGGGCGGCGCGGTGTCTGCCGACGCGGCGGTGAAGCCCCGTGCCACAGGCCTCGGCGACGCCCCCGCCCGGGTCCGGCATTCACCCGCGGCGCGCCGCGGCCGCCCGCGCCGCGCCGCGGGCGGCCGGTCCCGGAAGCGTGCCGCCGGCGGGCTTCGGCACTCAGGCTGTGGCCCGCCCCGGCCGCCCCGGCGGTGTCGGTCCCGCGTCGGTCGCCAGCCGGGCGTGCAGCTCGACGTCGTAGCGGACCCCGTCGTACTCGAGCTTGCCGCGCTGGACCCCCTCCACCGCGAAACCCGCGGCCCGGGCCACCCGGCACGAAGCCGGGTTGTTCACCCGGTGACCCAGCTCCAGCCGGAACAGACCGGCGTCCTCGAACGCCCAGGCGGCCACCGCGGCACAGCCCCCCGACGCGGCGCCCCGCCCGCGGGCCGCCGCAGCCGTCCAGTACGAGACCCACCCCGTGCGGTGCCGCCGGTCGACGGACCCGACCGCCACGTTCCCCAGCACCGTGCCCGCACCGTCGACGACCGCGAACGCGAAACCCGCCCCCGCCTCCCACTGCTCCGCCCGGGCCGCCAGCCACCGCCGCGCCGCCGCCCACGTCACGACCGGCTCGGCGGCCTGCCACGACATCACCGGATCGGCGAACGCCGCCAGCACCGCCCCGGCATCCGCCGACGACCAGCGCCGCAGCCGCAGCCCCGAGGACACTTCCAGACGATCACGCACCGCCGCAGTCTTCCCCAGCCCCGGACCCGCCCGCCAGTGCGTTTCCCACCCGCCCCCGGCGCGCGCCCCCCGGGCCGGATCAGCCCTCGCGGTCCATCACCCGACGGGCCGCCTCGGCCTCCGCCGCGGGCGGCGAGAGCTCGTCGAGGGTGTCGAGCTCGTCGTCCGAACCCAGCTCCTCCTCCCAGGCGGCCGCAAGCCGCTCCTGCTCCTCGCGCGGCATGCCCGCCACGGCCTCCCGCCGGTGCGGCTCCAGCACCGCGAGGAAACGCCCGACCGGGTCCGTCGGCATGCCGTACTCCTTCTCACCGTGGGACAGAGGGCCATGGAAGAGGACACAAGGAAAGAGGCGGCGGCCGCGATGCCGCGCCCGGCCCAGCATCGCGAACCGGGCCCGCACCGCCGGTCCGACACGGCACGCCGCCACCCGAATGCACGCGCCGCACCCGCACCCGCGGACACACGCACGACATGGGTGCGGCGTGCCCCGGCCCCTCGGCCACGACACGCCGCACCCCGCAAGCCGGCGGTCACCGTCCCCGTCGGGGCGACCGCCGGACGGGATCAGCCGCGGTGGTGGTGTCCGCGGCGGCCCCAGGATTCGGTGTCGATGACGTTGCCGCGGTGGTCGCGGAGGGTGGCGGTGTCGCGGTCGTTCCAGAT
>NZ_JOBX01000166.1:0-1739 GCF_000720645.1 Streptomyces sp. NRRL S-378
CCCCACCCCGGCCCCCGCCCGGGATGCCGCACGCCCGCAACCGTGCACATCATGGGTGTTCGCGGGCCGTGCGCTCACCACAGCCGGCGGGGCGCACCGGCCGCCCTTGCCCGACGGGCCCCACTGCGAAGGGGTGGCCCATGAGCACCGTGGCGGCCGAGGGCGAGGACCTCGTGACCCCCTCCTCCCCGACCGGCCGGAACACCGGCCGCCCCCGCCCCCTCCCGCACGCCCTCCTGCCCGCCGCCGGAGCGACCCTCCTGGCCGCCGCCGGAGCCCTCGTCGCCGTCGGATGCTTCCTCGGCCTCTACATCCGCCCCACCTCCGACGACTGGTGCGCCGCCTGGAAAACCCGCGACCTGGGAGTCCTCGGCATCACCGCCGACTTCTACACGACCCAGAACGGCCGGGTCGCCAACGCCTTCCTCAGCGGCCTCCTCTACAGCGGCGGACCGGCCGGCACCAAACTCCTCCCCACCCTCATCGCCGTCTCCCTCACCGCCGCCCTGGTCCTCCTCGGCCGCCGCCTCCTGCGCACCCTCGGCCACGCACCACCCCTGCTGCTCCTGACCGCCTGCGCCCTGGCCCTGCAGGCACTCCTCTACTACGCCGGCACCCGCAGCTACCAGGTCCTGCTCTGGGCCCCCGCCACGATCTCCCACACCCTGCCGAGCGTCATCGGCCTGTGGGCACTCCTGCTGGCCCTCACCACCGTCAACCACCCCCGCCCCGCCGTCCGCACGGCCGGCCTCGCCGGAGCCCTCCTCATCGGCTTCGCCCTCGGCACCCTCAGCGAACCGTTCGCCCTCGTCAGCGGCCTCCTCGCCGCCCTGACCGCCGTACTGTGCCTGCCACGCCTGCGCCTCGCCCCCACCTGGCGCCCCTTCACCTGGTGCCTGCTGTGGTGCACCGGCCTCGCCTGCGGCCTCGCCGTCCTCTACACCTCCCCGGGCGCCCGCTGGCGCCGCGCCCAGCAGCCCGAGAAACCCCCGATGCTCTCCACGGCCGAACTACGGGCCACCTACGAGGACTGGCTGCACATGTGGGACACCGTCACCGGCCAGCGGGCCTACCTCGCCGCCGCGGCCGCCGGCCTCCTCCTGGGCCTGGCCGCCACCCTCCGCACCCACACCCGAACCAACCCCCGCACCCGCACCCGCACCCGGCCCGGGGCCGGGAGCGGTGCCGGCCCCGGACGGCCGGCACGCGCCGCCCTGCTGCTGCTCCCGCTGCCCGTGGTGGTCCTGGGATCCTTCGCGGTGGCCGCGGGCCTGCGCAGCGGATACGGCCCCACCGGCTGGACGTACGCCCGCACCTGGACCAGTTACCTCCTGCCCATGGAACTGGCGCTGTGCGGCTACGGAGTCCTGCTGGGCGCATGGGCCGGCCCCCGCCTGGCCGCCCGCGGCCCCGCCGGCCCCGGGGCCCTGGCGGCCGCCACCACCGCGGCGCTCTGCCTCACGATGGCCTCGATGGCCTCCCTCGTCCCCGCCCTCCAGCAGCTCACCACCACCACGGTGGCCCGCTCCGTCGCCTGGGACGCCCAGAACGCCCGCATCCGGGCCGAGACGGCCCGGGGCGCCACCGACGTGGGCTACCGCCCCCTGCCCATCGGCAACCTCGCCGAACCCTTCTTCACCTCCGACTACCGCCGGGACTGGGTCGCCGCCTGCGTCTCCCGCTGGTACGACGTCAACCGCATCCACCGCCGCTGACCCCCGCCCCCGCCGGCCCCGGCG
>NZ_JOBX01000167.1:0-1674 GCF_000720645.1 Streptomyces sp. NRRL S-378
GGCCCATCCCGCCCCGGCACGCCCCGGCCCGGCCCATCCCGCCCCGGCCCGGCACGCCCCGCACCCCGGTCGTCTACGGGCGCAGGGGAGGGGTCGGCAACCCGCCGGCCTCCAGAGCCACCAGCGCCAGCACCACGATCGAACCCGTCCACGCCAGCGGCGCCACCGACGCCGGCCGGCCCTCCCGGTCCACCTTCTCCGGCAGCTCACCCAGCGCGTTCCGCTTCGACAGCACCCACTCCAGCACCGGCCCCGCCTTCCCCGGCCGGCCCCCGGCCGCCCAGGCCAGCGCGAAGAACGCCGTACTGGGCGTCCACGCCGTCGCACCCCACGGCGCCCCCGGATCATCACCCGGCGTCAGCCCCCCATTGGGCAGCAACAGCGCCCGGTAGGTGGCATCCAGCGCCGCGGGCAGACCGGCGGGCGCCGCGTTGAAAGGCGGCGCCATGAACGTCACCGCACTGTCGCGCCCGTGCCGCCCGTCAGCGGTGCGCTGGTAGCCCACGGGGAAGAACCGCTTCGAGATCCCCGCCGACAGCCGCCGCGCCGCCCCCTCCCACCGCACCGCGTCACCGGGCCGGCCCGCCTCCCGCGCCAGGTCCGCAGACGCGTTGAACCCGGCCAGCAGCGGCGCAGCCGTACCGATGTTCGGACCGGCCGTCATCAGCTCCCAGTAGTCCGGCGAAGCCGGAGGCAGCCCATCCGCCCCCAGAGAACGCGCCGCACGCTCCGCCGCCCTGCGGATCATCGGATAGAGGACCTCCAGCCGCGCCCGCCGGCCTTCCGCCGGCGCCGCCCGGTACCACTGCCACGCCGCCCACGGCACCCAGCCGTTGGCATCGAGCTGCCACCGCCTGCCGTCCGGCGGACCGGAACCGTCGAGCTTCGTACGCGCCTCCCAGCTGCCGTCCCCGCGCTGGGTCGCGGCACTGTGCCGCAGGATCCGGAACGCCTCCTCGTCATGCCCGGTGCGCGCGAACGCCGCACACGCGAAACTCGAGTCCCGCGGCCAGGAGTACATCCACCCCGGACTCCACCCCGCCGCCATCGCACCGTTGGGCCGCAGCAGCGCCCGCATCGCCAGCAGCGCCCGCCCGGCCGCCGCCCGTTCGGCCGCGGACCTCCCCGGGACCCGGCCGGACGCCAGCCAGGCCCGGCTCTGCCCGATCTGCCGCAGCGCCCGCCCGTCACCGGCCGCGACCACCACCGACTCCGTCCGCCCCGAAGGCAGGTACAGCCACCGGCCGGACGCCAGCCGCAGCACATTGCTGCCCTCCACGTACCGGGCACCGGCAGCCAGCTTCGCCGAAACCCCCTCGGCGGCCGTCGCATTGGACAGCACTCCGACGGTGGGAGCGGCCAACGCCGACAACGGCGCATGCCCTCCCGCACCGCACACCGGGACGACCGTACTCGTCAACGCCGCCGCGACCACCGCCCAGCAGCCCAGGACACCGGACACCGCCACTCCCTCCGCCGCATCCGCCACATCCGCACCACGGGGCACCCGCACCACGGGGCACCCGCACCACGGGGCACCGCACCACGGGCACCCGCACCACGGGCACCCGTACACCAGCGCACCCGAGCAGCGGCGCACGCACGGACCTGACCCGGACCCGGACCCCGGCCCCCACCCCATCCTCGAAGACCCCCGCCCGCCCCGCCACGGAA
>NZ_JOBX01000168.1:0-1442 GCF_000720645.1 Streptomyces sp. NRRL S-378
ACAGCTCGTTTCACAATGAGGGTGACGAGGAGTTTGCTGTCGAGCTCGACCTCGTCCGTAAGATCGCTCCATGCCTGCTGACAAACGTGTAACTCGGTCCATGTGTCGCGTCCAGCCGATATCAGATCCTCGGCCGATGTCGGAGCTGCCTCAGCGGATCTGGTCAGATGAGGAGTGGGAGCGAATCCAGTGTGGCTACGGGGCGCAGGACATGGACGAGAAGTGGGACGTCTTCACAGAGGGTGAGGTCGTCTTCTTCCATCGAAGCTGGACCGGTTACGGAGTCTTCGCGGCGACCTTCGCACCGGTTGATAGTGGTGGATGGCGGATCGCCAGTGCCGTGGTTGAGCGTGATGGCGAACGCTACGGAGGCACGGACGACGCCTACGACTGCGTCATGCTTGAGCTGGTGATCACTGCCATTGTGCTTGGCGAACCAGCGCCGGAGCTCCGATCGAGGCTGGTGGAGTTGACCCGTCGAAAGTCACGCTCTGCTGATGCCCCGGCCGGCGTGATTCAGCACAGCGCCTTGGGACTGCGCTCAGACTCCAACTGATCGTTCCAGGATGAGTTCGGCGTCGGGGCTTGGCGGTCGGGTCTGGTGGCGGCAGAGTGGTGCGGGTGTCGGATGATCTTGTGCCTGATGACCTGTGGGAACGCGTCGCCCCACTGCTGCCACCCCGTCCGCTGCGGCGTCATCGGTATCCCGGACGCCTGCCCGCGGACGATCGTGCCGCCCTGCGAGGCATCGTTTACGTGCTGCGCAAGAATGTGAGCTGGAGGGACGTGCCTGCCGAGCGGACCGGGTGCAGTGGGGTGACGGCCTGGCGGCGGCTGCGGGACTGGACCGAGGCCGGCGTCTGGCCCCGACTGCACGAGGTTCTTCTGGCCGAGCTGCGCAGGGCGGGTCTGTTGGACATGGACGACTGCGCGATCGACGGCTCGCACGTCCGGGCCCTGAAAGGGGGGCTCACACCGGACCTTCGCCGGTCGACCGTGCGCGGCCGGGCAGCAAGCACCATCTGATCGTCGACCGGCACGGCACCCCTCTCGCCGTCTCGCTGACCGGCGGAAACCGGCACGACGTCACCCAGCTGACGCCCCTGCTGGACGCGATCCCCCACATCCGCGGAGTCCGGGGGCGGCCTCGGCACCGGCCGGGTCGGCTGTTCGCCGACCGCGGCTACGACTACGACAAGTACCGGCGCATCCTCAGAGCCCGCGGCATCACACCGAAGGTCGCCCGACGCGGCGTCCCGCACGGCTCCGGACTGGGCAAGACACGGTGGGTCGTCGAGCGGACCTTCGCCTGGCTCCACCAGTTCAAACGCCTCCGCATCCGCTACGAGATACGCGCCGACCTCCACCTCGGGCTGCTTCAACTCGCCTGCAGCATCATCTGCTTGCGACGCCTACGAACCTCATTCTGAAACGATCAGTAA
>NZ_JOBX01000169.1:0-1391 GCF_000720645.1 Streptomyces sp. NRRL S-378
GTCGCTTCGCGATGTCGCTGCGCTCCACCCTTGACCGACCGTCCCGCCCCGGAAATCCGAAAGACTGCCGGGAAACCCCCAAAGGAACGGGCCGGGGGAGCAGGGGGAAAGAGACGGGGCGGTGCCATGCCCGGGCGGAGCCCGGAGCGCCCCCCATCGCTACGCGCTCCTCGAAGACGGCGTCTGCCACCCTCTTGGACTGGTCATAAGCCGCCATCAATCGCTACGCGCTCCTCGACGAGGGCGTCCGTCACCAGTCTGTGGCCGAGAGGGGCGAAGGGGAGGGTCGAAAAGCCGATCCATCGGCCCAGCCGAACTCAACCCCCATCAGGGCCACTCTGAGATCCCTTCGCATGACCAGAGTAGGGCGATCAGGGCATATCGACCGCTCCTTGAGGTGCCCACCCACCGAGACCTGGATTGGTTTCGCCCGAGCCGTCATCCGACGCCATTTTCCTGGCGGGGTCACACCATCGGGTCGTGACGTTCGATGTAGCGACGGAAGCCTTCCGCGCGTGCCGGGAAGCCGCACGACTCGTAGAAGCGGTGGACGTACTCGTCGTCGGCTGACAGCAGCTGCACCTTGTAGCATCCGGCCGACTCACCCAGTTGCACCACGGCTTCCATCAACCGACTGCCGACGCCCCGCCGCTGGAATGCCTTGCCGACCACGACGTTCTCCACGAAAAGGATGGCGCGACCCCCTCGGGTGAGGTTCGGAAGAACCAGGCAGTCCGCGGTGCCGGCCACGGCGCCTTCGACGTCGGCTACCAGCACGGTTCGTCCCTGCTGGTTGGAGATGGTCGCCCATACGGCGTCGGCTCTCTCCTGCGGCAGCGGTGCATCGTCGGGATTCAGCTCGCCGTAGAGAGTCATCAGGGAGGTGAGGTCTGCGCCCACAGCCGGTCGCACGATGATCTTCATGGCCTCGAGCCTAGAGTGGCTGGGGCTCTCAGGTCAGAACGCTTTACGGCCCGCCCCGGACGGCTCCCAGACGCGTGATCCCAGAAGCGCGTAGCGATGAGGGCGGCCCATGTCCGACCACGGAGGTTCGCAGTCGCGTGATGGAGAAGCGCGTAGCGATCTGTGGCGGCTTATGCCCGGCCCAAGAGGCTCGCAGACGCTGTCTTCGAGGAGCGCGTAGCGATCGATGGCGGCTTATGACCAGCCCAAGAGGGTGGCAGACGCCATATAGCAGGAGCGCGTAGCGATGGGGGCGCTCCGGGCTCCGCCCGGGCATGGCATCGCCCCGTCTCTTTCCCCCTGCTCCCCCGGCCCGTTCCTTTGGGGGTTTCCCGGCAGTCTTTCGGATTTCCGGGGCGGGACGGTCGGTCAAGGGTGGCCGAAGGCCATCGCGCAGCGACGCGACGAAGGAGCGCCCTTGAGGGACC
>NZ_JOBX01000170.1:0-1359 GCF_000720645.1 Streptomyces sp. NRRL S-378
TCAGGCGCGGATGAGGGCCAGGGCCTCGTCGCGGACGCGGACCAGGGTTTCCCGGTCGCGGGCCTCGACGTTCAACCGCAGCAACGGCTCCGTGTTCGACGCACGGACGTTGAACCACCAGTCCGCACCCGTCACCGTCAGACCGTCCAGCTCGTCCAGGGTGACGCCCTCACGGCCACCGAAGGACTCCTTCACCGCCGCCAGCCGGCCCGCCTGGTCCGCAACCGTCGAGTTGATCTCCCCCGACCCCTCATACCGGTCATAGGAAGCCACCAGAGCCGACAGCGGACCGTCCTGGCCACCCAGCGCCGCCAGCACGTGCAACGCCGCCAGCATCCCGGTGTCCGCGTTCCAGAAATCCTTGAAGTAGTAGTGCGCCGAGTGCTCACCACCGAAGATCGCACCCGTCCGCGCCATCTCCTCCTTGATGAAGGAATGACCCACCCGCGTACGCACCGGCGTACCGCCGTTCTCCCGCACCACCTCCGGCACCGACCAGGACGTGATCAGATTGTGGATCACCGTGCCCGACCCGCCGTTACGGGCCAGCTCACGCGAAGCCACCAGCGCCGTGACCGCCGACGGCGACACACCCACGCCCCGCTCGTCCACGATGAAACAGCGGTCCGCGTCCCCGTCGAAGGCGATACCCAGATCCGCGCCCTCCGCCAGCACCCGCGCCTGCAGGTCCACGATGTTCTTCGGGTCCAGCGGATTCGCCTCGTGGTTGGGGAACGTACCGTCCAGCTCGAAGTACATCTGCGTCACCTCCAGCGGCAGGCCCTCGAACACCGTCGGAACGGTGTGACCGCCCATGCCGTTGCCCGCGTCCACGACCACCTTCAGCGGACGCACCGACGACAGGTCCACCAGGGAACGCAAATGCTCCGCATAGCCCTTCAACGAGTCCTGCTCCGTCACCGCTCCCGGCACGGTGCCCGCCGGAACCTCCGGAACACCCCCGTCCAGCCACCCCTCCACCAGGGACCGGATCTGCGACAGGCCCGTGTCCTGACCCACCGGCGCCGCACCCGCACGGCACATCTTGATCCCGTTGTACTGCGCCGGATTGTGCGACGCCGTGAACATCGCACCCGGCAGCCCCAACGACCCCGACGCGTAGTACAGCTGATCCGTCGAACACAGACCGATCAACGTCACGTCCACACCACGCGCCGCCGCACCCCGCGCGAACGCCTGCGACAGACCCGGCGACGAAGGACGCATGTCATGACCCACCACGATCGCCGAGCCACCCACGACCTCGACGAAAGCAGCACCGAACAGCTCCGCCAGCAACTCGTCCCACTCGTCCGGCACAACGCCACGCACGTCATACGCCTTGACGATGTTCGAAAG
>NZ_JOBX01000171.1:0-1296 GCF_000720645.1 Streptomyces sp. NRRL S-378
CCCTGGACCCGCCACGTCAGCGGCTTCCTCACCAAGCAGGACCACGCCGCCGACTTCGACCTCGGGACATGGCCGCCCGCCGGCGCCGAGCCCGTCGACGTATCCGACTTCTACGAGCGCCAGCTCGCGGCCGGATACGGCTACGGACCGGCTTTCCAGGGCGTCCAGTCCCTCTGGACCAAGGACGGTGAGGTCTACGCCGAGGTCGTCCTCCCGGACGGCCAGAGCGCCGACGGCTTCGGCCTGCACCCGGCCCTGCTCGACGCGGCCCTGCAGACCACCGGATTCCTCGGCACCGGCGAGACCGAAGAGGGCACCACCAGGCTCCCCTTCGCCTGGAACGAGGTCGCCCTCTACGCCTCCGGCGCCTCCGCCCTGCGGGTCCACGCGACCCGCTCGGGCACCGACGGCCTCAGCCTGGACCTCGCCGATCACACCGGTGCCCCTGTCGCCGCCATCGGCACCCTCGCCATGCGGACGGTGTCCGCGCAGCAGCTGGGCGCGGCCGGCGGCCAGAGCCACGACTCCCTCTTCCGGGTCGACTGGGCCCCCGTGACCCTGGCGAACACCGCCCGGACGGAGTTCGCGCCGGTCTCCGGAGCCGACGACGTCCGGGCACTGGCCGAGGCCGTGGCCTCCGGCACCCCGGTCCCCGCCCACCTGCTCCTCGACACCAGGAAGGTGTCCGCCGCAGTGGGCGCCGCCCGCGCCCACGCACTGGCCGTCCGGGTCCTGGGGGCCCTGCAGGCCTGGACCGCCGAGTCGGCCCTCGACGAGTCCCGCCTGATCGTCGTGACCGGCGGCGCCGTCCGCGACGCCACCGATCCGGCCGGCACCGCGGTCTGGGGCCTGGTCCGCTCCGCCCAGGCGGAGAACCCGGACCGGATCGTCCTGGTCGATCTCGACGAGGGCTCCGAGGGCCTGCTGTCCGCCGCAGTCGCCTCCGGCGAACCGCAGCTGGCCCTGCGCCAGGGCACGGCCACCGCGCCCCGCCTGGCCCGTGAACCGCGGGCCGACGCGACCGGGTCGGTGCTGCATCCGCAGGGCACCGTCCTCGTCACCGGCGGCACCGGCACGCTCGGGACGCTCCTCGCCCGCCACCTCGTCACCTCCCACCAGGTCAAGCACCTCCTGTTGGTGGGACGCCGGGGTCTGGCGGCCGAGGGTGCGGTGGAGCTGGTCGAGGAGCTGTCGGCCCTGGGTGCGGAGGTTCGGGTCGAGGCGTGTGACGCGGCCGATCGTGAGGCGCTGGGCGCGTTGCTGGCTTCGGTTCCGGTGGAGCATCCGCTGACGGCC
>NZ_JOBX01000172.1:0-1535 GCF_000720645.1 Streptomyces sp. NRRL S-378
GTCCGAGGAGGTCCTCTGCGGCCTGTTCGCGGAGGTGCTGGGCGTGCCGGCGGTCGGCATCGACGAGGACTTCTTCGAGCTGGGCGGACATTCCCTGCTCGCGACCCGACTGGCGGGCCGCATCCGCGCCGTGCTGGGCGCCGAACTGGTGGTCCGCACCGTCTTCGAGGCCCCGACCGTCGCCGCCCTCGCCGAGCGGGTCGTGGCAGCCGGTACGGCCCGGCCCGCACTGACGGCGGTGCAGCGCCCCCAGCCGATCCCGCTGTCCCCGGCCCAGAACCGCCTCTGGTTCCTGAACAGGCTGGAGGAGGCCGGCGCCACCTACAACGCGCCGGCGGCCTTCCGGATCGGCGGGGAGCTGGACCCCGAGGTGCTGGAGCGCGCCCTGGGCGACGTGGTGGCCCGGCACGAGAGCCTGCGCACGGTGTTCCACGAGGTGGACGGCGCCCCGGTCCAGGTGATCCTGGACGAGGACACCGCGGGCCTGCGGCTGCACCGCGTCGCTTGCCGTGCCGAGGAGGCGGAGGCGCTGCTGCGGGAGGCCGGACAGTACGCCTTCGACCTCTCGGCCGAACTGCCGCTGCGGGCCACGCTCTTCACCACCGGCCCCGAGGAACACGTCCTGCTGCTGCTCCTGCACCACATCGCGAGCGACGGCGCCTCCCTGGGCCCGCTGGTCCGCGACCTGGAGACGGCGTTCACCGCCCGCCTCCGGGGCAGCGCCCCGTCCTGGTCCCCGCTGCCGGTGCAGTACGCCGACTACACGCTGTGGCAGCGCGAGCTCCTCGGCGCGGAGGACGACCCCGCGTCCCTGGTCAACCAGCAGCTCGGATACTGGAGGCAGGCGCTGGACGGCATCCCGGACCGGCTCGACCTCCCCTTCGACCACCCGCGCCCCCGGACGTCCGGCCTCCGTGGCGACACCGTCTTCTTCGACCTGGACGCGGACCTGCACCGCGGGATGGCCGAGCTGGCGCGGTCCACCGGTGCCACGCCGTTCATGGTGGCGCAGGCCGCCCTCGCGGTGGCGCTGACGCGGATGGGCGCCGGGACGGACATCCCGATCGGCACCCCGGTCGCCGGGCGCGCCGACGACCAGCTGGACGACCTGGTGGGCTTCTTCGTCAACACCCTGGTCCTGCGCAACGACACCTCGGGGAACCCGACCTTCCGGGAGCTGCTGGAGCGGGTCCGCGCCACGAGCCTGGCGGCGTACTCGCACCAGGACGTGCCGTTCGAGCGGGTGGTCGAGGAGATCGTGGGGAAGCAGCAGACGGCGAAGTTCGACCTGTCGCTGAACTTCCTCCTGACCCACACCGACCAGGGCCTTCCCGGACCGGTGCGGGCCTACGTCACCTACGCCGCGGACCTCTTCGAGCAGGAGACCGCCGAGCGTCTGATCACCGGCCTGGTAAGGATCCTGCAATCCGTCTCCGCCGATCCCGATGGTCGGATCGGTGGGATCGATGTGGTGGACGAGGCCGAGCGGGTGCGGTTGTTGGAGTCCTGGGCGGGTGCGCAGCCCGCGGAGGGCC
>NZ_JOBX01000173.1:0-1237 GCF_000720645.1 Streptomyces sp. NRRL S-378
CCTGGACCCACCCCGGCCACCACCCGGCCGGTCCCGGCCCCCCGCGCCGTCCGGGCCGCTCCACCCACCCCGGCCACCGTCCGCCCCCGCCACTTCAGCCGGGGTCACCACCCGGCAGGTCACCTCCGTCTCAGCCGCCCGGGCCACCGTCCGGCCGGTCCCGGCCCCCGCGCCGTCCCGGCCGCTCCACCCACCCCGGCCACCGTCCGGCCGGTCCCAGCTACTTCAGCCCGGGTCACCACCCGGCCGGTCCCCGCTGCGTCACCCGTCCGGGCCACCGTCCGGCCGGTCCCCGCTACTTCAGCCCGGGCCGCCACCCGGCTGGTCACCTCCGCTTCGGCCGTCCGGGCCACCCGGGCTCTGCCGGCCACACCGGAACCCCGGCCGCACCGACCGGCCACCCGGACTGCCCGGGCCACCGCTTCAGCCACCCCACCCGTCCGGCCCGTCCCGCCCACCTCACCCACCCGGGCCACCGCTGCAGCCGCCCCGGCCCCCACCCGCTCCGTGCCGGCTGCCAGCCCGCCCGCCTCCTGCCGGTCGCGCCGGCGTCCCGGCCCGGCACCCCACCCCGGGGCGGCCCGGGGCCGGGACCGGCGTCCTGCCGCCTCCCCACGTCCTGACCACCGGTGAACGGGGCCCCGTGACCGCTTCCCGCACCACCCGCCGACACCCCCGCACCCGCACCCGTACGGGCAAGGCGGCGGCCCTCCGCGCCCTGGCCCTGGCCGTCTGCCTGGCGGTGACGACCCTCGCCACCGGCTGCCGAGAGGACACCGCCCCGGCCTGGGACTACCCGCGGCTCGCCGCCACCCTGAACGCCCTGTCCACCGCCCTCGCACAAGGCTGCGCCACCCCCGACCCCGACCACTGCGCCGGCAGCCTCGACCGCCTCGACACCCTGGCCCGGCGCGCTTTCACCGAAGTGCTCGACCACCGCCTCCTCGACCAGGCCTGCCTCGACGCCGAGAGCGACGTACGCCGGGCCAGAACCCTCCGCCTGGCCGCCGCCATCACCGCCCGGTCACCGGCCCCGGCCCAGTCACCGGCCCGGTCTCTTCAGGACCCCCATCGCCTCGCCCTCGCACGGGCGGTCGCCGCCGAACAGGCCGCCTACCGCCGCCTGCTGGCCGCCCTGGAGAAGGTCCGCGCCACCCCGCCCCCGGGCGCGGTGACCGGACCCGCCTGACCCGGCGCCCGCCCGGCACATCCCGCCCCGGCACATCCCGCCCCACCC
>NZ_JOBX01000174.1:0-1175 GCF_000720645.1 Streptomyces sp. NRRL S-378
CCGACACCACCCGCGAACGTCGCGACCAGCAGCAGCCACATCGACGCCGACGTCTCACCCAGAGCCACCAGGCTCAGCGTCGCCACCGCCTGCAGCACACCGCCGATGATCAGCGTCGAACGCGTACCCACCGCACCGATCACCCGCGGAGCGACCGAACCACCGATCACCGTGCCCACACCCAGCACACCGAACGACAGACCAGCCGTCAGCGGCGAGAAGTCCAGCACCTCCTGCAGATACAGCGTCATCAGGAACACCAGACTGGTCTCCGTCAGGAACGCGATCAGACCCGCGATGTTCCCCCACGCCACCGTCTTCTTCTTCAACACCGAAACCGGCACCAGCGCAGCGGTCGACTTCGACTCGATGACATAGAAAGCGATCAGCAGCACCACACCAGCAGCCAGCCAACCCAGCGCCGACGGCGCACCCCAACCGTGCTCACCCGCCTGCGTCAGCCCATAAATCAGAGCCAGCAGACCCAGCGTCACCGCCGTCGCCCCCGGCACGTCCAGCTTCGGACGCACCTCCGGACGGGACTCCTTGATCACCACCGGAGCGATGAACAACACCGCAAGAGCCACCGGCACGTTGATGAAGAACGCCCACCGCCACGACAGCAGATCCGTCAGCACACCACCCAGGATCGCCCCCGTCGTGAACCCCGCCGACATCAAAGCGCCGTTCAGACCCAGCGCCTTCTCACGCAGCGGCCCCTCAGGAAACGACGTCGTCAGCAGCGACAGACCCGCAGGCGTCACCGCAGCCGTCGCAAGACCCTGGAACACCCGCGCCACGATCAGCATCTCCGGCGACGTCGCCAGACCACCCACCAACGACGACAGGCCCAGCACCGCCAGACCCACCAGGAACAACCGCCGACGCCCGAACAGGTCCGCGACCCGCCCGAACAACAACGTGAAACCCGCAGCACACAACGCGAACGACGTCGCGATCCACTGCAGGTTCGACAACGAGAAACCGAGCCCGTCACCGATCACCGGCAACGCCACATTCAGAATCGAGAAATCCACCGCCAGCATGAACTGCGCCACCAGCAGCACCACAAGCACCAACCGCAAACGCCCGTCCAAACGGGCCGGCAGCACCTCCCCCGCACCCGCATCAACCCGCGCACCCTCGACAACCGACATCGCCAGACTTCCTTTCGA
>NZ_JOBX01000175.1:0-1143 GCF_000720645.1 Streptomyces sp. NRRL S-378
CCGCACACCGTGCTCGGTGACCAGGTGACGGGCCGCCAACCGGCCCAGCGTCCCCGTACCACCCGTGACCAGCGCCGTACCCTCACCGTCCAGAGCGCGGAAGCGGGCGGGTGCGACATCGGCGGACGCGCGGGCCAGCCGGGGCGCGGTGACCGTGCCGGAGCGCAGGACGAGCTGCGGTTCGCCGGAAGCGACGGCGGCCCGGGCGACCTCGGCGGCGCGGGTGTCCTCGTCGGCGTCGACGAGGACGTACTGGCCGGGGTTCTCGGACTGCGCGGAGCGGAGCAGACCCCACACCGCCGCGGCGGCGGGGTCGACGGTGCCGGAGACGGCGCCGTCGGTGCGCAGGACGAGTGTGGACGCCTCCAGCTCGGCAGCCGCCGCCCAGGCCTGCAGCAGGTCCAGGGCACGGACGGTCAGCTCGCGGGCCCGCTCCGGGGCGGAGGTGGCATCGGTACGGGTGAGGTCGGCGATGACCGCGCCCGGGACGGGCGCGCCCTCCCCGACGGCGGCCAGGAGCGCGGCGAGGTCGGCGTGCTCGGCGCCGAGCACGACGTGGTCGACCTCGTCGGGGCCGACCGAGGTGCCGACGGGCACCAGGTCCACCCGGAACAGCGCGTCGTGCAGCTCCGGGAGCGCCGGGGCGAAGGCGCCGGGTGTGAACGGACGGGTGGCGAGGGTGCCGATGGCGGCGACGGGGGCGCCGACGTGGTCGGCGAGCCGGAGGGTGAGGCCGTCGGCGCCGGCGGACGCACGGACCCGCAGGGTGGTGGCGCCGGTGGCGTGGAGGGCGACCTCGTTCCAGGCGAAGGGGAGTCTCAGCTCGCCTTCCCGGGCGGCCGGGCCGGCCGATACGAAGGAAGAGGCCTGCAGGGCGGCGTCCAGGAGGACCGGGTGGAGGCCGAAGCCGTCCGCCGTGATGCCCTCGGGCAGGGCGATCTCGGCGTAGACCTCGCCGTCCCGTGTCCACACGGTCTGCAGCCCCTGGAAGGCGGGGCCGTACTCCAGGCCCGCGTCGGCGCGGCCGGCGTAGTAGCCGTCGAGGTCGACGGGCTCGGCGCCGGCGGGCGGCCATGTCCCGAGGTCGAAGTCGGCGGCGTGGTCCTGCTTGGTGAGGAAGCCGCTGACGTGGCGGGTCCAGGG
>NZ_JOBX01000176.1:0-1084 GCF_000720645.1 Streptomyces sp. NRRL S-378
GTGCCGAGGAGTTCGCGCTGCCAGAGGGTGTAGTCGGCGTACTGGACCGGGAGCGGGGACCAGGCCGGGGCACGGCCCTCCAGCCGCGCGGCATAGGCCACGCTGATGTCCCGGGCCAGCGGGGCCAGTGACCAGCCGTCGTTCCCGATGTGGTGGTGCAGCAGGAGCAGGACGTGGTGGTCCGGTCGGGTGGCGAACAGCCGGGCCCGGACCGGCGGATCGACGGTGACGTCGAAGGTGGCGAGGGAGGCGGACCGCAGGGCGTCCTCCAGCTCAGCCTCCGCGACCTGCACCACGGGAAGACCGAGGCGGACCCGCCGGGGCTCCAGGATGAGCTGCCGGGGCTTCCCGTCGACCTCGGGGAACACCGTCCGCAGGCTCTCGTGCCGCGCCACCACGTCGTTCAGTGCCTGCTCCAGGGCCTCCTGGTCGAGCTGACCGGACAGCCGGACCGCGAGCGGCAGAACGTACGTGGCCGCCGACTCCTCCAGCCTGTTGAGGAACCAGAGGCGGTTCTGGGCCGGGGACAGCGGGATCAGCTCCGGGCGCTCCACCGCCGTCAGCGCGGCCCGGGCCGCACCGGCCGTCGCGACCCGCTCGGCGAGGGCGGCGACGGTCGGGGCCTCGAAGACCGTGCGTTCCACCAGTTCGGCCCCGAGGACCGAACGGATGCGGCTGACGAGACGGGTGGCGAGGAGGGAGTGGCCGCCGAGCGTGAAGAAGTTGTCGTCGATGCCGACCACGGGCACGCCCAGCGCGTCGGCGAACAGGCCGCAGAGGACCTCCTCGCACGTGTTCCGCGGCTCCCGTCCGCTACCGGACACCGGCCGTGCGGGGGCCGGCAGGGCCCGCCGGTCCAGCTTGCCGTTTCCGGTCAACGGGAGCCCGTCGAGGACCACGAAGGCCGAGGGGACCATGTACTCGGGCAGCAGCCCGGCCGCGTGGGCGCGCAGGGCTTCGATGTCCACGGCGCGCCCGCCACTCCCGGCGACCAGGTACGCCACCAGGCGCTTGTCGCCGGGCCGGTCCTCGCGGGCGATGACCGTGACCTGGGAGAGGCCCGGGAAGCGGCCGAGCACGGCTT
>NZ_JOBX01000177.1:0-1047 GCF_000720645.1 Streptomyces sp. NRRL S-378
TCTCCCTTCCTTCGACGAGGAAGCTTGCCATGACAACGCAGCTAGACGGCCTGTGTTCAGGACGGATCCCGACCTTGACTTCTCTATTGGGAAGCCGCCGCCAGGATCTCGGTAGGGCGAGGGGAGCGGGGTGCTGCGCGAGCACCAGGAGCTCGCGGTTGCGCTTCTTCTCTGCGTCGGTGAGGGGCCGGGCCTGCACGCGGCCGTGGCGGTGCCACAGCGGGGAGGCGGGCGGCTCGGGGTAGGCGAGAGCGTGGTCGACGTCGCGGTCGGTGCTGCTCATGGGGGCCTCCGGTGGGAGGGGTCAGGCGTGGGTGGCGCGCTGGTTGCTCTTGGACTGGGTGTCGGCGATCGTGCGGGCTCATCAGCACGCCGCCGGGGCCTGTCAAAAGGGGCCCCGGCAGGCGAGCCGGCCGACCATGCCCTCGGACGATCCCGCGGCGGACTGACCACCAAGATTCAGTCGCCGCCGACGGCCGTTGCCCTCCGCTGGCCTTCGTCATCACGCCTGGGCAAGCCGGTGACGCACCCGCATTCGAGCCGGTGGCACGCTTACGGGTGCCCCGGCCGATCGGCCGCCCCCGAGTCACCCCGGATGTGATCCTGGCCGACAAGGCCTATTCCTCCCGGGCGATCCGGCGGCATCTACGGCGGCGTGGGATCCGGGCCGTAATCCCGCAGCCCGCCGACCAAGCCGCCAACCGCAAGCGGCTCGGCCGCCGCGGCGGCCGCCCGCCGACCTTCGACCGTGAGGCCTACAAGCAGCGGAACACCGTTGAGCGGTGCATCAACAAGCTCAAGCAGTGGCGCTGCCTGGCCACTCGGTATGACAAGACCGCCACCATCTACCGCGCCGGACTCCACCTCGCAGCCATCTTCATCTGGTCAGCGAGATGATCCGAAAAAACCGCCTAGGTCGACTTGGAGCCGCGCGCGCCGGGGGTCTTGGGGATCGAGGGCCGCACGGCGGTGGCGTCGGCCATGTCGGGCTGGTCCATGTACACGTACCAGTCGCGGTCCTCGCCGCCCATGCCGGAGCGGAGGCTC
>NZ_JOBX01000178.1:0-1016 GCF_000720645.1 Streptomyces sp. NRRL S-378
TGGTCAGAGTGGCGGATGGGGGTTTCCCGTCAGTCCCATCGTCTCTCCGGTTCGGGCCGGTCCCTCAAGGGCGCTCCTTCGTCGCGTCGCTTCGCGATGTCGCTGCGCTCCACCCTTGACCGACCGTCCCGCCCCGGAAATACGAAGACTGCCGGGAAGCCCCCAAAGGAACGGGCCGGGGGCAGGAAGTGCCAGACGGGGGCGGTGCCCTGCCCGGGCGGAGCCCGGAGCGCCGCAGATCGCTACGCGCTCCTGCGATATGGCGTCTGCCACCCTCTTGGGCTGGTCATAAGCCGCCCACCTTCGCTGAGGGCTTCTCGATCACGCGGCTGCGAGCCCCTGTGGTCGGTCATAGGCCGCCATCGATTGCTACGCGCCCCTTCGGGACGTCGTCCGCTCCCAGATGGTGCGGGTAGGGGTGAATGGGAGGGCGGGAAGGCCGATCCATCGGCTCAGCCGAACTCCACTCCCGTCTGGGCCACTCTGAGATCCCATCCACACGCCCAGACTCGGGTAATTGGGGCATATTGACGGCTCTTTGAGGTGTCTGCCCTCCCAGACCCGGATGGGCTTCGTCTCAGCCGTCATCTGCCGCTTTTTCAGCCCCCGGCAGCCCGCAGGCGCCGTCCATGGGGGGTGAAGGAAGGTATCTGCGGCTTCTGACCGGCCCCAGACCGTCTGCGGACGCGTGATCGAGAAGCGCGTAGCGATCTGTGGCGGCTTATGACCGGCCCAAGGGGCTCGCAGTCGCGTGATTGATGAGCGCGTAGCGAATGTGGGCGGCTTATGACCAGCCCAAGGGGCTCGCAGACGCTGTCTTGGAGGAGCGCGTAGCGATTGGGGGCGCTCCGGGCTCCGCCCGGGCAGGGCACCGCCCCGTCTGGCACTTCCTGCCCCCGGCCCGTTCCTTTGGGGGTTTCCCGGCAGTCTTCGTATTTCCGGGGCGGGACGGTCGGTCAAGGGTGGCCGCAGGCCATCGCGCAGCGACGCGACGAAGGAGCGCCCTTGAGGGACCG
>NZ_JOBX01000179.1:0-1010 GCF_000720645.1 Streptomyces sp. NRRL S-378
GACGGCATACGAGATTGCCTCTTGTCTCGTGGGCTCGGAGATGTGTATAAGAGACAGGTTGGTGTCTGTGTGCAGGCCGTCTTCCGGTGTCCGGCTGTCCGGGGATGTGCGGTTCGGCGGTGGTAGGCCGCCCCACGGCAACGGCAACGGCAGCGGCAGCGGCAGCGGCAACGGCAACGGCAGCGGCAGCGGTAACGGCAGCGGCCGCTGGCACCGGACCGGCACTGGCACTACTGGCACGGGCAGCGGCGGGGCGCCGGCAACGACACCCCGCCCACCCCGCCCCCGCCACCGCTGGTGCGGGCGGTGGTGTTGGTGTTGGCCCTGTCTGGCGGGGTTTGTTGCTGGTGGGGGTGCTCCTGTTGCCCGCGGTGGTGCGGGGGCTGTCCTGGCCTGTGTCCTGTCCCGGGCCTGCCGGGGCACCCGCGCGCGCTGTGTACCACGTGGAAGGGCAAGCCAGGCCGGACGCGGCGGGGGCCCGGGACTGCGGTCAGGGCCCGGGCGGAGCCGGGGCAGGCCCCGCGCAGTCGCACACCGGCAGCCGGTCCTGGTGGTCGGGTCCCCGGCCGTGGGCGGTCTTTTTCGCCGGTGGCCGCGTCGAAGAGGGCCGTGGCCGGCGCCGGATACGGTCATGACGAGGTTGTGCCTGCTGTCGGGAGGGACGGAGAGCGGGGCCGTGACCGCGGCCAGGACGGGGTCCTGCGAAGCCACACGCAGGCACGAGCCGCCGGGAATGCGCTCCGGCGGAGGTCTCCGCCCGGTCACGCTGCAGCCAGGCCAGGCCAGGCCCGGCCCGGCCCGGCCAGGCCCGGCCTGGCCCGACCGGGCGTGGCGGGGTGGGGTGTGTGCCGTGTCCGGTTGGGGCTGGTGGTGGCCCGCACCCGGGTGTGTCGCTCCGGGGTGAGGACGGGTATGCCGGTTCCTGCGGCCCTGCGGCCCTGCGGCCCTGCGGCCCTGCGGCCCTGCGGCCCTGCGGCCCTGCGGCCCTGCGGCCCTGCGGCCCTGCGGCC
>NZ_JOBX01000180.1:0-987 GCF_000720645.1 Streptomyces sp. NRRL S-378
TCTCGCGCAGCGACCCGACCATGGAGTTGATGTTGTCCTTGAGTTCGGCGACCTCTCCGGAGGCGTCCACGGTGATCGAGCGGGTCAGATCGCCCTCGGCGACCGCGCTGGCGACCTCGGCGATGGCCCGCACCTGCCGGGTGAGGTTCCCGGCCAGCTCGTTGACGTTCTCGGTCAGCCGCTTCCAGGTGCCGGAGACCCCTTCGACCTCGGCCTGGCCGCCGAGCCGGCCCTCACTGCCGACCTCACGGGCGACGCGGGTGACCTCGGCGGCGAAGGAGGAGAGCTGGTCGACCATGGTGTTGATGGTGGTCTTGAGCTCCAGGATCTCGCCGCGCGCGTCCACGTCGATCTTCTTGGACAGGTCGCCGTTGGCGACGGCGGTGGTGACGAGGGCGATGTTGCGGACCTGGCCGGTGAGGTTGTTGGCCATGGAGTTGACGTTGTCCGTGAGGTCCTTCCAGGTGCCCGCCACATTGGGGACGCGGGCCTGGCCGCCGAGCCGGCCCTCGGTGCCGACCTCACGGGCCACCCGGGTCACCTCGTCGGCGAACGCGGACAGCGTGTCGACCATCGTGTTGATCACGCCGGCCAGCGCCGCGACCTCGCCCTTCGCCTCCACCGTGATCTTCTGCGACAGGTCGCCGCGCGCGACGGCGGTGGCGACCTGGGCGATCGATCTGACCTGTCCGGTCAGGTTGGACGCCATGACGTTGACGTTGTCGGTGAGGTCCTTCCAGGTGCCGGAGACCCCCCGGACGGTGGCCTGGCCGCCCAGGTTGCCCTCGGTTCCCACCTCGCGGGCCACGCGGGTGACCTCGTCGGCGAACGCGGACAACTGGTCGACCATCGTGTTGATGGTCTCCTTCAGCTCCAGGATCTCCCCGCGGGCGTCCACCCGGATCTTCTGCGTCAGGTCGCCCTGGGCCACGGCCGTGGTGACCTCGGCGATCGAACGCACCTGCGCGGTCAGGTTGTCGGCCATGA
>NZ_JOBX01000181.1:0-905 GCF_000720645.1 Streptomyces sp. NRRL S-378
CTAGGCCGTTTCTCTCGGATCATCTGATCGTTGGTTGATGTGTGTCGTTGACTGACGCGCAGTGGGCGCGGATCGAGCCGTTGCTGCCGGACCGGACGCCGAAGAGGGGAGGGCGGTGGCGGGATCACCGGCAGGTGATCGACGCGATCGCCTTCAAGTACCGCACCGGGACACCCTGGATGGATCTGCCCGAACGGTTCGGCTCGTGGAAAGGCGCCTACAGCCGGCTGCGGACGTGGGCGATCGACGGCACGTGGGAACGCGTCTTCGCCACCCTGCTCGCCCAGGCCGATGCGGCGGAGGATCTGGACTGGGTCGTGGCGGTCGACTCCACGATTGTCCGTGCCCACCAGCACGCCGCCGGGGCCCGTGAAAAGGGGCCCCGGTCGGCGAGCCGGCCGACCATGCCCTCGGACGGTCCCGCGGCGGACTGACCACGAAGATCCACCTCGCTGCCGACGGCAACTGCCGCCCGCTGGCCTTCGTCGTCACACCCGGCCAGGCCGGTGACGCGCCAGCGTTCACGCAGGTCATGGCCGCCATCCGGGTGGCCAGGCCCAAAGGCAGAGCCAGAACCAGGCCCACGGTCGTGCTGGCCGACAAGGCCTACTCGTCTCGCGCGATCCGCGAGCACCTGCGCAAGCGCAAGATCCGGGCGGTGATCCCGCTGCCTGCCGACCAGATCGCCAACCGCAAACGCCTCGGCAGTAAGGGCGGCAGGCCTCCGGCCTTCGACAAGACCGCCTACAAGCAGCGGAACACCGTCGAGCGGTGCATCAACAAGCTCAAGCAATGGCGCGGCCTGGCCACCCGCTACGACAAAACGGCCACGGTCTACCGGGCGGCCCTCCACCTCGCGGCCATCCACATCTGGTCCGCGAGGTGATCGCTAAGAAACGGCCTAG
>NZ_JOBX01000182.1:0-886 GCF_000720645.1 Streptomyces sp. NRRL S-378
CTCCGAATGCGTCACCGCCGGCCATCGCCACATGGCCCGTCCACACACATCGCACTCCATGGGCGGATCCTCACACGCCTCCATGCGTGGACCCAATCCGCTGACACCACGCTACTTACCAAACACCCAAGGCGGAACAAAACGCTCTTTTATTCTCCGAGTGCGAACGACGCCCTCTCTTGCCACTTCACGCCGTCGTGCACCATGAGTTCAACCGACGAGACGTGAGACGTGAACGGGAGCCTGCCGGCGAGGTCGGCCTCGATCTCCTCCAGGACGGCGTCTTCCTGACCCTGAGCGATGGTCAGGTGCGGCACGATCTCGGCAAATCGACCGCCATGCGGCGGAGCCTCAGGCCAACGATCAGCGATCGCCTCCGTGAGCTGCCGCAACTGCGTGTCAGGCTCGGGGACGAGATACAGCACTTCCGGGAGTCGTCCACACCTCTCGAACCGCAGGTCAAAGGCCTGGTGGCTGCCCAGCACGTCCGCGAGAGCGGAGTGGACGAGCGCATCTATTCGGCTCTCATCGAGGAACGGGAAGAGCACGGTGACGTGGGCTGGAACCCCGGCCTGGGCTGAGGGGTCGAGCCGTTCACGCCACCCGCGGACGGACGGCTCCGCCTCCGGGATCCGGACTATGAGCCCCGTCTGGCCCGCCTGAAACGTACTGGTGCTGTCATCTGCCATGACACCGCATGGTGTCACCTCTGTCGCAGACAGCACGGCTCCTTTTCCGTCGAATGATCACGACCGACCTCCGAAGCCGGTCGACGAGCGGGACGACCAAGGTGCTGCCGCTGTTTCCCGTGAACATCCAGAGTGCCGATGATCACTAAACGCCGCCGGAACCCACGAACAAACGCTGTCGGTTGACGGTTCTGGCA
>NZ_JOBX01000183.1:0-874 GCF_000720645.1 Streptomyces sp. NRRL S-378
GTCGCGTCGCTTCGCGATGGCCTGCGGCCACCCTTGACCGACCGTCCCGCCCCGGAAATCCGAAAGACTGCCGGGAAACCCCCAAAGGAACGGGCCGGGAGCAGAAAGAGACAGACGGGGTGGCCGGCGCTGCGCGGGCGGAGCCCGGTGCGCGTCACATCGCTACGCGCTCCTCTCCGACGGCGTCTGCAAGCCTCTTGGGCTGGTCATAAGCCGCCATCAATCGCTACGCGCTTCTCGAAGACGGCGTCTGCAAGCCTCTTGGGTCGGTCATAAGCCGCCCACCTTTGCTGAGGGCTTCTCGATCACACGGCTGCGAGCCCCTGTGGTCGGTCATAGGCCGCCATCGATTGCTACGCGTTCCTTTGGGACCGCGTCCGCCCCCAGTGTGTGGCTGACAGGGGCGAATGGGAGGGCCGGAAGGCCGATCCATCGGCTCAGCCGAACTCCACCCCCGTCTGGGACACCCTGAGATCCCATCCACGCCCCCAGATTTGGGCAATTGGGGCATATTGACAGCTCTTTGAGGCGCTCACCCTCCCAGACCCGGCTGGGCTTCGTCTCAGCCGTCATCTGCCGCTTTTCCAGCCCCCGGCAGCCCGCAGGCGCCGCCCATGGTGGGTGAAGGAAGGTATCTGCGGCTTCTGACAAGCCCCAGACCGTCTGCGGACGCGTGATCGAGAAGCGCGTAGCGATCTGTGGCGGCCTGTGCCCGGCCCAAGAGCTTCGCAGACGCGTGATCGAGGAGCGCGTAGCGAATGTGGGCGGCCTATGCCCAGCCCAAGGGGCTTGCAGGCGCCGTCTTGGAGGAGCGCGTAGCGATGTGACGCGCACCGGGCTCCGCCCGGACCCTCCGGCCACCCCCGTCTGTCTC
>NZ_JOBX01000184.1:0-872 GCF_000720645.1 Streptomyces sp. NRRL S-378
AGACCGTGTCCTATGTGGTGAGGCGGTCGTGGAAGTTGCCATGGGGCGGGGTACGTGGAGTTGGATTGTTCCGGACGGGCTGTGGGAGATCGCGGAGCCGCTGATCCCGCCGTCGAGGGTGCGGCCGCAGGGTGGCGGGACGCAGGACACGCCTGATGAGACGCTGTTCGCCGCGATCATCTACGTGCTGGTGTCCGGTTGTGCCTGGCGGGCCCTGCCGCCCTGTTTCGGGATATCGAAGTCCACCGCTCATCGCAGGTTTCTGATCTGGTCGCGTGCCGGGGTGTGGGGCCGGCTGCACGAGGAGATCCTGCACCGCCTCGACGGCGCCGGCCTGCTCGACCTGTCCCGAGCCGTCCTCGACTCCGCCCACGTACGGGCGAAAAAAGGGGCGAACTCACCGGTCCGAGCCCCGTGGACCGGGGCAAAGCGGGTTCCAAGATGCACGTCCTGTCGGACGCGAACGGACTGCCCCTCCTCGTCGGCCTCTCGGCCGCCAACACCCACGACAGCCAAGCCCTGAAGCCCATGGTGCTCGGTCACCAAACGAGACACGACCCCCACCGCGGGCGTTACTTCAAACCCCAGCGCCTGCATGCCGACAAGGCATACGACATACCTGAGCTGCGGAAATGGCTCCGTGGCAAACGCATCGGCGTCCGCATCGCCCGCAAGGGCATCGAGTCGTCAGAACGGCTCGGACGACGCAGATGGGTCATCGAACGCACCATGTCCTGGCTGACCGGCTACCGCCGCCTCAACCACCGCTACGAACGCCACCCCCGCAACTACCTGGCCTTCCACGGCCTCGCCGCAGCCATCTGCTGCTACAAGCGACTCATCCGCATCACCACATAGGACACGGTCTTAGG
>NZ_JOBX01000185.1:0-865 GCF_000720645.1 Streptomyces sp. NRRL S-378
GAGATTGCCTCTTGTCTCGTGGGCTCGGAGATGTGTATAAGAGACAGGTTCGGTGGCCGGGGGGAGGCCGAGGAGCCAGGCGGCGCGGGGGACGGAGTGGTGGGCGTTGGCTCCGTGCAGGACGGTGAGGTGGGGGCCGTGGCGTTCGCGCGCGAGGAGGAGGGCGAGTTGGTTGGCTTCGGTGCCGCCGGTGGTGATGAGGGCGTCGGGGTGGGGGGTGTCGTGGAATTCGGCGGCGAGGGCGCGGGTGAGGAGGGCTTCGATCGCGGAGGCGGCGGGGGCCTGGTCCCAGGAGTCGAGGGAGGGGTTGAGGGCGCCGGCGGCGAGGTCGGCGGCGACGGCGACGGCGAGGGGTGGACAGTGCAGGTGGGCGGCGCAGTGGGGGTGGGCGGGGTCCGCGGCGCCGGCGGCGAGGGTGCGGACGAGGGTGCGGAGGGCTTCGTGGTCGCCGGTGCCGTGGTCGGGCAGTACGTCGCCGAGTGCGGTGCGGACGTGGGCGGTGACGGCGTCGGGGCCGCCGGTGGGGAGGGGGCCGTAACGGTCCTGCGCGCCGGTGCGGAGGGCGTCGAGGACGGTGTCGAGGAGGGGGCGCAGGGCGTGCGGGCCGGTGGCTCCGCCGGCGAGCGGGTTGCCGTGCGGCGCTGTCAACGGGACCTCCGGGGGCTGGCGGGGTGCCGTGCGGTGCGGGACACCCGACCAGTACAACGATGAGACCCGAATGGGGTAACCGCCGGGGTTTGTCCGAGTCGGCGGTGGCGTTGCCGCAGGCGGGGGTGCGGGGCGCGGGCGGTGGCGTTGCCGGAGGCGGGTTGCCGGGCGCGGGCGGTGGCGTTGCCGGAGGCGGGTTGCCGGGCGCGGGCGGTGG
>NZ_JOBX01000186.1:0-861 GCF_000720645.1 Streptomyces sp. NRRL S-378
ACCACCGACATCTCCACCTCTCTATTCGTCGGCAGCGTCAGATGTGTATAAGAGACAGGCCCTGGACCTCCCGCCGGGCGGGACGGCCCAGGGACTCCCCCGCCCGGCGGGCGGGACGGCCCGGTGCCGGCCCGGGGCGGGGACGGGTGGTGGCCGGCCGGGGCGGGGACAGGTGGTGGCCGGCCGGGCGGCTGGTGGCCCGGCCGGTGGACCAGCCCGGGCAGAGCTTCCCGCCGACCGGTGGACTCACCCGGGCAGAGCTTCCCGCCGGTGCGGAGTCCGGCCGGGCGGAAGGGCGGCCGGGCGGTGTCCTGCCATGCGGGAGGCCGTCCGGGGGCAGCCGGGGATCCCTGGGGATGGCGGCGGGGGCGTGGGGCGGGCCGGGCGGCAGGGCGTTGCGGATGGCCGGCGGGGAGCTTCCCCTCCGGGCGGGAGAGGAAGGGCTCGGGGCCCTTCGCCGTGCGGCGGGGACCGGCCTGGGCTGACCGGGCGGGGGCCGGGCGAATGGACCAGCCCAGGCAGAGCTTCCCGCCGACCGGTGGACCCACCCGGGCAGAGCTTCCCGCCGACCGGTGGACCACCCGGGC
Source organism: Streptomyces sp. NRRL S-378 (assembly GCF_000720645.1). Taxonomy (NCBI): domain Bacteria; kingdom Bacillati; phylum Actinomycetota; class Actinomycetes; order Kitasatosporales; family Streptomycetaceae; genus Streptomyces; species Streptomyces sp. NRRL S-378. Next base: position 588 of record NZ_JOBX01000186.1, read on the forward strand.
AGAGCTTCCCGCCGGGCGGAGTCCGGCCGGGCGGGAGGTCGGCCGGGCGGTGTCCTGCCACGTGGGAGGGCGGCCGGGGTGAGACGGATGGCCGGGGATGGACGGAGACCCCTGCAGATGGCCGGGCGGGCGGGGATCCCTGGGAATGGCCGGCGGGGTTCCCTCCGGGCAGGGCGGGAAGGGCTCTGGGCCCTTCGCCGTGCGGGGGGGGGGTGACCCGGGGCTGACCGGGCGAGGGCCGGCCGGGGCTGACCGGGCGAGGGCCGGGTAGGGC
>NZ_JOBX01000187.1:0-838 GCF_000720645.1 Streptomyces sp. NRRL S-378
GTCGCTTCGCGATGGCCTGCGGCCACCCTTGACCGACCGTCCCGCCCCGGAAATCCGAAAGACTGCCGGGAAACCCCCAAAGGAACGGGCCGGGGGCAGAAAGAGACAGACGGGGGTGGCCGGAGGGTCCGGGCGGAGCCCGGTGCGCGTCAAATCGCTACGCGCTCCTCGAAGACGGCGTCTGCGAGCATCTTGGGCTGGTCATAAGCTGCCCACCTTCGCAGAGGGCTTCTCGATCACGCGTCTGCGAGCCTCTTCGGTCGGGCCGGGCCGCCATCGATCGCTACGCGCTCCTCCGAGACGGCGCCTGCCCCCCCGGTCTGTGGCTGATAGGGGCGAATGGAGGGCCGGAAGGCCGATCCATCGGCTCAGCCGAACTCCACCCCCGTCTGGGCCACCCTGAGACCCTATCCACGCCCCCAGACTGGGGTAATTGGGGCATGTTGGCTGCTCTTTGAGGTGTTCGCTCTTCCAGACCCGGATGGGCTTCGCCTCAGCCGTCATCTGTCGCTTTTCCAGCCCCCGGCAGCCCGCAGGCGCCATCCGTGGTGGGTGAAGGAAGGTATCTGCGGCTTCTGACCAGCCCCAGCCCGCCTGCGGACGCGTGATCGAGAAGCGCGTAGCGATCTGTGGCGGCTTATGCCCAGCCCAAGAGGCTCGCAGACGCCGTCTTTGAGGAGCGCGTAGCGATTGGACGCGCACCGGGCTCCGCCCGGGCACGGCACCGCCCCGTCTGTCCCTTTCTGCCCCCGGCCCGTTCCTTTGGGGGTTTCCCGGCAGTCTTTCGGATTTCCGGGGCGGGACGGTCGGTCAAGGGTGGCCGAAGGCCATCGCGAAG
>NZ_JOBX01000188.1:0-981 GCF_000720645.1 Streptomyces sp. NRRL S-378
GATCGCCAGGCCGGTGCCCAGCTTGGCCAGGCCGGTCCAGGACTGCTTGAACACGTCCCAGCCCTGAAGCCCGACCAGGCCGCCCAGGCCCTTCAGGGTGCCCCAGACCCCGTCGACGACGATGCCCTTGCCGAACTCCCAGGCGTGCTCCCACACCTGCCACGCCGGGATGGACTCCTCCACCGCGTCGCCCCACGGCAGGGACTTGGACTGCTTCATCGCCTCGGCGTCGTAGCCGTACATGTCCTTGGCGTTGGAGCCGTCGTTGACCCGCAGCGGCTTGCCGCCCACCAACGCGACGATCTTCGCGTGAGCAGCCCGTTCCACTTCCTGGAACTCCGCCCACACCTCGGCGATCTTGTTACGGCGCTCGAGGTTCTCGTCGATCAGATCGCCGTCCTCACGCCACTTGTCCTCCTTGGAGACCTTCGTACGGAACGCCTCCGCCTCCGCCTTCAGACTCTCCAGCTTCTTGACGACCGGCGCGGCATCACGCGAGTACGTGCCCAGGGCGCCGGCGATGGTGCACATGTCGGAGCTGAGCTTCAGCCCGAGGTCGGAGACGGGTTTCGTCGTCGCGAAGAGCTGGTCGGCCTCGGGCGCCTGGTAGAAGGCCTGCAGGCCGCCGAAGCTGGTGTGGACGTCCGAGGCCTTCGTCGAGACCGTGGCCCCGCCCGAGGAGATGGCCTTCACCTTCTCGTCCAGCACCGCCAGGTTCCCGGTGAAGACCGGCACCTCGGCCGGATCGACCGGCGCGTCCCCGCTCACTTCTTGCCCCCCGGCTTCTCACGCAGAATGTCGAGATTCACCCCCGCGGCCTGAGCCGCCTCCGACATGGCCGTCAGCAGCGCGTTCAAGGCCTTCTCCAGCTCACCGGCGTTCCCGCCGACGGTCTTCAACTGCCCTTGCACACCCTGCGGCTTGATGTCCCACGACGTCATGGACGATCCACCCCCGTGAACCCGACTTCCCTACCGACCC
>NZ_JOBX01000189.1:0-737 GCF_000720645.1 Streptomyces sp. NRRL S-378
CTCTTGGGCTGGTCATAAGCCGCCAGCAATCGCTACGCGCTCCTCGAAGACGGCGTCTGCGAGCCTCTTGGGCTGGTCATAAGCCGCCCACCTTCGCTGGGGGCTTCTCGATCACGCGTCTGCGAGCCCCTGTGGTCGGTCATAGGCCGCCATCGATTGCTACGCGCTCCTTTGGGACCGCGTCCGCCCCCAGTGTGTGGCTGACAGGGGCGAAGGGAGGGCCGGAAGGCCGATCCATCGGCTCAGTCGAACTCCACTCCCGTCTGGGCCACTCTGAGATCCCATCCACGCCCCCAGATTTGGGTAATTGGGGCATATTGACAGCTCTTTGAGGCGCTCACCCTTCCAGACCCGGATGGGCTTCGTCTCAGCCGTCATCTGGCGCTTTTCCAGCCCCCGGCAGCCCGCAGGCGCGCCCATGGTGGGTGAAGGAAGGTATCTGCGGCTTCTGACCAGCCCCAGACCGTCTGCGGACGCGTGATCGAGAAGCGCGTAGCGATCTGTGGCGGCTTGTGACCAGCCCACGAGGCTCGCAGACGCCGTCTTCGAGGAGCGCGTAGCGAATGTGGGCAGCTTATGACCAGCCCAAGGGGCTTGCAGACGCCGTCTTCGAGGAGCGCGTAGTGATTGAGGGCGCTCCGGGCTCCGCCCGGGCAGGGCACCGCCCCGTCTCTGTCTTGATCCCCCGGCCCGTTCCTTTGGGGGTTTCCCGGCAGTCTTTCGGATTTCCGGGGCGG
>NZ_JOBX01000190.1:0-702 GCF_000720645.1 Streptomyces sp. NRRL S-378
CTCCCTCCTCGCCACCCGCCTCATCAGCCGCATCCGCACCACCCTCAAAGCCGAACTCCCCCTCCGCACCCTCTTCGAAGCCCCCACCGTCGCCACCCTGGACGCCCGGATCATGCGGGCCGGGTCAGCGCGGACCGCGCTGACGGCGGTGGAGCGCCCGGAGCGGATCCCGCTGTCCCCGGCCCAGAACCGCCTCTGGTTCCTCAACAGGCTGGAGGGCGCGAACGCCACGTACAACGTGCCGGTGGCCTTCCGGCTGGCCGGGGAGCTGGACGCCCGGGCCCTGGAGCAGGCGCTGAACGACGTGGTCGCCCGGCACGAGAGCCTGCGGACGGTGTTCCGGGAGTTCGACGGGACCGCGGCCCAGGTGGTGCTCGGCGCGGACGCCGTCGCCCTGGAACTGCACCGCGAGACCTGCCGGCCGGACGGACTGCGCGCCGCCATGCGCGACGCCGCCCGGTACGTGTTCGACCTGTCGGCCGAACCGCCCCTGCGGGTGACGCTGTTCGGCACCGGTCCCGGTGAGCACGTCCTGCTGCTGCTCCTGCACCACATCGCGGGTGACGGTACCTCGATGGGACCGCTCGGCCGCGACCTGGAGACGGCCTATGCCGCGCGGCTGGAGGGCCGTGCCCCGGCCTGGTCCCCGCTCCCGGTCCAGTACGCCGACTACACCCTCTGGCAGCGCGAACTCCTCGGCAC
>NZ_JOBX01000191.1:0-682 GCF_000720645.1 Streptomyces sp. NRRL S-378
GGGCACCAGGACCGTGCCCGAGACGACATGGTCGGCGAGCCAGGGCTGGGTACGCACCGACAGCACACCCGTACCCACCACCCCACCCGTCTCGGGGAGCGGGACCCAGGCACCGACGAGGGCGTGGTCGGCGCCGGCGAGGCCGAGCGAGGCGGCGTCGACCGTGCCTCCCCAGACGTCCGGCCAGTACCAGTCGCGCTGGAAGGCGTACGTCGGCAGCTCCACCCGGCGGGTGTCGGGGGCGAGCGCGGCGAGGGCCGGCTTCCAGTCGACGGCGCGGCCGGCCGTGTGGAGTTTGCCGAGGGCGGTGAGGGCCGTCTCGGTCTCGCCGCGGCCGCGACGCTGGAGGGCGGCGAGGTGCACGTCGGCACCGTCGAGGACCTCTTGCGCCAGGGCGGTGAGGACGCCGTCGGGGCCGGCCTCCAGGAAAGTGGTCACGCCCAGTTCGTGCAGAGTGGCCACTCCGTCGGCGAAGCGGACGGCGTCACGGACATGACGGACCCAGTAGTCCGGGGACAGCAGCTCCTCCGTACCGGCGGCCTTGCCCGTCACGTTGGACACCACCGGGATCCGGGGAGCGTCATAGGTGAGGCCGGCGGCGATCTCACGGAACTCCGCGAGCATCGGGTCCATCAGCAGCGAGTGGAAGGCATGGCTCACGGTCAGACGCTTCGTCTTGCGG
>NZ_JOBX01000192.1:0-692 GCF_000720645.1 Streptomyces sp. NRRL S-378
GTCGCGTCGCTGCGCGATGGCCTTCGGCCACCCTTGACCGACCGTCCCGCCCCGGAAATCCGAAAGACTGCCGGGAAGCCCCCAAAGGAACGGGCCGGGACAGGAGGAAAGAGACGGGGTGGTCGGAGGGCCCGGGCGGAGCCCGGTGCGCGTCACATCGCTACGCGCTCCGCCAAGACGGCGTCTGCCACCCTCTTGGGCTGGTCATAAGCCGCCACAGATCGCTACGCGCTTCTCGATCACGCGTCCGCAGACGGTCTGGGGCTGGTCAGAAGCCGCAGATACCTTCCTTCACCCACCCTGGGCGGCTGGGTGGCGGACGCCGTCTCGGAGCAGCGCGTGGCGATCGATGGCAGCCCCGCCCGACCCAAGAAGCTCGCAGACGCGTGATCGAGAAGCCCTCAGCAAAGGTGGGCGGCTTATGACCGGCCCAAGAGGCTCGCAGACGCCGTCTAGGAGGAGCGCGTAGCGATTGATGGCGGCTTATGCCCAGCCCACGAGGCTTTCAGACGCCTTCCGGCAGGAGCGCGTAGCGATGTGACGCGCTCCGGGCTCCGCCCGGCCATGGCACCGCCCCGTCTCTGTCTTGATCCCCCGGCCCGTTCCTTTGGGGGCTTCCCGGCAGTCTTTCGGATTTCCGGGGCGGGACGGTCGGTCAAGGGTGGCCGAAGGCCATCGCGCAGCGACGCGAC
>NZ_JOBX01000193.1:0-758 GCF_000720645.1 Streptomyces sp. NRRL S-378
GACGGCCTCGCCTGCAGCGTCCGGTGGATCCGCCGGTTGGCCTTGGTGAGCCAGTCGGCCAGCTGGATGTTGAAGTCCGCCGGACTCGCGAAGACCCGCCCCGGCAGGAACGAGGTCTCCAGATAGCCATTCGCCCGCTCGACCAGGCCCTTCGCTTCCGGATCGCGGGGCTTGCAGAGCACGAACTTGATGCCCAGCAGGCCCGCGAACGCTGCGAAGTCGTCCGTCAGGCGCGGTCCTCCGGCCCGCCACGAGCCCACCGCCCCCTCGTTGTCCCGCCGTGATCCACCGCGAATAGCCGGCCACCATCACCAGCACCGGCGGATGACCGGACTGCCCGAAGCCGAGCGGGACCCCGGTGGCCGGGAACCAGAGATCGCACTGGGCCAGATCGCCGGGCTCATAAACCGTCCGCGACGCCGGATCGACGGGCCGGTAAGCCGGCCGCAGATCACGGACCCTGTCCTTGAGGACGGTCATGCCCCGCTGCCAGCCGATCCGCTCCGCGATCACGGTCGAGGGGATGTCCGGCCACTGTTCGAGCAGTTCACGGATCTGCGGCTCGACCGAATCGACCACCGAGCCCTTCGCCGCCCGCTGGTACTTCGGCGGCTCGTCATCGGCCACCGCCCTGCGGACCGTGTTCCGCGAGATCCCCAACTTCCTCGCGATCGCCCGGAGCGGCATCTCCTCGGCCCTATGAAGCCGCCGGATCTCCGCCCAGTCCTCCACGCTGATCACCCATCCTCCCGGCCTGA
>NZ_JOBX01000194.1:0-611 GCF_000720645.1 Streptomyces sp. NRRL S-378
TCACGCGTCCGCAGACGGTCTGGGGCTGGTCAGAAGCCGCAGATACCTTCCTTCACCCACCCTGGGCGGCGCCTGCGGGCTGCCGGGGCTGGAAAAGCGGCAGATGACGGCTGAGGCGAAGCCCATCCGGGTCTGGGAGGGCAGGCACCTCAAAGAGCCGTCAATATGCCCCAATTACCCAAATCTGGGGGCGTGGATGGGAGATCAGAGTGGCCCAGACGGGGGTGGAGTTCGGCTGAGCCGATGGATCGGCCTTCCGGCCCTCCCATCGCCCCTACCAGCCACACACTGGGGGCGGACGCGGCCCCAAAGGGGCGCCCCCTACCCCACCCGAGAAGCTCGCAGACGCGTGATCGAGGAGCGCGTGGCGAATGTGGGCGGCTTATGACCAGCCCCCGGGGCCTGCAGTCGCCGTCTTCGAGGAGCGCGTGGCGAATGTGGGCGGCTTATGACCAGCCCCCGGGGCCTGCAGTCGCCGTCTTGGAGGAGCGCGTAGCGATTGGGGGCGCACTGGGCTCCGCCCGGGCAGGGCACCGCCCCGTCTCTGTCTTGATCCCCCGGCCCGTTCCTTTGGGGGTTTCCCGGCAGTCTTTCGGATTTCCGGGGCGGGA
>NZ_JOBX01000195.1:0-590 GCF_000720645.1 Streptomyces sp. NRRL S-378
GTGGCCGGGAACCGTTTCGAGCCCGGCCGGAACGCATCCGCCCGCCTATGCGCGGGTGCATGTCGCCGGTCCGGGCCGTCCGTTGACGTCGAAGGGGTCCATCCTCCATGTCTGCTTCCCCCGCCACCCGCCGCGTCCTGGCAGTCCTCCTGGCCGCCGGCACCCTGGCCGGCGCGGCCGCGCTGCCCGCCGCGGCCGACGACCACCGCCGCGACCACCGCCGCGAGCGCTCCGCCCTCGTCATCGGCGACGTCCAGTACGACAGCCCCGGCCGCAACGACCGCTCCAACCGCGCCCTGAACCGCGAATGGGTCGAGATCAAGAACACCGGCCGCCACAGCGTCAACCTCCGCGGCTTCACCCTCACCGACCGGCAGGGCAACCGCTACCGCTTCAACGACTTCCGCCTCGACGGCCGCTCCGCCGTCAAGGTCCACACCGGACAGGGCCGCGACACCCGCCACGACGTCTACCAGGACCGCCGCCACCAGATCTGGAACGACCGCGACACCGCCACCCTCCGCGACCACCGCGGCAACGTCATCGACACCGAATCCTGGGGCCGCCGCGGACACCACCACCGCGGCTGA
>NZ_JOBX01000196.1:0-590 GCF_000720645.1 Streptomyces sp. NRRL S-378
GTTGTAGTGGTCACACTGGTGTTCGTTCGAGAGTGCGGGGGAGTGTGGGATGAAGTTCGACATGGGGACGCAGGTTCTGACGAACCTGATGTCGGGTTCGCGGACCTCGAATACCGACCTGGGTTCGCTGATCAAGCAGCTGGTGGCTGCGGCGCAGCCGTTGGAGGGCAAGTTCCAGGGGCAGGGCAAGGTCGCGTTCGACTCGTTCAAGCTGCGTGCGGACGGGATCGCGAAGGAGCTGAACGCCTCGCTGGCGGCGATCCTGGGCGGTCAGTCGGGCATGGAGCAGGCGTTCGGGTCGGGTGACCAGGAGCAGGGCGAGAACGCGCGTCAGACGCAGGGTTCGGCGAACTTCGACGCGGCCCGCTTCCGCGGGCGCTGAGCCGGCGGGGTTCCGGGTCTTCCTTCTTACATCTCACGGGGAGTGTGGTTGTCATGGGTACGGGTGGGACGGACCGTCGTGCGTACGACGTGGGTGCCTCGACGGAGGTGCAGGGCGGTATCAAGGCGGTGATCGGGCAGCTGGAGCAGGTGATCGCTGCGCGTGAGGCGCAGGTGGCGGCGGCGATGTCGGACTTCGCGGCGGACGG
>NZ_JOBX01000197.1:0-576 GCF_000720645.1 Streptomyces sp. NRRL S-378
GCCGTCGGCCCAGCGGGCCAGGTCGCCGGTGCGGTACATGCGGCTGCCGGCCGGACCGAAGGGGTCGGCGACGAACCGCTCCGCCGTCAGGTCCGGACGTCCGTAATAGCCGCGGGCCAGACCCGCACCGGCGAGGTAGAGCTCTCCCGTCACGCCCGCCGGGACCGGCGACAGCTCGTCGTCCAGGACGTGGGCGCGCATCCCGTCCAGCGGCCGCCCGATCGGGACCGGCGCGGGCACCTCCTCCGTGGCGGTCCAGGGGGCCTGGGAGGCGAAGAGGGTGGTCTCGGTGGGACCGTAGGCGCAGCGGACCACCGTGTCCGGGCAGTGGTCGAGGACCCGTCGGACGGCTGCCGGGGAGATCACGTCACCCCCCGTGATCACCTCCCGCACCCCCGCGAAACACCCCGGGTCCTCCTCCGCCATGACGCGGAACAACCCCGCCGTCACCTGGAGCCCGGTGATCCGCTCCTCGGTGATCAGACGCGTCAGCGTCGCCACGCTCAGATCACCCTCCGGCGACACCACCGTCCGGCCACCGTGGAGCAACGGCACCCACAGCTCGTACGTGGACGG
>NZ_JOBX01000198.1:0-576 GCF_000720645.1 Streptomyces sp. NRRL S-378
GCCGTCGGCCCAGCGGGCCAGGTCGCCGGTGCGGTACATGCGGCTGCCGGCCGGACCGAAGGGGTCGGCGACGAACCGCTCCGCCGTCAGGTCCGGACGCTGGTGGTAGCCGCGGGCCAGACCCGCACCGGCGAGGTAGAGCTCTCCCGTCACGCCCGCCGGGACCGGGCCGAGGGCCTCGTCGAGGACGTGGGCGCGCATGCCGTCCAGCGGCCGCCCGACCGGGACCGGCGCGGGCACGGTGTCGGTGGCGGTCCAGGGGGCCTGGGAGGCGAAGAGGGTGGTCTCGGTGGGCCCGTACGTCGATCGCACGACGATGTCCGGGCAGTGGTCGAGGACCCGTCGGACGGCTGCCGGGGAGATCACGTCACCTCCCGTGATCACCTCCCGCACCCCCGCGAAACACCCCGGGTCCTCCTCCGCCATGACGCGGAACAACCCCGCCGTCACCTGGAGCCCGGTGATCCGCTCTTCGGCGATCAGACGCGTCAGCGTCGCCACGCTCAGATCACCCTCCGGCGACACCACCGTCCGGCCACCGTGGAGCAACGGCACCCACAGCTCGTACGTGGACGG
>NZ_JOBX01000199.1:0-758 GCF_000720645.1 Streptomyces sp. NRRL S-378
GGCGGAGCCCGGTGCGCGTCGAATCGCTACGCGCTCCTGCGATATGGCGTCTGCCACCCTCTTGGGCTGGTCATAAGCCGCCATCAATCGCTACGCGCTTCTCGAAGTCGGCGTCTGCGAGCCTTTTGGGCTGGTCGTAAGCCGCCATCAATCGCTACGCGCTTCTCGAAGTCGGCATCTGCGAGCCTTTTGGGCTGGTCGTAAGCCGCCCACCTTTGCTGAGGGCTCCTCGATCACGCGGCTGCCAGCCCCTGTGGTCGGTCATAGGCCGCCATCGATTGCTACGCGTCCTTTGGGACCGCGTCCGCCCCCAGTGTGTGGCTGATCGGGGCGAATGGGAGGGCCGGAAGGTCGATCCATCGGTTCAGCCGAACTCCACTCCCGTCTGGGACACCCTGAGATCCCATCCACGCCCCCAGAATTGGGTAATTGGGGCATATCGGAGGCTCTTTGGGGCGCTCACCCTCCCAGACCCGGATGGGCTTCGTCTCAGCCGTCATCTGCCGCTTTTCCAGCCCCCGGCAGCCCGCAGGCGCCGCCCAGGGTGGGTGAAGGAAGGTATCTGCTGATGGCGGCTTATGACCAGCCCAAGAGGGTGGCAGACGCCGTATAGCAGGAGCGCGTAGCGATTGGGGGCGCACCGGGCTCCGCCCGGGCATGGCACCGCCCCGTCTCTGTCTTGATCCCCCGGCCCGTTCCTTTGGGGGTTTCCCGGCAGTCTTTCGGATTTCCGGGGCGGGACGGTCGGTCAAGGGTGG
>NZ_JOBX01000200.1:0-544 GCF_000720645.1 Streptomyces sp. NRRL S-378
GCAGATACCTTCCTTCACCCACCCTGGGCGGCGCCTGCGGGCTGCCGGGGGCTGGAAAAGCGGCAGATGACGGCTGAGACGAAGCCCATCCGGGTCTGGAAGGGTGAGCGCCTCAAAGAGCTGTCAATATGCCCCAATTACCCAAATCTAGGGGCGTGGATGGGATCTCAAGGTGTCCCAGACGGGGGTGGAGTTCGGCTGAGCCGATGGATCGGCCTTCCGGCCCTCCCATCGCCCCTGTCAGCCACACACTGGGGGCGGACGCGGTCCCAAAGGAGCGCGTAGCAATCGATGGCGGCCTATGACCGACCGCAGGGGCTCGCAGCCGCGTGATCAAGAAGCCCTCAGCAAAGGTGGGCGGCTTATGACCGACCCAAGAGGCTTGCAGACGCCGTCTTCGAGGAGCGCGTAGCGATTGATGGCGGCTTATGACCAGCCCAAGAGGGTGGCAGACGCCATATCGCAGGAGCGCGTAGCGATGTGACGCGCACCGGGCTCCGCCCGCGCAGCGCCGGCCACCCCGTCTGTCTCTTTCTGCTCCCGG
>NZ_JOBX01000201.1:0-837 GCF_000720645.1 Streptomyces sp. NRRL S-378
CGGTCCCTCAAGGGCGCTCCTTCGTCGCGTCGCTGCGCGATGGCCTGCGGCCACCCTTGACCGACCGTCCCGCCCCGGAAATACGAAGACTGCCGGGAAGCCCCCAAAGGAACGGGCCGGGGGCAGAAAGAGACAGTCGGGGGTGGCCGGCGCTGCGCGGGCGGAGCCCGGTGCGCGTCGAATCGCTACGCGCTCCTGCGATATGGCGTCTGCCACCCTCTTGGGCTGGTCATAAGCCGCCAAGACGGCGTCTGCGAGCCTTTTGGGCTGGTCGTAAGCCGCCCACCTTCGCTGAGGGCTTCTCGATCACGCGGCTGCGAGCCCCTGTGGTCGGTCATAGGCCGCCATCGATTGCTACGCGCTCCTTTGGGACCGCGTCCGCCCCCAGTCTGTGGCTGACAGGGGCGAATGGGAGGGCCGGAAGGCCGATCCATCGGCTCAGCCGAACTCCATCCCCGTCTGGCCACTCTGATCTCCCATCCACGCCCCCAGATTTGGGTAATTGGGGCATATTGGAGGCTCTTTGAGGCGCTCACCCTCCCAGACCCGGATGGGCTTCGCCTCAGCCGTCATCTGCCGCTTTTCCAGCCCCCGGCAGCCCGCGTCTTCGAGGAGCGCGTAGCAAATGTGGGCGGCTTATGCCCAGCCCAAGGGGCTCGCAGACGCCGTCTTGGAGGAGCGCGTAGCGATTGGGGGCGCTCCGGGCTCCGCCCGGGCAGGGCGCCGCCCCGTCTGTCTCTTTCTGCCCCCGGCCCGTTCCTTTGGGGGTTTCCCGGCAGTCTTTCGGATTTCCGGGGCGGGACGGTCGGTCAAGGGTGGCCGAAGGCCATCGCGAAG
>NZ_JOBX01000202.1:0-469 GCF_000720645.1 Streptomyces sp. NRRL S-378
AAAGGGCGACGGCCTCCACCACGCCGTCCAGGCCGTCGCCACCATGCACAACCTCGCCCTCGCCGGGTGAAACAACAGGCCAAACACCACACAGGCCTGCCCGAGCTGAGCCTTCTGCAACACCCTTTACGAGCTCGTGCATGGTTGGCGGTGCGACGCTGGATCTTGATACCTGATCATGTTCATGTGGTGGGGACAGCGACTCGTGCAGCGATCATCAGCGATCAGCGGATCACAGGCCTGTCGGCCGATGTGATCGCCGAACTTGTCGCCGAGGTAGGTCCGTTATGGCATGAGCGGCACCAGACGAGACTGGAGTCCAGGCCACGCATGCGGGCCGTGGGCGCCGGCGCAAAGCACCAGCTGGTCTTTGTCGACCGGCTCCTGGCCACGCTCGTCCACCTTCGCCACGGTGCCACTCACGACGTGCTGGCCTGCTGGTTTGGTGTCGACCGGTCCACAATCACCC
>NZ_JOBX01000203.1:0-449 GCF_000720645.1 Streptomyces sp. NRRL S-378
CTCCACGGCCGGGCCGCTAATCAGGTGCTTGACCAGGCCTAACTGCCGGGCGTGGGTGATGTCGGCACAGCTTGCCGGCTGGGCGGGACTGCAGAACAGGAGCATGCCGTCGACGTCGGTGAGGACCATGGCCTTGACGGCGTTCTGCTTGTTCTTGCCGGAGATGAACTTCTCTCGGTCCCTGCGGCCGGCGGCGGGCCTGCGAACCCGGATCTCGGTGCCGTCGATGATCCCGGTGTGTCCGCTGGCGCCGAGGTGGTCGATGACTTCGGCGAGGCTGCGGAGCCGGACGCCGGTGGCGATGGTGCAGCCGCGGGCTGCGAGCAGCGGCCGCACCTCGCCGATGGCGCGGGTGATTGTGGACCGGTCGACACCAAACCAGCAGGCCAGCACGTCGTGAGTGGCACCGTGGCGAAGGTGGACGAGCGTGGCCAGGAGCCGGTCGACAA
>NZ_JOBX01000204.1:0-417 GCF_000720645.1 Streptomyces sp. NRRL S-378
GGGTGATTGTGGACCGGTCGACACCAAACCAGCAGGCCAGCACGTCGTGAGTGGCACCGTGGCGAAGGTGGACGAGCGTGGCCAGGAGCCGGTCGACAACGCCGCCACCTGGGTCGGCACCAAGCTCCGCTGGAATCTCGCCGCCGACGACGCCGAACGCCAGGCCCTCCTCGGCCTCGCCGAAGGCTGCCCCACCACCACCGTCGTGTACGAGATCGCCCCATAACCACACCCGGCAATAGGCGGTGGCGACGGCCAGGGCCCGGGACGCAGCCCGGCGCCCGGCGGGAACGGCTGCCTATTCTGCGGCGAGGGCCTTCAGGTAGGAGGCCGCGGCGTGGACCTCGCCGAACCTCGGGAAGATCCTGCCTACGGCGAACGCGTGCTCGTCCGCCGCGAAGGCGGACATCGCGTCCT
>NZ_JOBX01000205.1:0-457 GCF_000720645.1 Streptomyces sp. NRRL S-378
GGGCACCAGGACCGTGCCCGAGACGACATGGTCGGCGAGCCAGGGCTGGGTACGCACCGACAGCACACCCGTACCCACCACCCCACCCGTCTCGGGGAGGGCGACGAACGCGGCGAGAACGGGGTGCGAGGTCGGGGTCAGGCCCAGGTCCGCGGCGCCCCGGCCGCCGTCGGCCGGGCGCAGCCAGTACCAGTCACGCTGGAAGGCGTAGGTCGGCAGCTCCACCCGGCGGCCGCCCGCGGCGAGCACGGCGAGGTCGGCGGGCACACCGGCGGCGAAGAGGCGGCCCAGGGCCGTGACGGCAGTGCCCGCCTCGGGGGCGCCGGTCCGCAGGAACGGCACGAACACCGGGTCCGTGGCGGCGTCGGCGGACTCCTGGCCCATGGCGGTGAGGACGCCGCCGGGGCCTGACGGACCCAGTAGTCCGGGGACAGCAGCTCCTCCGTACCGGCGACCT
>NZ_JOBX01000206.1:0-576 GCF_000720645.1 Streptomyces sp. NRRL S-378
GTCGCTTCGCGATGGCCTGCGGCCACCCTTGACCGACCGTCCCGCCCCGGAAATCCGAAAGACTGCCGGGAAACCCCCAAAGGAACGGGCCGGGGGCAGGAAGTGCCAGACGGGGCGGTGCCCTGCCCGGGCGGAGCCCGGAGCGCCCCAATCGCTACGCGCTCCTCCAAGACGGCGTCTGCGAGCCTCTTGGGCTGGTCACAGGCCGCCACAGATCGCTACGCGCTTCTCGATCACGCGTCCGCAGACGGTCTGGGGCTGGTCAGAAGCCGCAGATACCCTCCTTCACCCACCACGGACGGCGCCTGCGGGCTGCCGGGGGCTGGAAAAGCGGCAGATGACGGCTGAGGCGAAGCCCATCCGGGTCTGGGAGGGTGAGCGCCTCAAAGAGCCTCCAAGTCCCAAAGGAGCGCGTAGCAATCGATGGCGGCCTATGACCGACCACAGGGGCTCGCAGCCGCGTGATCGATAAGCCCTCAGCGAAGGTGGGCGGCTTATGACCAGCCCAAGAGGCTCGCAGACGCCGTCTTCGAGGAGCGCGTAGCGATTGCTGGCGGCTTATGACCAGCCCAAGAG
>NZ_JOBX01000207.1:0-405 GCF_000720645.1 Streptomyces sp. NRRL S-378
CGCGATCATCGCCCCACCCGAGGGCAGCGCCTGCATCAGCCGACCCCGCGCCGCCACCAGCCGCGCCGCATCCGCCAACGACCACACCCCGGCGACATGCGCCGCAGCCAGCTCACCGATCGAATGACCCGCCACGAAATCGGGACGCACACCCCACGACTCCACCAGACGGAACAACGCCACCTCGACCGCGAACAACGCCGGCTGCGTGAACTCCGTCCGGTTCAGCACCACATCATCGGCCGCCTCGAACACCACCTCCCTCAGCGGCGTGTCCAGATGCCGGTCCAGCTCCGCCACCACCGCATCGAAGGCCTCCGCGAACACCGGGAAGGCCCCGTACAGCTCACGCCCCATCCCCAGGCGCTGCGCACCCTGCCCCGTGAACAGCACCGCCAGACGGCC
>NZ_JOBX01000208.1:0-403 GCF_000720645.1 Streptomyces sp. NRRL S-378
CTCCCCTACGACCACCCCCGGCCCACCATCACCGACCACCACGGCGACACCGTCCCCCTCACCATCGACCCCACCCTCCACCACCACCTCACCACCCTCGCCCACAACACCGGCACCACCCTCTTCATGGTCCTCCAAGCCGCCCTCGCCACCCTCCTCACCCGACTCGGCGCCGGCACCGACATCCCCCTCGGCACCCCCGTCGCCGGACGCACCGACCAAGCCCTCGACGACCTCATCGGCTTCTTCGTCAACACCCTCGTCCTGCGCAACGACACCTCCGGAAACCCCACCTTCCGCGAACTCCTCACCCGCACCCGCACCACCGACCTCGCCGCCTACACCCACCAGGACACCCCCTTCGAACGCATCGTCGAAACCCTGAACCCCCACCGCTCCCTCG
>NZ_JOBX01000209.1:0-399 GCF_000720645.1 Streptomyces sp. NRRL S-378
CTCCCCGAGACGGGTGGGGTGGTGGGTACGGGTGTGCTGTCGGTGCGTACCCAGCCCTGGCTCGCCGACCATGTCGTCTCGGGCACGGTCCTGGTGCCCGGTGCGGCCCTGGTCGAGCTGGTGGTCCGGGCCGGTGACGAGGCAGGCACGAGCGTGATCGACGAACTCGTCATCGAGGCCCCGCTCGTCCTGCCCGAGAAGGGCGGGGTCCGCGTCCAGGTCGCCGTCTCCGCGCTCGACGACCTGGGCCGCCGTCCGGTCGCCGTGTACTCGGCCGCCCAGGACGCCCACCCCGAAACCCCCTGGACCCGCCACGTCAGCGGCTTCCTCACCAAGCAGGACCACGCCGCCGACTTCGACCTCGGGACATGGCCGCCCGCCGGCGCCGAGCCCGTCGAC
>NZ_JOBX01000210.1:0-390 GCF_000720645.1 Streptomyces sp. NRRL S-378
GCAGGGCGGTATCAAGGCGGTGATCGGGCAGCTGGAGCAGGTGATCGCTGCGCGTGAGGCGCAGGTGGCGGCGGCGATGTCGGACTTCGCGGCGGACGGTGTGGCGGATGACTACCACGCCAAGGAACTGCGCTGGAAGAACGCCTCGCAGGAGGTCAAGAACATCATTCAGCTGCTGAACACGACGCTGGAGAAGAACGACGCGACGGCGCGTCAGACGCTGCAGCGCGCGAAGGCCGCGGTCGACAACATCGGCTGAGCAGGATCGTTTCAGCAGATCAGCAAGTGGGTGGGTCGGTAGGGAAGTCGGGTTCACGGGGGTGGATCGTCCATGACGTCGTGGGACATCAAGCCGCAGGGTGTGCAAGGGCAGTTGAAGACCGTCGGCGG
>NZ_JOBX01000211.1:0-390 GCF_000720645.1 Streptomyces sp. NRRL S-378
GCAGGGCGGTATCAAGGCGGTGATCGGGCAGCTGGAGCAGGTGATCGCTGCGCGTGAGGCGCAGGTGGCGGCGGCGATGTCGGACTTCGCGGCGGACGGCGTGGCGGATGACTACCACGCCAAGGAACTGCGCTGGAAGAACGCCTCCCAGGAGGTCAAGAACATCATCCAGCTGCTGAACACGACCCTGGAGAAGAACGACGCGACGGCGCGCCAGACGCTGCAGCGCGCGAAGGCCGCGGTCGACAACATCGGCTGAGCAGCATCGTTTCAGCAGATCAGCAAGTGGGCGGGTCGGTAGGGAAGTCGGGTTCACGGGGGTGGATCGTCCATGACGTCGTGGGACATCAAGCCGCAGGGTGTGCAAGGGCAGTTGAAGACCGTCGGCGG
>NZ_JOBX01000212.1:0-374 GCF_000720645.1 Streptomyces sp. NRRL S-378
GGGATCGAGGGCCGCACGGCGGTGGCGTCGGCCATGTCGGGCTGGTCCATGTACACGTACCAGTCGCGGTCCTCGCCGCCCATGCCGGAGCGGAGGCTCAGCTCCTTGATCTGGCCGGTGTCGTGGAAGTACAGGACGACCATCTGCCGCTTGGAGGCCTCGTCGTAGAACTCCGCCGTAACCTGGCCCCGGGCGCCCTTGCCGAAGGCGGCGATCCAGTTCTCGGCGGTCTTCGCGGGCGCGCTGTTCACCGTGCCGGGCGCCGCGAAGGAGGCCAGCGCCTCCGTGTCACCGTCGGCCGTGCGCCAGACGATCTCCTGCGCCATGCGCAGGGAGCCCACCGACGGGTATCCGACCACGGCCAGCGGGGCGTG
>NZ_JOBX01000213.1:0-373 GCF_000720645.1 Streptomyces sp. NRRL S-378
ACAAGGGCGTCAACCCGGACGAGGTCGTCGCCATCGGCGCCACCCTCCAGGCCGGTGTCCTCAAGGGTGAGGTCAAGGACGTCCTGCTCCTCGACGTGACCCCGCTGTCCCTCGGCATCGAGACCAAGGGCGGCATCATGACCAAGCTCATCGAGCGCAACACCACGATCCCGACCAAGCGGTCCGAGATCTTCACGACGGCCGAGGACAACCAGCCGTCCGTGCAGATCCAGGTCTACCAGGGCGAGCGCGAGATCGCGGCGTACAACAAGAAGCTCGGCATGTTCGAGCTGACCGGCCTGCCGCCGGCCCCGCGTGGCGTCCCGCAGATCGAGGTCTCCTTCGACATCGACGCGAACGGCATCATGCACGT
>NZ_JOBX01000214.1:0-371 GCF_000720645.1 Streptomyces sp. NRRL S-378
TGGGGTGGTTGTGCCTGCGGTGGTATCTCGGGCCGTGCTTCGGCCGGGGTGTATGGAGGGGCCGGTGGAGGCCGGGCGGCGCCTGGGGCGGGGTGGCTGCGCCGGAGGGGGTGCTGGCTGGTGTTCTGCTGCTTCGTACGGGGTCTGCCGGGCGGCTGTGATCGGTGTCCGGGTGCCGCGCCCGTGGCCGGCTCATCCAGGGGCGGCGCCCCTTTTTGGTGTCCGCTTGCGCGGTGCGGTGGTCTGCCGGGCTGTGGAGGCTGTGGGAGTGGGCTGTGGCGTGTTGTGTGCGGTTCGGTTCCTTCGTATGCGCTGCCGGCCCCGCCCCCGCCCCCGCCCCCGCCCCCGCCCCCGGGCCCGGGGGCAGGGGC
>NZ_JOBX01000215.1:0-367 GCF_000720645.1 Streptomyces sp. NRRL S-378
TCAGGTAGGAGGCCGCGGCGTGGACCTCGCCGAACCTCGGGAAGATCCTGCCTACGGCGAACGCGTGCTCGTCCGCCGCGAAGGCGGACATCGCGTCCTCGACGAACTCGATCTCGTAGCCGTGGTCGCTCGCCGCACGGGCGGTGGACTCCACGCCCATCGTCGTCACCAGCCCGGCCAGGACCAGCCTGTCCACGCCCAGGCCGCGCAACTGCTCGTGCAGGCCCGTCCCGTGGAAGGCGCCCACCGTGCGCTTGACGATCTTGATGTCGCCGGGGCGTGCGACGCCCTCGACGAAGCCGCTGCCGGGCGGCTGTTCGGCCACGTTCGGGCGCTCAACTCGCACCGCCACCACCGGGCGGCCGCC
>NZ_JOBX01000216.1:0-365 GCF_000720645.1 Streptomyces sp. NRRL S-378
CGGCAGAGTGAGTTCAAGGAGATCTTGATGTTCCGTTTCGCCAAGGCCGTAGTCGTTACCGCCGCCACTGGTGCCGTCCTGGCAGGCGGGGCCGGCATGGCCGCCGCCGACGCCACGGCAGAGGGCGCTGCCATCGGCTCCCCGGGTGTCCTGTCCGGCAACGTCGTCCAGGTGCCCATCCACATCCCGGTCAACCTCTGCGGCAACACCGTCAACATCGTCGGCCTCCTCAACCCCGCCTTCGGTAACACCTGCATCAACGCCAGCGGCTCGGACGGGCACCACAAGGCCGACCACCACGACAAGCACTGACAGCACCAAGTCCTGGACCCGGCGCGCTCATCACGTCGGCACATCCAGCACCG
>NZ_JOBX01000217.1:0-348 GCF_000720645.1 Streptomyces sp. NRRL S-378
GCTCCCCGCAGGACGAGCGCGCGACCCGGGCCGCCTGGCCGTGCCACACCCGCACGCGCCGAGCCGAGGAGAGCCCCCGCAGGGGCACCACCCCACCCGCAACCACCGCCCACGCGGGCACCACGGCCGCACAACCCAGCCCCGCCGGCGCTTGAGGTGCACCCACCGGCCCGCACCCGGACACCACGTGCACCGCCCGGCCAGGGCAACCGCACCACCGCCGCACAACCCAGCCCCGCCGGCGCTTGAGGCGCACCCACCGGCCCGCACCCGGACACCACGTGCACCGCCCGGCCAGGGCAACCGCACCACCGCCGCACAAACCAGCCCCGCCGGCGCTTGAGGCGC
>NZ_JOBX01000218.1:0-331 GCF_000720645.1 Streptomyces sp. NRRL S-378
GTGACGGGCGAGAGCTCGCCAGTTCTTGAGGTGTGCGATCCCGTGCTCGACGTGGATACGCCGTGAGGAATGGGCTTTGCGCTGCCGCTCGTGGATCTCCTCGTACCAGTCCGGTGGGTTCTTCTTGAACTTCCGGTGCGGTGGCGTCACGACGCGACCACCGGTCTGGGCTCCCAGTCCTTGGTAGCCGGCGTCAGCGAGGATCTCCACGGCGGGGCCGTCGACGAGGTGCTTGACCAGGCCCAACTGTCGGGCGTGGGTGATGTCAGCGCAGCTCGCAGGCTCGGCCGGGCTGCAGAACAGCATCCGCCCTTTCTCGTCGGTGAGGACC
>NZ_JOBX01000219.1:0-325 GCF_000720645.1 Streptomyces sp. NRRL S-378
GCCGCCCAGGGTGGGTGAAGGAAGGTATCTGCGGCTTCTGACCAGCCCCAGACCGTCTGCGGACGCGTGATCGAGAAGCGCGTAGCGATCTGTGGCGGCCTGTGCCCGGCCCAAGAGGCTCGCAGACGCGTGATCGAGGAGCGCGTAGCGAATGTGGGCGGCTTATGACCAGCCCAAGAGGCTTGCGGACGCCGTCTTGGAGGAGCGCGTAGTGATGGGGGGCGTACCGGGCTCCGCCCGGGCAGGGCACCGCCCCGTCTCTGTCTTGATCCCCCGGCCCGTTCCTTTGGGGGTTTCCCGGCAGTCTTTCGGATTTCCGGGGCGG
>NZ_JOBX01000220.1:0-323 GCF_000720645.1 Streptomyces sp. NRRL S-378
GAGACAGACGGGGGTGGCCGGAGGGTCCGGGCGGAGCCCGGTGCGCGTCACATCGCTACGCGCTCCTCCAAGACGGCGCCTGCAAGCCCCTTGGGCTGGTCATAAGCCGCCCACATTCGCTACGCGCTCCTCGATCACGCGACTGCGAGCCTCTTGGGCCGGGCACAGGCCGCCACAGATCGCTACGCGCTTCTCGATCACGCGTCCGCAGACGGTCTGGGGCCGGTCAGAAGCCGCAGATACCTTCCTTCACCCACCCTGGGCGGCGCCTGCGGGCTGCCGGGGGCTGGAAAAGCGGCAGATGACGGCTGAGACGAAGCCCA
>NZ_JOBX01000221.1:0-306 GCF_000720645.1 Streptomyces sp. NRRL S-378
GTGCCGGTGGGGGCGCCGCCTTTGTCGCAGAAGGCGATGGGGCCGGTCGCGGCTGCCCTGGGCGAGTACCTGACGGCCCGGAAGCCGGAGTTCAAGTCGATGGCGGAGCGGATCGAGGCGTGCATTCTCGGCGCGGTCAAGGCCACGAACGAGTACCTGGAGGGCGACCTGGACCAGGCCAAGGCCGCCCAGGACGCGGCGAAGTCGGTGAATCTCGACATTCTGCGTGAGAAGCCGGGGGGCAAGAAGTGAGCGGGGACGCGCCGGTCGATCCGGCCGAGGTGCCGGTCTTCACCGGGAACCTGG
>NZ_JOBX01000222.1:0-421 GCF_000720645.1 Streptomyces sp. NRRL S-378
GGACGGCGTCACGGACATGACGGACCCAGTAGTCCGGGGACAGCAGCTCCTCCGTACCGGCGACCTTGCCCGTCACGTTGGAAACGACCGGAATGCTCGACGCCCTGTAGGTGAGACCGGCGGCGATCTCACGGAACTCCGCGAGCATCGGGTCCATCAGCAGCGAGTGGAAGGCATGGCTCACGGTCAGACGCTTCGTCTTGCGGCCCAGCCCGGCCGCGTCCGTCTCACCCGAGACGACGACCGAGTTCGGACCGTTGATCGCCGCGATCCCCACACCGTCCACCAGACGAGGAACGACCTCCGCTTCCGCGGCCGCGATCGCGATCATCGCCCCACCCGAGGGCAGCGCCTGCATCAGCCGACCCCGCGCCGCCACCAGCCGCGCCGCATCCGCCAACGACCACACCCCGGCGACATG
>NZ_JOBX01000223.1:0-276 GCF_000720645.1 Streptomyces sp. NRRL S-378
CATGTCGCCGGGGTGTGGTCGTTGGCGGATGCGGCGCGGCTGGTGGCGGCGCGGGGTCGGCTGATGCAGGCGCTGCCCTCGGGTGGGGCGATGATCGCGGTCCAGGCGACGGAGGCCGAGGTGCTCGCGCATCTGGTCGAGGGTGTGGGGATCGCGGCGATCAACGGTCCGAACTCCGTCGTCGTCTCGGGTGAGACGGACGCGGCCGAGCGGGTCGCGGGTCATTTCGCCGGGCTGGGCCGCAAGACGAAGCGTCTGACCGTGAGCCATGCCTTC
>NZ_JOBX01000224.1:0-274 GCF_000720645.1 Streptomyces sp. NRRL S-378
CGGCGACCAGGTACGCCACCAGGCGCTTGTCGCCGGGCCGGTCCTCGCGGGCGATGACCGTGACCTGGGAGAGGCCCGGGAAGCGGCCGAGCACGGCTTCGACCTCGCCGAGTTCGATGCGGAAGCCGCGGATCTTGACCTGGTCGTCGGCCCGGCCCACGAAGTCCAGCAGGCCGCCGTCGGCCCAGCGGGCCAGGTCGCCGGTGCGGTACATGCGGCTGCCGGCCGGACCGAAGGGGTCGGCGACGAACCGCTCCGCCGTCAGGTCCGGACG
>NZ_JOBX01000225.1:0-271 GCF_000720645.1 Streptomyces sp. NRRL S-378
GCTCCCCGCAGGACGAGCGCGCGACCCGGGCCGCCTGGCCGTGCCACACCCGCACGCGCCGAGCCGAGGAGAGCCCCCGCAGGGGCACCACCCCACCCGAACCACCGCCCACCGCCCGGCGGTGCCGGCCCGCCGCTTCGCAGCGGGGCCGTGGGGTGGGGACACTGCGGGGGCTCCCCGCAGGACGAGCGCGCGACCCGGGCCGCCTGGCCGTGCCACACCCGCACGCGCCGAGCCGAGGAGAGCCCCCGCAGGGGCACCACCCCACCCG
>NZ_JOBX01000226.1:0-269 GCF_000720645.1 Streptomyces sp. NRRL S-378
ATCGTCTCTCCGTGTCGTGCCGGTCCCTCAAGGGCGCTCCTTCGTCGCGTCGCTGCGCGATGGCCTGCGGCCACCCTTGACCGACCGTCCCGCCCCGGACATACGAAGACTGCCGGGAAACCCCCAAAGGAACGGGCCGGGGGCAGAAAGAGACAGACGGGGTGGCCGGTGCTGCGCGGGCGGAGCCCGGTGCGCGTCGAATCGCTACGCGCTCCTGCGATATGGCGTCTGCCACCCTCTTGGGCTGGTCATAAGCCGCCATCAATCGC
>NZ_JOBX01000227.1:0-266 GCF_000720645.1 Streptomyces sp. NRRL S-378
CGTCCAGCCCTTCTCCGCGATCCAGTTCAGGAACGCGACGTCCTGGGTGTTGCCCTTCTGCGGGGTGGCGATCTTCTTGCCCTTGAGGTCGTCCAGGGTTTTGATCCTGCTCGGGTTCACGACCAGCTTCACGCCGCCCGAGGCGGAGCCGGAGATGATCCGCAGGTTGGAGCCCTTGGACTTCACATAACCGTTGATCGACGGGGAGGGGCCGATGAAACCGATGTCGAGAGAACCGCCGTTGAGGGCCTCGATCTCGGACGGAC
>NZ_JOBX01000228.1:0-266 GCF_000720645.1 Streptomyces sp. NRRL S-378
CGTCCAGCCCTTCTCCGCGATCCAGTTCAGGAACGCGACGTCCTGGGTGTTGCCCTTCTGCGGGGTGGCGATCTTCTTGCCCTTGAGGTCGTCCAGGGTCTTGATCCTGCTCGGGTTCACAACCAGCTTCACGCCGCCCGAGGCGGAGCCGGAGATGATCCGCAGGCTGGAGCCCTTGGACTTCACATAACCGTTGATCGACGGGGAGGGGCCGATGAAACCGATGTCGAGAGAACCGCCGTTGAGGGCCTCGATCTCGGACGGAC
>NZ_JOBX01000229.1:0-266 GCF_000720645.1 Streptomyces sp. NRRL S-378
ACGCCGGAATGCCCGCCGTACCCGCGACCTGCAAGGTCACGGTCCCGCCCTGGCCCACCTTCGCCTTCGGCACACCCAGCCCGACACGCGTGTCCATCAGCCGCGTCGGCGTGACCGGCTTGTACGTCGAGCCCGAGCCGTCCGTCGTGTAGTAGCCCGCCACATCAGCGATCAGATCGACCGATCCGGCGTTGTTGTAGAAGCTGACCTTCCCGTTCACCACAGGGACGACGACCAGGTTCGGAATCGTCTGCCCGGCCGTGAAG
>NZ_JOBX01000230.1:0-266 GCF_000720645.1 Streptomyces sp. NRRL S-378
CTTCACGGCCGGGCAGACGATTCCGAACCTGGTCGTCGTCCCTGTGGTGAACGGGAAGGTCAGCTTCTACAACAACGCCGGATCGGTCGATCTGATCGCCGACGTGGCCGGCTATTACACGACGGACGGCTCGGGCTCGACGTACAAGCCGGTCACGCCGACGCGGTTGATGGACACGCGTGTCGGGCTGGGTGTGCCGAAGGCGAAGGTGGGCCAGGGCGGGACCGTGACCTTGCAGGTCGCGGGTACGGCGGGCATTCCGGCGT
>NZ_JOBX01000231.1:0-259 GCF_000720645.1 Streptomyces sp. NRRL S-378
GAGGCGCGACCGGGGCCGTCTGGCCGGGCCGGGGCAGCACGCGCCGAGCCGAGGAGATACCCCTGCCCGGCACCCCGACCCGGCTCCACCGCGCCCGTATCCCGGCCCTGCCGCACACTCCGGCCGGACCGCCGCAAAGCAACCCCGCAGGGGACCCGCAGCTCCGCCCCAGCAAAGACCACCGTTCCCGGAACCGGCTCGTACTGCTGGAGGGGGGACGGGGAGGGGTGTCCCCGCAGGACGAGGCGCGACCGGGGCC
>NZ_JOBX01000232.1:0-256 GCF_000720645.1 Streptomyces sp. NRRL S-378
GGCGGCTGAGGCCGACGGGGCTGCGTCCCCCGCAGCTGCTTCCGCTTCCGCGGATGCGGCCGAGCCGTCGGCCGAAGCGGAGGGGACTGCGTCCCGTGCGGCGGAGTCGGAGGCTGCGGTTCCGGCTGCGGACAGTGAGCGTACGGCCGTGTTCCGTGCGGTGAAGCCGGGCTCCGGCGCTGCGGCCAAGCCGGCGGCTGAGGCCGACGGGGCTGCGTCCCCCGCAGCTGCTTCCGCTTCCGCGGATGCGGCCGAG
>NZ_JOBX01000233.1:0-253 GCF_000720645.1 Streptomyces sp. NRRL S-378
GTGCGTCGCGTCCAGGGTCCTTTCCCAGCGGTCGAGAACCGCGGGGTCGTCCAGGGCGGCCAGCACGTCCTTCCGTATGGCAGCCAGGTAGTCCGCCCGCTCCTCCGGGGTGCCGAAACGCGGTACGTCCGCCCGGACGGTCACGCTCGCCCGGAGGTCGTCGCACAGCCAGCCCAGGAACTCGGCGCCGGTCTGCGTGGCGAGTCCGAAGGTGAGGTGGAGGGAGGCGGTGCCCTGGTCGGCGCTCACGGCG
>NZ_JOBX01000234.1:0-253 GCF_000720645.1 Streptomyces sp. NRRL S-378
CGCCGTGAGCGCCGACCAGGGCACCGCCTCCCTCCACCTCACCTTCGGACTCGCCACGCAGACCGGCGCCGAGTTCCTGGGCTGGCTGTGCGACGACCTGCGGGCCAGCGTGACCGTCCGGGCGGACGTACCGCGTTTCGGCACCCCGGAAGAACGGGCGGACTACCTGGCTGCCATACGGAAGGACGTGCTGGCCGCCCTGGACGACCCCGCGGTTCTCGACCGCTGGGAAAGGACCCTGGACGCGACGCAC
>NZ_JOBX01000235.1:0-242 GCF_000720645.1 Streptomyces sp. NRRL S-378
CGAAGGCCTCCGCGAACACCGGGAAGGCCCCGTACAGCTCACGCCCCATCCCCAGGCGCTGCGCACCCTGCCCCGTGAACAGCACCGCCAGACGGCCGGGCGAGGCCTGGTCCGAGACGGTGGAGGAGCTCGGGGCGCCGTCCGCGAGGGCCCGCAGGCCGACGACCGCATCGCCGGTTCCGGTGGCGACGACCACCGCCCGGTGTTCCAGCGCCGCACGCGACGTGACCAGCGAGTACGCG
>NZ_JOBX01000236.1:0-242 GCF_000720645.1 Streptomyces sp. NRRL S-378
TAGGCCAGATGTGGAAGCCCGGTAACGGGTGAAGCTGACTGGTACTAATAGGCCGAGGGCTTGTCCTCAGTTGCTCGCGTCCACTGTGTTAGTTCTGAAATAACGAACAGCTGTGTTGTCGGCCAGCGTTCAAATTTCATAGTGTTTCGGTGGTCATAGCGTTAGGGAAACGCCCGGTTACATTCCGAACCCGGAAGCTAAGCCTTTCAGCGCCGATGGTACTGCAGGGGGGACCCTGTGGG
>NZ_JOBX01000237.1:0-233 GCF_000720645.1 Streptomyces sp. NRRL S-378
GAGCGGCCACGGCGCGGGTCGCACGACGACGGGCACGCGGAGCCGGAGCAGCCGCAGCCTCCTCGACGGCCGGAGCCGGAGCAGCCTCGACGGCGGCCGAAGCCTCCACAACCGGAACCTCGCCGGCCTCAGCCACCGGAGCGGCCACGGCGCGGGTCGCACGACGACGGGCACGCGGAGCCGGAGCAGCCGCAGCCTCCTCGACGGCCGGAGCCGGAGCAGCCTCGACGGCG
>NZ_JOBX01000238.1:0-232 GCF_000720645.1 Streptomyces sp. NRRL S-378
CCACCCCGAAGGGCTTCATCGTTCGACTTGCATGTGTTAAGCACGCCGCCAGCGTTCGTCCTGAGCCAGGATCAAACTCTCCATGAATGTTTACCCGTATCGGGTGCACACGCACGAAAGAGCGGGCCAGTCCAGGTCGGAATAAGACCGACTGACCACAACGTCCTCGCTGTGTTTGGTTGCCTGCCAGTGCCCGAAGGCCCGACAGGTCTTTTTCAAAGGAACCTCATCC
>NZ_JOBX01000239.1:0-227 GCF_000720645.1 Streptomyces sp. NRRL S-378
CGAAGGCCTCCGCGAACACCGGGAAGGCCCCGTACAGCTCACGCCCCATCCCCAGGCGCTGCGCACCCTGCCCCGTGAACAGCACCGCCAGACGGCCGGCAGCGACGGCAGCGACGTCGTCTCCTTCGGCGAGGGCCCGCAGGCCGACGACCGCATCGCCGGTTCCGGTGGCGACGACCACCGCCCGGTGTTCCAGCGCCGCACGCGACGTGACCAGCGAGTACGCG
>NZ_JOBX01000240.1:0-215 GCF_000720645.1 Streptomyces sp. NRRL S-378
GCGAACAGGTCGCTGTGTAGAGCAATGCCGGCGAGGTCGTCCGTGGTACGCAGACGAGGACGAACGACTGGAGCACGATGAGCCGGATATGGGGGGACCTACTGCGGCAAGGGGCCTCACCACTGCCTGGTCCTGGACGCTGAGGGCGACACACTGCTGTCGCGACGGGTAGCCAACGACGAGCCTGAGCTGCTGGCCTTGATCGCCGATGTGCT
>NZ_JOBX01000241.1:0-215 GCF_000720645.1 Streptomyces sp. NRRL S-378
ACCCTGAAGGGCCTGGGCGGCCTGGTCGGGCTTCAGGGCTGGGACGTGTTCAAGCAGTCCTGGACCGGCCTGGCCAAGCTGGGCACCGGCCTGGCGATCCTGTCGATCCCCGGTGCCGGGCCGTTGTTCCTGTCCGCGCCGGACGACAAGCTGCCCTCGTGGCTGCGGGACTCCCGTACGGCGATGAAGGAGACCGGCAAGGCGCTGCTGGCCTG
>NZ_JOBX01000242.1:0-215 GCF_000720645.1 Streptomyces sp. NRRL S-378
CAGGCCAGCAGCGCCTTGCCGGTCTCCTTCATCGCCGTACGGGAGTCCCGCAGCCACGAGGGCAGCTTGTCGTCCGGCGCGGACAGGAACAACGGCCCGACACCCGGGATCGACGAGATCGCCAGGCCGGTGCCCAGCTTGGCCAGGCCGGTCCAGGACTGCTTGAACACGTCCCAGCCCTGAAGCCCGACCAGGCCGCCCAGGCCCTTCAGGGT
>NZ_JOBX01000243.1:0-215 GCF_000720645.1 Streptomyces sp. NRRL S-378
GCGAACAGGTCGCTGTGTAGAGCAATGCCGGCGAGGTCGTCCGTGGTACGCAGACGAGGACGAACGACTGGAGCACGATGAGCCGGATATGGGGGGACCGACTGCGGCAAGGGGCATCACCACTGCCTGGTCCTGGACGCTGAGGGCGACACACTGCTGTCGCGACGGGTAGCCAACGACGAGCCTGAGCTGCTGGCCTTGATCGCCGATGTGCT
>NZ_JOBX01000244.1:0-215 GCF_000720645.1 Streptomyces sp. NRRL S-378
CCGGCCCGGTTGTACCAGGACCGGTCGAAGAAGACGATCTCCCCGGCCGCGGGCAGGTGGGGTATGTACCGCTGGAAGTACCACTGCCCCTCCTCCCGCTCGGTCGGCTTGTCCAGGGCCACGATCCGCGCCCCGCGGGGATTGAGCCGCTCCGTGAACCGCTGGATCGTGCCGCCCTTGCCCGCCGCGTCCCGGCCCTCGCAGATCACCACCAG
>NZ_JOBX01000245.1:0-208 GCF_000720645.1 Streptomyces sp. NRRL S-378
TGTGCTGCAGGCGGTGGCGACGCTGAGCCTGGTGGCTCTGGGTGAGACGTCGGCGTCGATGTGGCTGCTGCTGGTCGCGACGTTCGCGGGTGGTGTCGGGAACATGCTCGTGATCGTCGGGTTCATGGTGACCGCGACGACGGGTCTGCCGGACCACGAGCAGGGTATGGCGACCGGTTTGGCGACGATGACGCAGCAGATCGGTATC
>NZ_JOBX01000246.1:0-208 GCF_000720645.1 Streptomyces sp. NRRL S-378
TGTGCTGCAGGCGGTGGCGACGCTGAGCCTGGTGGCTCTGGGTGAGACGTCGGCGTCGATGTGGCTGCTGCTGGTCGCGACGTTCGCGGGTGGTGTCGGCAACATGCTGGTGATCGTCGGGTTCATGGTGACCGCGACGACGGGTCTGCCGGACCACGAGCAGGGTATGGCGACCGGTTTGGCGACGATGACGCAGCAGATCGGTATC
>NZ_JOBX01000247.1:0-206 GCF_000720645.1 Streptomyces sp. NRRL S-378
CCGCAAGACGAAGCGTCTGACCGTGAGCCATGCCTTCCACTCGCTGCTGATGGACCCGATGCTCGCGGAGTTCCGTGAGATCGCCGCCGGCCTCACCTACAGGGCGCCGAGCATTCCGGTCGTTTCCAACGTGACGGGCAAGGTCGCCGGTACGGAGGAGCTGCTGTCCCCGGACTACTGGGTCCGTCATGTCCGTGACGCCGTCC
>NZ_JOBX01000248.1:0-204 GCF_000720645.1 Streptomyces sp. NRRL S-378
CCCGCCCCCGTGACGCCCCTCCCCCCGGCGTCACGGGGCAGGCCCGCCCGCACGACGGGCTGCCGCCCGGATCCGTACGGCACCCGGACACCCGACGCCCCGGCCTCCTCCCCGGCCGGGGCAGGACGTTCGGCGAACCCCCGGCGCCGGCGCTCGGACCGCCGCCCCCGGGCAACGGACCCGACGGCAGCAGCCCGGCGCATC
>NZ_JOBX01000249.1:0-202 GCF_000720645.1 Streptomyces sp. NRRL S-378
CATGGTGACCGCGACGACGGGTCTGCCGGACCACGAGCAGGGTATGGCGACCGGTTTGGCGACGATGACGCAGCAGATCGGTATCACGATGGGCACGCCGATCATGTCCGCGGTCGCCGCGGCCAACACCGACATCCACGCGGGCATCACCACCGCGGTGATCGTGAACACCGCGATCGTGGTGGTCGGGATCCTCACCACC
>NZ_JOBX01000250.1:0-202 GCF_000720645.1 Streptomyces sp. NRRL S-378
GGTGGTGAGGATCCCGACCACCACGATCGCGGTGTTCACGATCACCGCGGTGGTGATGCCCGCGTGGATGTCGGTGTTGGCCGCGGCGACCGCGGACATAATGGGCGTGCCCATCGTGATACCGATCTGCTGCGTCATCGTCGCCAAACCGGTCGCCATACCCTGCTCGTGGTCCGGCAGACCCGTCGTCGCGGTCACCATG
>NZ_JOBX01000251.1:0-201 GCF_000720645.1 Streptomyces sp. NRRL S-378
CAGCGCGAACTCCTCGGCACCGAGGACGACCCCGACTCCCTCGCCACCCGCCAACTCGCCCACTGGAAGCACACCCTCGACGGCATCCCCGACCAACTCGAACTCCCCTACGACCACCCCCGGCCCACCATCACCGACCACCACGGCGACACCGTCCCCCTCACCATCGACCCCACCCTCCACCACCACCTCACCACCCTC
>NZ_JOBX01000252.1:0-201 GCF_000720645.1 Streptomyces sp. NRRL S-378
CAGCGCGAACTCCTCGGCACCGAGGACGACCCCGACTCCCTCGCCACCCGCCAACTCGCCCACTGGAAGCACACCCTCGACGGCATCCCCGACCAACTCCAGCTCCCCTACGACCACCCCCGGCCCACCATCACCGACCACCACGGCGACACCGTCCCCCTCACCATCGACCCCACCCTCCACCACCACCTCACCACCCTC